>JBJEHN010000077.1:4711-27239 GCA_051876105.1 Coriobacteriales bacterium | reverse complement strand
TTTGTATTACAAGCGCCCTTGGTGGTACTCTTTGTAGTGTTTAATGATAACTCGCAGCTCTGGTGCGTCTGATTCAGGGTGCATACACGTTTTGCGGGTCCACGGCACGAATCCCGGGCGCGCACCTCAGCCTTGGAGGACGCCCGAGTGTTTGGAATTGCATGGGCCTAATCGAAGACAAACATGCACTGCGCGTTGAGATGCGCTCCGTCCGCGACGGCATCAGCCTTCTGCAGCGCAAGAGCTACGAGGACAATCTCGCAGAGCGCCTCTACAACCTGCCCGCAGTGCGCAACTCACGCGTGGTGGGCGTCTACCAGGCATATGGCTCAGAAGCCTCCCTTGACGACCTCGTCAAAGCGCTGCGCCTGCTCGACCCCTCCCCCGTCATCGCCTACCCCGTCATGCTCCCCGGCGACATCATCACCTTCGCCGCTGTCGAGCGCGGAGAGAAACCCGCCTACGTCGACAGCCCCGCCACGGTACAGACCATCGACTCCATCGCGCGAGACCGCGCTGTACGCCCGGAAGACATCGACCTCCTCCTCGTCCCCGGCGTCGCCTTCGACGAGGAATGCTATCGCCTTGGCCAGGGCGGCGGCTGCTACGATCGCTACATCCCCCACCTCAAGGGCGAGTGTCTTGTTGTGGGCGTAGCCTTTGACGAGCAGATCTGCCAAGCGGTGCCCTACGGAGTGCACGACCGCCGCATGGACTACGTGGTGACCCCCACCAGGATCATCCAGCGATAGCTGCCTTATCGCAGCGCCGGCCACAGGCCAGTGGCACGCACAAGCAGCTTGGCTCAGCCAAACAAGAAAGCCGCCCATCAGGCGGCTTTCTTTGCTCTTGAGATGCGTTGAGGCGTCTTGCTTAGGCCTCGGTGTAAGCGCGCTTCACAGCGTCGTCCACAGGGATGCCAGGGCCCATGGTGGAGGAGATGGAAACGGACTTCACATACTTGCCCTTTGCTGCAGAGGGCTTGACGCGCAGGATCTCGTCGTAGAGGGCGCCGTAGTTCTCGGCCAGGGCCTCCGGGGTGAAGGACTTCTTGCCGATGACGCAGTGGCAGATGCCGTAGCGGTCTGCGCGGTACTCGATCTTGCCGCCCTTGAGCTCGGCGACGGCCTTTGCAACGTCCATGGTGACGGTGCCCAGCTTGGGGTTGGGCATCATGCCGCGGGGGCCCAGGATCTTGCCCAGGCGGCCAACCTTGGACATCATGTCCGGAGTGGCGATAGCGGCGTCGAAGTTGATCTCGCCCTTCTGGATCTCTGCAACCAGGTCGTCGGAGCCGACAACCTCAGCGCCAGCGGCAACGGCCTCCTCGGCCTTTGCACCCTCGGCGAAGACGGCGACGCGGACGGACTTGCCGGTGCCGTTGGGCAGGGAGATGGAACCGCGGACCTGCTGGTCTGCCTGGCGGGTGTCGATACCCAGGCGGAAGTGGGCCTCGATGGTCTCATCGTAGTTAGCGAAGGAGATCTCCTGAGCCAGCTTGATTGCGGCGAGCGGAGTGTAGATGTCCTCGGTCACCTTCTTGGCGGCCTCGACGTACTTCTTTCCGTGCTTAGGCATTTCATTACCTCCTCGTGGTAATAGCGGGCAGCCTGGCCCTTCCACTTGACTAGAGCGGGAGCAGAGCCCCCGCGCTTAACCTTGATGCTCGAGAAGCTTGGGCTACTCGGCGATCTTGACGCCCATGGAGCGAGCGGTGCCGGCGACGATCTTCTTGGCAGCCTCGATGTCGTTGGCGTTGAGGTCGGGGAGCTTGGTCTCGGCGATCTCGGTCAGCTGCTCCTGGGTGAGGGTGCCGGCAATCTCCTTGATGGAGTTGGCAGCAGCGCTCTCGATACCCAGCGCCTTCTTGATCAGGAAGGCAGCGGGAGGGGTCTTGCACACAAAGTCGAAGGTCTTGTCCTCATAGACAGTGATCTCGACAGGGACGATGGTACCCATCTTGTCCTGCGTGGCGGCGTTGAACGCCTGGCAGAACTGCATGATGTTGACGCCCTTTGCACCCAGTGCAGGACCAACGGGGGGAGCCGGGTTGGCCTGGCCACCGGGGATCTGAAGCTTGATGAAGCCTTCGATTTCCTTAGCCATTCTCAATTCCTTATCAATCTGTCTTCGCGCCCCAAGCGCGAAGACGTGCCTGTAGTGCATCTATAGAAAACACACCCAGGTGAGAAGCCCTCGTCCACAGAGGCACCCGAGCGTGAGTTCTTCCAAAGCTAGATCTTGGCCACCTGGTCGAAGCTGAGCTCGACGGGGGTCTCGCGGCCGAAGATGGAAACGAGGACCTTGACCTTGCCGGCGTCTGCGTTGACCTCGGAGACTGTGCCGTCGAAGTCTGCAAGCGGGCCGCTGACAACCTTGACGACCATGCCCTCGGTGAGGTCGGTCGTGGTCTTCTTGACAGCGGTTACAGGGTCGACCCTCTTGGTGATCTTGGCGAACTCCTCGCGCGACAGCGGGATCGGCTGGCCCTCACTGCCGACAAAGCCCGTAACACCGCTGGTGTTGCGAACGGCACCCCAAACGCTCTTGTCCTTGTCCAAGTCCATGCGGATCAGGACGTAACCGGGGAAGACCTTCTTCTCGGAGGTGACGCGCTTGCCGCCCTCCTTGAGTTCGGTGACCTCCTCGGTGGGGACCAGAACCTCGTAGATGACCCTCTCGAGGCCCTTGAGCTTGACCATATGCTCGATGTTGGTCTTGACCTTGTTCTCGTACCCGGAGTAGGTATGGAGGACATACCACTTCTTAGCCATGTTTCATACCTCCCCTACTGACCCAGGGAAGCGAGCGCTTCGAGCGGGATGAGAACGATGTTGTCGATAATCGCAACAAAGACGCCGAAGAAGATCAGCGCACCGATGACGATGAGGCTTGCGTTAAGAAGCTCCTTCTTGGTGGGCCAGACCACGCGCTTCATCTCGGACCTGACGTCCATGAAGTAGTTCTTGATGCGAGTGGGGATGCTGGGCTTTGCAGCCCTGCCGTTTTTGCCCTTCTTCTCAACCTTCTTGTTGTTGCTGTTCTTCTGTGCCATGTGCGTCCGTTCAGGTACTTGTGGGGCTGTGTTTAGTCGCCTAATTGGAATGTCGAGCTATAAAGCTCGACATGGAAAATCTGGCAGGCCAGGCAGGACTCGAACCCGCAACATTCGGTTTTGGAGACCGACGCTCTACCAATTGGAGCTACTGGCCTGTGCTAGACGAACTGCTAAGTGTTATACCTTAGCGGGTTTCCTTGTGCAGGGTGTGATGACCACACCAGCGGCAGTACTTCTTGAGCTCGATACGCTCAGGATTGTTCTGCTTGTTCTTCTTAGTCGTGTAGTTACGACGCTTGCACTCGGTGCAAGCCAGAGTAACCAGAGTACGCATTACTTGAATCCTCCTACTTGCGCAAAGCGGCCCGGCAACTCTCGCTGCCGGGCCGGGCAGCGCTCTTAAACCAGCGAGTAGATGTTACTCGATGATCTTGGTGACTCGACCAGAGCCGACGGTGCGACCACCCTCGCGGATGGCGAACTTGAGGCCCTCCTCCATGGCGATCGGGTGGATCAGCTCACCGGTAATGGTGACGTTGTCGCCAGGCATGACCATCTCGACGCCCTCAGGCAGCATAACGGTGCCAGTGATGTCGGTGGTGCGGAAGTAGAACTGAGGACGGTAGTTGGTGAAGAACGGGGTGTGACGGCCGCCCTCCTCCTTGGTCAGGACGTAGACCTGGCCCTCGAACTTGGTGTGGGGGGTCACGGAACCGGGCTTGCAGAGAACCTGGCCGCGCTCGATGTCCTCGCGCTTGGTGCCGCGCAGGAGGATACCGACGTTGTCGCCAGCCTCGGCCTGGTCCAGGATCTTGCGGAACATCTCGACGCCGGTGACGACGGTCTTGGCGGTCTCGCGGATACCCACGATCTCGACCTCGTCGTTCATGTGGATGGTGCCGCGCTCGACACGACCGGTGGCAACAGTGCCGCGGCCGGTGATGGTGAAGACGTCCTCGATAGCCATCAGGAAGGGCTTGTCGGTCTCACGAGCGGGCTCGGGGATGAAGGAGTCGACGGTGTCCATGAGCTCCCAGATGGCCTCCTGCCACTTGGGATCGCCCTCGAGGGCCTTCAGAGCGGAGCCCTTGACGATGGGGCAGTCCTCGAAGCCGTAGGACTCGAGCAGCTCGGAAACCTCCATCTCGACGAGCTCGATGAGCTCCTCGTCCTCGACCATGTCGCACTTGTTCAGGAAGACGACGATGTAGGGGACACCGACCTGGCGGGCGAGCAGGATGTGCTCGCGGGTCTGGGCCATGGGGCCGTCGGTTGCAGCGATGACCAGGATAGCGCCGTCCATCTGAGCAGCACCGGTGATCATGTTCTTGACGTAGTCAGCATGGCCGGGGCAGTCGACATGAGCATAGTGACGGGTGTCGGTCTGATACTCGATGTGAGCGATGGAGATGGTGATGCCGCGCTCGCGCTCCTCGGGAGCCTTGTCGATGTCCTCGAATGCAGTGAAGTCTGCGGTGGCGGTGCCATGGGAACCGTCGTTCATGGACAGGGTCTTGGAGATTGCAGCGGTCAGCGTGGTCTTGCCATGGTCGACGTGACCGATGGTACCAATGTTGACATGCGGCTTAGTGCGCTCAAACTTTTCCTTAGCCATCTTTCCTCCTTGGTTTGTTCCGCGCCCCCGCGGGTTGCGCGGAAGCGACATAGCTGGGTTTATTCTATAACTTGCGGCCGCCCAAAACGGGCGGCCGGTGATGATTGGTAGCGGCGATTGGACTCGAACCAATGACAACACGGGTATGAACCGTGCGCTCTAACCAACTGAGCTACGCCGCCATATATAGATAGCAAGGGGCCCTCTTTGCAGGGCCCCCGAGTTTTAACTGGAGCCTGTGATCGGATTTGAACCGATGGCCTCTTCCTTACCAAGGAAGTGCTCTACCCCTGAGCTACACAGGCAGATGGTGGGCGCGCTTGGATTCGAACCAAGGTAGGCATAGCCAACGGGTTTACAGCCCGTCCCCTTTAGCCACTCGGGCACACGCCCATCTGCAAAAATGGAAACCTACTATATAACACTTTCAAGTTGCCTGCTGCGAGAATTTTCAATTTCATTCCCTTGCGGAAAACCTGACAATTCCTGCGCAGCGGTCGAGAATGATACAGACTCCGTAGGCTCCTGTCAACAAAAAAGCTCAAAAACCACGGTGCCGTGCGTATCCTCGCCACTGCTCCCCGCATCCGCAGGCTGCCGCTGGTGCCAGTGGAGGGACTCGAACCCCCAACCGTCTGCTTACAAGGCAGCTGCTCTACCATTGGAGCTACACTGGCATCCTTTCGGCGGCGGCTAGTGTATCACGTCAGGTCACCTTTGCCTCGCACGAAAGCCTCGAGCTTGGCGGCAACCTGGGGATCTATCCTGCCAGCGACTGTGTTCTTTGCGGCCCTGCCCGCCTTGTAGCTGTCCTCGTGCCACTCCTCCTCGAGCGCCTCGCTGGCAGCCGAGAACCCGCGGGCGGAGATGCGCGTCACTCCCCCGCCGAACACCGTCGACTGGATCGTGAAGTCAGACGAGACGACCTGCACCTCCTTGCCGGCCTCGCGGGCGTCGTGGGCAAGCCTCTCGATGACGGTGTCGGCGCTGACGCCTGCGGGCGAGAACACCACATCGATGCCGCACACCCTGGTGGGCTTGCCCTTCGACTTGCTGTTGCCAGCGCCGTCGAAGACCACGGTGCAGTGGTCGTAGGCGCCCTTTGCCATGAGGGCAGCATCGTTGATGACGGCCTCGCGCGCCTTGTTCCAGGCGCTCGAGGCCTCGTAGTCCGCGCCCAGCTGCGAGTAGCGCGGGTTGTTGCGGATCACGTTGTAGCCGTCGACTATCAAGACGACCTTGCGCTCCATCGGCATGATACGGGCCCCTACGCCCCGCAGGCGCCGCGGCACTGCCGCGCCCACTCGTAGGCGATGGCGGTGGCTGCCTGCGCCACGTTGAGCGACTCCACCTTGCCCGCCTGAGGCAGCTTGACAAGCATGTCGCATGCCTCCATGGTCAAGCGGCTCAAGCCGCTGCCCTCGCTGCCCATCACCAAGACCACCCTGCCGGAGAGCGGGGCGTCCCACAGCAGGTCGCTGGCGTGCTCGCTGGCACCCACGATCCAAAAGCCCTCCTCCTTGAGCGCGGCGAGGCTGCGCGCGAGGTTGGGCTCCATCGCGATGGGCAGGTGGAGCACGGCGCCGGCGCTCGTCTTGTATGCCGCGGTGTTCACGCGCGCGTTGCGCTTGTTGGGGATGAGCACCCCCGTGCCGCCCACGACCTCGGCGCTGCGCACGATGGCGCCGAAGTTGCCCGCGTCCGTGACGTGGTCCGTAGCGACGATGAGCGCGTTCTCCCTACCCTCGGCGGCCCTCACGAGGTCTGCGAGGCTTGCATAGCGGTAGGGCTTGAGCTGGGCTGCGACGCCCTGGTGCGCGCCGTGAGACGAGAGCAGGTCGAGCTCTGCGGGGTCGACGAAGTGGATCTTGACGCCCTTGGAACGCGCGCGCCCCGCCAAGCGCGAGACCTGCTCGTCTCCTGCCAGAGCCTCAGAGACCCAGACCACATCGATGGGGGTGCCGGTCTCGAGAGCCTCTTCGAGGGCATGGCGCCCCTCGAGGACGGAGACGTCCTCTCCCAAGCGCAGACCCGTGCGCCCAGCCGCCCGGCCGCGGGCACCGGGGCGCCCCTCCTGCTGCGGGCGCTGCTCGGCCGCGCGGCCGCCACGGGGCGCTGCGGCACCCGCGGGCTGCCTTCTCGCATCGCGCGGCCCGCGCTGCTGCTCCTGCGGCTTGCGCCCCGCCTTGCCGGCGGGCTTCCTAGGCGCCATAGCTCACCCTCGCTCCCTGGGGGGTGTCCTCGATGGTGAAGCCCAGGCCGCCCAGGCCGTCGCGGACGCTGTCCGCCAGGGCCCAGTCCCTCTCCTTGCGGGCGCGGGCACGGGCCTCGAGCAGGGCCTCGACGGCCTCGCCCTTGTCTGCGCCCTCGTAGCCTGCGATCTGCGCAGCGAGCGCGATGACCTCCTCCGGGTAGCTTGCGGAGAGGTCCTGCTCGTCAGCCGAGACATCGATGCCGAAGCACGCCATCAGGTCGACGACTGCGTCGCGCGCGGCGCCGACGGCGGGCACGTCCGCCTTGGCGAGCGTCTTGCCCGCGACGGCGGCGTTGAGCTCTGCCACCAAGGTGAACACGCTGCCCAGCGCCTCCGGGGCGTTGAAGTCGTCGTCCATCGCCTGGATGAAGGCGGCGCGCGCCGCCTCGACTGCCGCCTGGAGCGCGGCACCGTCTACCGCAGGCTCCCCTTCTGCGGCGGTGGCGAGCAGCCAGCCGGCGTTCTTGACAGAGGTCTCGATGCGGGTGAGCGCGGCGTCGGACTCGGCCAGGCGCGCGTCACCGAAGACCAGCGGGCTGCGGTAGTGGGTCTGCAGCATGAGCATGCGCAGGGCCTCGGGGCGCACGATGTCGAGGGCCTCGCTCAAGAGCAGGAAGTTGTTGAGGCTCTTGGACATCTTCTCGACCTCACCGGTCGCAGCGTTGGCGATCTGCAGCATGCCGGTGTGCATCCAGTAATTGGCGAAGGTCTGCCCATAGGCCGCCTCGGACTGGGCGATCTCGTTCTCGTGATGGGGGAAGACCAGGTCGCCGCCGCCGCCGTGGATGTCGAAGGGCAGGCCCAGGTACTTGTGGCTCATGGCCGAGCACTCGATGTGCCAGCCCGGGCGCCCCTTGCCCCAGGGGCTGTTCCAGCTGGGCTCACCGGGCTTGGCGGCCTTCCACAGCGCGAAGTCGAGGGGGTCGCGCTTGCGGTCCTCCAGGCCCTGGCCGTCTGCCCGCAGTTCCCTGTGGCCGCCCTCGGCCTCGTCTATGTTGCGGCCGGAGAGCTTGCCGTAGCCGGGGTAGCTGCGCACGGAGAAGTAGACGTCTCCCTCGGCCTCGTAGGCATGCCCCTGTTCGATGAGCTTCTTCACCAAGCCGATCATGGGGCCGATCTCCTCGGTGGCCTTGGGGCGCACCGTGGGATCTTCGACGCCTGCACGGCGCATGTCCTCGATGAAGGCATCCGTGTACTGCGCGGCGACCTCTGCGGCGCTGCGACCCTCCTCGTTGGCCTTCTTGATGATCTTGTCGTCGACGTCCGTGACGTTTTGGACAAAGCTCACCTCGTAGCCGCTCCATTCCAGGTAGCGGCGGATGACGTCGAAGGAGATGAAGGTGCGCGCGTTGCCGATGTGGATGCGGTTGTAGACCGTGGGGCCGCACACGTACATACTCACCTTGCCGGCTTCGCGGGGGGTGAACTCCTCTTTGCGGCGCGTTTGCGTGTTGTAGATCTGCATGATGCTCCTTGGAACGCGTTCAAGCGAATAACGTACCCGCCATAATATCCCAGGAGCGGCAGCTGGTCCCTACTTTTCCAGAAGGGCGACGGCCTGGGCGGTGACTCCCTCGCCCCTGCCCTCGTACCCGAGCCACTCGGTGGTAGTCGCCTTCACGCCCACGCTCTCAACCGGGATCTGCAGGGCGGCGGCGATGTTGGCGCGCATCTGCTCGCGGTAAGGCGCCATCTTGGGCTGCTGGATCATGAGGACGGTGTCGATGTCGACGATGTGCCAGCCCTCGCTGCGCACGAGGCCGCCCACCTGTTCGAGCAGCTTGATGCTGTCTGCGCCCTCGTAGGCCGGGTCCGTGTCCGGGAAGAGCTTGCCGATGTCGCCGGCCCTCAAAGCACCCACCAGCGCGTCCATCACCGCGTGCACGAGCACGTCGGCGTCGCTGTGGCCGTCGAGCCCCTTCTCGTAGGGAATGTCGACACCGCCGATGACGAGCCTGCGGTTCTCGGCGAAGGCGTGGACGTCGTATCCGAGGCCGATCCTCTGCATGGGCGCTACTCCCCCAGCTCGAGGCGGGCCGCCAGCGCGGCGATGGCCGGGCCGATGTCCTCAGGGACGGTCACCTTGATGTTGTCGCGCGGGCCGTTGACCATGTGCACCACCCCGCCCATCCTCTCGACGAGCGAGGAGTCGTCGGTGCCCACGAAGCCCTCGAACATGGCTGCCGAGTAGGCGCGACGCAGGATGGTCGAGCGGAAGACCTGGGGGGTCTGCGCAATCCAGAACATGTTGCGGTCCGGCGTGCCTACGATGTTTGCAGAGTCGACAACCTTCAGGGTGTCCACGGAGGGGTGCCCCACGACCACGCCGTCGATGTCGAGGTCGCCCTTGAGCATGTTGATGGAGCGGTTGATAAGGTCGGGCGTCACCAGCGGACGGGCGCCGTCGTGGATGGCGATCACCTCGTAGCACGGGTCGACCGCGTCGACGCCGTTCATAGCGGACTCCTGGCGGATGTCGCCGGAAGAGGCGAAGGAGATGGGGGTGACGAAGGTGTAGGGCTCGATGGCCAGGCGGCGGTACTCGTCGACGCGCTCGTCGGGGCACACCACCACGATCTGGGCGACGTCCGGAGCGGCGTCGAAGGCCTCGATCGCCCAGGTGAGCATCGGGCGGCCCAGGAGGCGGAAGAGCTGCTTGCCGCCTGGGTTGCCAAAGCGTTCGCCGGAGCCGCCGGCCATGATCACGGCGGCAGCGCACGCCTTCTTGTCGACAGCACCCTGGTGCATGGCGCGCATGCCCAGCCGCTCGGCCAGGCGCTTGTCCAGGAGGTCGACGATGGTGCCGGCGCTCATCTGGTCGCGGCGCGCGACCCCGTCTTCAGTAGTCATCCCTACAGGCCCCTCTCCCTGCCCTGCGATTTCGGCTGCGATGGTAGCACGCAGGTTGTTCGCAGCAAGAAACATGCTTGCAACACGGCTCGAATCGCAGGGCGGGCGGCGGGCCTAGTCTGCCGCCTGACCGCTGCCGGCAAAACCGCCGGCATAGCTGGCCGCGGGCAGCAGCGAGCCACCGGGCGCGCTTGCAGCGCTGAGGGCGTTGCGCGGGGCGGGCACCTCCCCCTCGCCGGGCGCGAAAACGAGCTCGCCGGCAACGCAGTCGACCAAGATGACGTCGCCCTCCTTCCAGCGGCCCATGAGAAGCTCCTCCGAGAGCGGGTCCTCCACCAGGCGCTGCAGGGCACGACGCAGGGGGCGGGCCCCCATGGCAGTGTCCGTGCCCTCTCGGGCGATGAGGTCGTAGGCGGCACCTGTGACCTGGATGCTCATGCCGCGCGCGATGAGGCGCTGGCGCAGGTCGTCGACCATGAGCTCGGCAATCTGCCTGACCTGCTCGGAGCTGAGGCTCGTGAAGACAATGGTGTCGTCAACGCGGTTCAGGAACTCCGGGCGGAAGAGCTTCTTGAGCTCGGCCATGACGGACTTGCGGATGTCGTTGTCCGACATGCCCTGCTTGGCCCCGCCGAAGCCCAAGCCGGTGTCCTTGGAGATCTCGCGCGCGCCAACGTTGCTCGTCATGATGATGATCGTGTTGCGGAAGTCCACCTTGCGGCCCTGGGAGTCTGTGAGGCGGCCCTCCTCGAGGATCTGCAGGAGGACGTTGAAGACATCCGGATGGGCCTTCTCGATCTCGTCGAAGAGGACGACCGAGTAGGGGTGCTGGCGCACGGCCTTGGTGAGCTGGCCCCCGTCGTCGTGGCCCACGTAGCCCGGGGGGCTGCCGATCAGGCGGCTGACAGCGTGCTTCTCCATGTACTCGCTCATGTCGAGCGTGATCATCGCGTCCTCGGTGTCGAAGAGGAAGCGCGCGAGCTGCTTGGCAAGCTCCGTCTTTCCCACACCGCTGGGACCCAGGAAGATGAAGCTGCCCATGGGCCTGTTGGGGTCCTTGAGGCCCGCGCGGCTGCGGCGGATCGAGCGCGAGACGGCGTCGACGGCCTCGTTCTGCCCGATGATGCGCCCGTGCAGGGCCTCTTCCATGCGCAGCAGGCGGGCTGTCTCTTCTTCGGTGAGATTGGAGACCGGGATGCCAGTGGCGGTCGAGACGACGTCTGCGATGTGCTCGGGGCCTATAGTGGCCACGTTGATGGCAGCCTCCTCGCGCCACTTGGCCTCGAGCTCGGAGCGCTGGGAGATCAGCTCCTTCTCGCGGTCGCGGTAGATGGCGGCGCGCTCGTAGTCCTGGCGGCCGATGACCTCCTCCTTCTGGGCGCGGACGGCCTTGAGCTTCTCGGAGATCTCCGCGATGTCTGCGGGCACGGTCATGTTCTTGATGCGCATGCGCGCGCCGGCCTCGTCCATGAGGTCGATGGCCTTGTCGGGCAGGAAGCGATCCTGAACGTAGCGGGCCGAGAGGCGCACGGCGCTCTCGAGGGCCTCTTCGGTGTAGTGGACGCGATGATGGGCCTCGTAGGCATCGCTCAGCCCCTCGAGGATGCGCAGCGACTGCTGCTGGCTCGGCTCCTCGACGACAACCGTCTGGAAGCGGCGGTTGAGGGCGGAGTCCTTCTCGATGTGCTTGCGGTACTCCTCGGTAGTGGTGGCGCCGATGACCTGGATCTCGCCGCGCGACAGGGGCGGCTTGAGGATGGCGGCGGCGTCGATGGAGCCCTCGGCGCTGCCGGCGCCGATGAGGGTGTGCATCTCGTCGATGAAGAGGATGATGTTGCCGTCCTCCCGCACCTCCTTGACCACCTGCTTCAAGCGCTCCTCGAACTCGCCGCGGTACTTGGAGCCGGCGACGAGGGCGCTGACATCGAGCATGCAGATGCGCTTGCCGCGCAGGATGTCCGGCACTTGGCCGTCGTTGACGAGCTGGGCCAGGCCCTCGACCACGGCGGTCTTTCCCACACCGGGCTCGCCGATGAGCAGCGGGTTGTTCTTGGAGCGGCGCGAGAGTATCTGCATGACGCGCTCGGTCTCCTTCTCTCGGCCGATGACGGGGTCGAGCTCGCCGCGGCTGGCGCGCGAGGTGAGGTCGGTCGCGAACTCCTTGAGCATGGACTCCTGACGCTTGCCACCCGCGTGGGCGCCGCGAGGGCCGCCGTCCATGACAGGCTGGGGGGCGGGAACGTCCTTCATGAGCTCCTCGACGGCTGCGCGGACGTCGTCACCGCTCACGCCGAGCTGGTTGAGGGCCTCGAGCGCCACGCCGTTGCCCTCGCGGACGATGCCGAGGAGCAGATGCTCGGTCGAGATGTAGTTCTGGCCCAGCTGCAGGGCCTCGCGCAGCGCGCTTTCCAGCACGCGCTTGGCGCGCGGCGTGAAGGGGATGTGCCCTGCCGCAGCGGGCATCTCCTGGTCGGTGATGTCGCGGACCTGCATGATGCAGGCCTCGTAGCTGACGTTGAGGCGGCGCAGGGCCTGGGCCGCGACGCCCTCGTTCTCGCGGATGAGGCCGAGCAGGATGTGCTCGGTTCCCACATAGGAGCGCTGCAGCTCGCGAGCCTCCTCCTGGGCCAGGACGATGACCTTGCGGGCCTTGTCGGTGAACTTCTCGAACATGGTTCTACCTCCTTGAAACGTCACTCAAGGGTATAACGGGTCGCATGGCACGGCGGTAACGAGACGGTGACGGAGCCCATACAGAAGAGGGGCCCCGCAGGGCCCCTCTGCCTCGTGTTCCAAGCCGCCCTACAGCGCCTCGGGGCGCATGTGGGGGAAGAGCAGCACGTCGCGGATGCTCGGGTTGTCCGTAAGGAGCATGACCATGCGGTCGATGCCGATGCCGATGCCGCCGGCTGGGGGCATGCCGTACTCAAGGGCGCGGATGTAGTCCTGGTCGTAGTCCATGGCCTCCTCGTCGCCGGTGGCCTTGGCTTCCATCTGGGCGGCGAATCGCTCGGCCTGGTCGACCGGGTCGTTGAGCTCGGAGAAGGCGTTGGCGTACTCGTGACCGCAGATGAACAGCTCGAAGCGGTCCGTGAGCTCGGGGTTGGCCTCGAGCTTCTTGGCAAGCGGGCTGATCTCAAGCGGGTGCTCTGTGACGAAGGTGGGCTGGACGATGTTGTCCTCGACCAGCGCCTCGAAGAGCTCGGAGATGAGCTTGCCCTTGCCCCAGCTCTCCTGTACCTCGATGCCGTTGCCCTTGGCGAGGGCAACGAGCTCGTCGCGGCTGCGCGCGAACGAGACGTCCTCGCCGGCGGCCTCGGAAACCAGCTCGATCATGGTTGCACGGCGGAAGGGCTTCTCGAAGTCGATCACATTGCCCTGGTAGGTGCACTGCAGCGAGCCGTTGGCAGCCTGGCAGGCGGCGCGGAAGGCACCCTCGCAGAAGTCCATCATGCCCCTGAGGTCCGTGTAGGCGCAGTAGGCCTCCAGCGTGGTGAACTCCGGGTTGTGGGTGAGGTCCATGCCCTCGTTACGGAAGCAGCGGTTCATCTCGAAGACGCGCTCGAAGCCGCCCACCAGCAGGCGCTTGAGGTAGAGCTCCGGCGCAACGCGGAGGTAGACCTCGGTGTCGAGCGCGTTGAAGTGCGCGGTGAAGGGCTTGGCCGTGGCACCGCCCATAATGGGGTGCAGCATGGGGGTTTCTACCTCGAGGTAGCCCTCGTCCTCGCAGAAGCGGCGCAGCGCAGAGGCGATCTTGAAGCGCTTTGTGAAGGTATCCTTGACCTCGGGGTTCATGATGAGGTCGACGTAGCGCTGGCGGTAGCGGGTCTCCTTGTCTGCCAGGCCGTGGAACTTCTCAGGCAGGGGGCGCAGGGCCTTGGACAGCAGCGTCACCTTGCTGGGGGAGACGGAGAGCTGGCCGCGGCGGGTGCGCAGCACGGTGCCCTCGGCGCCGATCCAGTCGCCGATGTCGAGGTCCTTGATGGCGGCGAAGGCCTCTTCGCCCACGTTGTTGATGCGGATGAAGAGCTGCATGTCCGCGGTGGCATCGCGCAGGACGATGAAGGCGACCTTGCCCTGGTTGCGGATGGCCATGATACGGCCGGCGATGGCGACGCGGTCCTCGGTCTCCGCACCGTCCTCGAGCTCCGCATAGCGGGCCTCGAGGTCTGCACAGTGGTCGCTCACGTCAAAGCGCACAGCATAGGGGGTCTCCCCCGCCTCGATGAGGGCCTGGCGCTTGTTGCGGCGCACCTCGATGGGGTCGTCGATGATCTCCTGGGGTTGCTGCTCTGCCATGGCTACACGCCGACCTTGACGAGCTTGAAGTGCATCTGGCGGCCAGTGGGGCCCTCGTAACTGAACTCCTCGTCCTTCTTGCGGCCGAGCACAGCGCGGCCCAGGGGGGACTCGTTGGAGATCTTGCCGTTGGCGGCATCCGCCTCGGCGCCGCCAACGATGGTGAAGACCCTCTCCTTCTGGGTGTCCAGGTTCAGCAGGGTGACGGTGGAGCCGATGTTGGCCTTGTTGGACTTCTTGGGGGAGTCGACGATCTGGGCGTTGGCCAGAATCGAGCTGATCTCTGCAATGCGGCTCTCGAGGAACGCCTGCTCGTTCTTGGCGTCATCGTACTCGGAGTTCTCGGAGATGTCGCCGAACTCGCGGGCAACGCGGATGCGCTCGCCGATTTCCTCGCGCTTCTCCGTCTCCAGGTAGTGCAGCTCCTCCTCGAGCTTGGTCTTGCCCTCCTGGGTGAGGATGACGTCGTTGTTGTTTGCCATAAAGGATCCTCCGTTAAGCTAAAGCAGACGGCGCATGCGAGCATCTCGCACACGCCGTCTATGTACCAAGCGCACTGGGACGCTGTTGGAAGGGGCTTAGACCTCCGCCTTCTTCTCTGCAGCAGGCTCGACCGTCTCGACAGACTCCGTCGCAACCGGCTGCTCGGCAGGGGCCTCCTCGCTGCTTGCAGCTGCCTCGTCCTCGTCCTTCTTCTTGCCGTCCATGCCCTCGCGCAGGTTCTTGAACGTCTTGCCGATCGCAGAGCCGAGCTTCGGCAGGTTCTTGGGGCCGAAGATAAGCAGAACAACGAGCAAGATGGCAACCAGCTCGGGTACACCAAGACCCAAGATCTTCATCAGGTCCTCCAAAAAACATAGATTTGGTCACTGTTGGGACAGCGCCGCAAAGGATACCACATCGCCCAGATAATTGAAGGCCCCTCCCTGCGAGTTGCCTGGCCGTTGAAGGCGGAGGGATTGGGGACCGGGGCTCGCGGGTTGAACCTGCGGGGAGTCGGGAATCGAGGTTGAACCTGTGGGAGTCGGGATAAGCCGCGTCAAGCCCAAGCCGCTTCGCAGTGCCCTTCGGGCGGGCTTGACCCGGCTTGTTCGCGCTGTTCAAGATCTTACAGCGCGAACAACAGGGTATCCTGCGCGCAGCTTCGCAGCTCACGTGCGCCTTTGGCGCGCGTCATCCCGACCACCCGCAAACAAAAAGCACCCTTACGGGTGCCATTTGTTTGCGGGTGGTCGGGATGACAGGATTCGAACCTGCGACCTCTCACTCCCGAAGCGAGCGCTCTACCAAGCTGAGCCACATCCCGATGACGCGAGGAAGTATTCTAGCAGACTAGAACCTCAAGGCTGCCGAGAAACTGCCAATGCCGCTAACTTCGCAGACATATGCCCCCGTGTGCGGCGCGTGGATGTAGGAGTTGCCGCCGGAGTAGATGGCAACATGGCCACTGCGGTAGAGGATGTCACCCGCTGCAGCGGAGTACACGCTCATGCGGGCCTTGGCCTCTGCGTACTGGCTCTCCGTGTAGTGCGACATGCCGATGCCGATCTGGGCGTAGCACCACTTGGTGAGGCCAGAGCAGTCGAAGGAGTTGGGACCCTCCGCGCCCCAAACGTAGGGGCAGCCGATGCGGGAGCGCGCATAGTCGACGACGCCGCCGTTGGTGGGAATGCTCGAGCCGCCGCCCGAGCTGCCTCCGCTGGAGCTGCCGCCACCCGAAGAGCTCCCGCCGCCCGAGCTGCCGCCCGACGACCCGCTGCCGGTACTGGGGGTGTAGGCGTTCGCAGCCTCTTGCTGGCGGCGGCGCTCCGCCTCCTCCTCCTCGCGCAGGAGTTTGCGGTACTCGGAAGAGAGGCTGTTGTACTCGGACTCATAGCGGTTGGTCATTGCCTCGATGCTCTTGTGATAAGACTTGGCGGTGGCGAGCTGGTTTGCCGCCTCTGCCTGCTGATCGTCAAGCTCCTTCTTGGCGGCCTCGAGCTTCGCCTTGGCTTGCTTGGTCTCGGTGACGAGGTCGGCGTCGTCCTCGTTGAGGGTGTTGAGGGTGTCCCAGACGGTTGCGAAGTCGTCGAACGAGCCAACGCCCAGCAGCACGTCGAGGTAGGACATGGAGCCGTTGCGGTACATGGACGTGGCGCGCGTGGCCAGATGGCCCTGGAGGGTGTCGATCTTGTTCTGGGCTTCCTTGATCTGCTTACGAGCGGCCTCGACCTTGCTCGTGGCCTTCTCGTAGGCATCTTGTGCGGCGTTGTACTGGTCGACAGCCTGGTCGAGCTCGTCGAGCATGGCGTCGAGCTTGGCCTTGATGGCCTGGACCTCTTGCTTCTTCTGTGCGGCAGTGATGCCCACAGCGGAGCTGGGGCTGGCAGCACAGAGAGCGCCGAATGTGAGGGCGGTCCCCAGGAATGCTCTGCGGTTAAGCTTCATTGACATCCGAAACCTCCGAATGACACAGGTTGGGACAACGTGTACGTTCGTATGAAAATAACACCTCGCAGCAAGCAGCGTCAAACCTGCACACAACGGCCACAAACCTTGTTGGCAAACCGTGGATTTGGGCCCCGCTAGCCGAGGGCGCTGCAGAGGGCGTCGAGGATGGCGATGGCGAGGTGCTGTGCCCAGCGCGCAGGGTCGGCATCGAGGTAGGCCTCGGGCAGCTCGCCATCGAACTCGATGAAGATGCGGCGAGGCTCGTCGTCTGCCATTTCGATAGCAGTCTCGACGCGCGTGGCAAACGAGTAGTCCTCGCCGAAGGCGACCACGTGGCTGTCCTTGGTGGGGAGGCTCTCACGCGCGCCCAGGCCCACCATGAGGGCGCTCGCCGAGGGCGTGACGCTCAAGCGGTCCGCGCTGGCCACGCCGGAGAACGGTGCCGATGCCTGCGCAAGGTTGGCCGCGCGCTGCGCGACCTCGCGGCCCAGCCCGTCCATGCCGAAGAAGACGATCTCGGCGTTCTCGAGGACGCTGGCCGCGCGGGCAAAGCCCATATGGGTCTCCGCCTCTGCCGCCGCAACCGCTCCCTTGCCCTCCCAAGCATGGCGCAGGCGCTGGATCGCGTCGTAGGTCGTGGCACCGGCAACGCCGTCGTCAACCAAGCCGACGCTCGCCTGGAAGTCCCTCAGCGCGTGCTCGGTATGAGCGCCGAAGATGCCGTCCGCCTTGCCGACGATGAAGCCGAGGGCGTTGAGTATGTCCTGGAGGCACTTGACGTCCCTGCCGTGGAAGTAGGGCATGCGCAGGTAGAGCATGCGGTCGCCGAGCGTGAAGGTGGCATCGACCAGGGCGGCCCACGCCGCCTCGTCGACGAAGTCCCCCGCGGGCAAGCCCTCGCGGCGCCTGAACTCGCTCACCGCTATCTGGGTGCGGTCGAGGTATACGCCGTCGACGTTGAGGCTGTAACCGAGCACGCGGAGGCGCTTCTGCACGTCCTCAACGGCAGGGCCCTTGCTGTTGCGCTGGATGGTCTTCATGGGGCACGCCTAGCTCAAACGGCTGACAAAGAACTCACCCATCGAGATGAGGAGCTGGCGGGAGATGCTGGGGGGCAGGACGCGCTTGAGCTCGCCTTGGCCCTGATGGGCCAGCTTGACGGCGTAGTCGCGCACATAGTCGATAGAGCCCGCCTCCCGCATGATCTCGACCGCGCGCTCCAGGCGCTGGGAGTCGGTCTCCTTGGTGGAGAGCAGGGTGAGAAGCTCCTCGTGCTGTGCGCCCTCCGTGTGCGCCAGGGCGTGCACGGCGATCATCGTGCGCTTGCCCTCGGTGATGTCGCTGCGGAAGTCCTTGGTCGCGGCCTCCTTGCCGCCCACCAGGTTGAGCAGGTCGTCTTGGAGCTGGAAGGCCAGACCCGTCGACATGCCGTACTCGCGCAGGGTCTCAATCTGCTCCTCGGTGCCGCCGCCCACGATGGCGCCGATCGCCAGGGGCACGGCCCCGGAGTAGAAGGCGGTCTTGTGCTGGGCCATGCAGAGGTAGTCCTCGACCGTGATGTCGAAGCGACCGTCGCGCGCCCAGCCGATGTCCATAGCCTGGCCCTCGATGGTGCGGGTGGTCATTTCCACCAGCTCCTTGAGGACCCGGATCTTGACGTCGTTGTCGAGCAGCTCGTCGTCGAGGACGGTGCCCGTGACAAGGGAGAGCGCGAGGTCGCCCGCGTTGATGGCGAGGCCCTCCCCCATGGTGATGTGCATGCAGGGCTCGCCGCGGCGCAGCTGCGACTCGTCTGCGATGTCGTCGTGGATGAGCGCAGCGGTGTGGAAGTGCTCGATGGCCGCGCCGGAGCGCATGACGCGTTCCTCGTCGCCGCCGACCGCCTTGCACGCAAGCATGGTGATCAGGGGGCGGTGGCGCTTGCCGCCGTTCTCGGAGTATGCGGCGAGGGGGCGGTAGAGGTAGCGGTCCATGTCGGGGTGGGTACCTTCATGGAAGTACGTGCGCAGATGCGCCTCGATGTCTGCCGCGCGGTCCTCGAGATATTGTTTGAAGATGATGTTTGCCATGGTTCATGAATGATAGCGCAGGGGGCGGTGTGCTACCGCCCCCTGCAGGGCTTTTTCTCCCTGTGCCGTTATTTCATCCCCGAGTTACTTCCTCGAGACCGCGCTCTTGGCTTTCTCGACGATCCCGGCCGCGTCCAGGCCGTATTCCGCGAGCAGCTCGTCGGGCTCGCCAGAGGTGCCGAACATGTCGCGCACGCCCACGCGCTCCAGGGGCACGGGGCAGTTCTCGCCGATGATGTCTGCAACGGCAGAGCCCAGGCCGCCCACGGTGGAGTGCTCCTCACAGCTGACGACGCAACCGGTCTTGCGAACGCTGGCAAGGAGGGTTTCCTTGTCGAAGGGCTTGACGCTGAAGGCGTCGATGACCTCTGCGGAGATACCCTGCTCGGCCAGCAGGTCTGCAGCCTGGAGCGCCTGGGCAACCTCGACGCCGTTTGCCACGAGGGTCACGTCTGCACCCTCGCGCAAGACGTAGGCGCGGCCGAGCTCGAGCTCGAAGCCCTCCTCGTAGACCTGCGGCACTTTTGCACGGCCGAGGCGAACATAGAAGGGCCCTGGGGTCTGAGCTGCGATGCGGATGGCCTGCTTGGCAGCGGTATAGTCTGCCGGGACGAGCACCCTCATGCCGGGCAGGCCCCTCATAAGGCTCACGTCCTCGAGCATCTGGTGGGAGCCGCCGTCCGGGCCGACGGTGACGCCGGCATGGGTGGGGGCGACCTTCACGTCGAGCTCGCCGTAGCAGACGGTGTTGCGGATCTGGTCGTAGCAGCGGCCCGTGCCAAAGGCGGCGAACGAGCCGGTGAAGACGGTCTTGCCCGCAAGCGCCAGGCCCGCGGCGACATCAATCATGTTCTGCTCGGCGATGCCGACGTTGACGAGGCGCTCGGGGTATGCCTTGCCGAGCTTGGCGGTGGTGGTTGAGCCGGAGAGGTCCGCCTCGACCGCCATGACGTCGATGCCCTCCTGAACGAGCTCGACTAGGGTCTCGCCGTAACCGGCGCGGGTTGCTTCTGCTGCCATGGCTACTCTCCCTTCAGCTCTGCGATGGCCTGTTCGGCTTGCTCGGCGTTGGGCGCCTTGCCGTGCCAGCCCGCCTGGTTCTCCATGAAGCTGACGCCCTTGCCCTTGACCGTGGAGGCCACGAGGCACACGGGCTTGCCTTCGATGCCCTTAGCAGCCTCGAAGGCCTCGAGCAAGGCGGGGATGTTGTGGCCGTCGACCTCGACGACCTCCCAGCCGAAGGCGCGGAACTTTGCGGGGATGTCGCGCAGGCCCACGACCTGGCGGACATCGCCGTCGATCTGCAGGTTGTTGTTGTCGACTACGGCGACGAGGTTGTCCAGGCCGTAGTGGGCAGCGAACATAGCCGCCTCCCACACCTGGCCCTCCTCGATCTCTCCGTCGCCCATGAGGGCGAAGACGCGCTGGGACGCTGCCTCGCCTGCGTTGAGGCGCAGGCCGAGGGCGAGGCCGGCTGCGATGGAGAGGCCCTGGCCCAGGGAGCCGGTGCAGGCCTCGACGCCGGGGAGCTTCTTGCTGTCCGGATGGCCCTGCAAGCGGCTGTGGAGCTTGCGCAGGGTCATGAGCTCGTCTTCGGGGAGGTAACCGAGCTCGGCCAGCGCGGCGTAGAGCACGGGGGCGGCATGGCCCTTGCAGAGGATGAAGCGGTCCCTCGAGGGGTCTGCCGGGTCCTCGGGGTTGACGTTCATGACGCCGCCAAAGTAGAGGGTGGCGACAATGTCTGCCGCAGAGAGGCTGCCACCGGGGTGGCCGCTGCCTGCCTCGTGCAGCATCTTGATGATGTTGACGCGCATGTTGGTCGCGCGCGCCTGGATTTCGGCGGGACTGGCTGTCACGACGAGTCCTCTCTCTCGTGGGTAGTCTTCGCCATTGTACGCGCAGCCCCCGAACAGAGCAGACGGGAGTTTCAAATTGCGGAGGCAACAGCCGCCAGCATCCGGGCATCGCGCGGCCCTCGGAGGGGCCTGAGTGCCCCTGATGGCGGTGACGGCCGAAGGGAGCGGCCTAGAGTGCCGTGACTGGAGGCCGGAGCCGCCAGCATCCGGGCATCGCGCGGCCCTCGGAGGGGCCTGAGTGCCCCTGATGGCGGTGACGGCCGAAGGGAGCGGCCTAGAGTGCCGTGACTGGAGGCCGGAGCCGCCAGCAGGGGTGCTCAGGCCCCTCCGACGCGCCAGCGGTGGTAGCCGACGACAAACTCCTCGATATCGCCGTCGAGCACGGCATCGACGTTACCGGTCTCGATGCCGCTGCGAAGGTCTTTGACGAGCTGGTAGGGGTAGAGGACGTAGTTGCGGATCTGGTGGCCGAAGCCGATCTCGTGCTTGGGGCCGCGGAGCTCGTCGACCTGCTCTTGGCGCTTTTGGAGCTCGATCTGGTAGAGGCGGGCGCGGAGGATCTTCATAGCGGTCTCGCGGTTTTGGATCTGGGATTTCTCGTTTTGGCAGGTCACGACGGTACCGGTGGGGATGTGGGTGATGCGGACGGCGGAGTCGGTGGTGTTGACGCACTGGCCGCCGGGACCGCTGGAGCGGTAGACGTCGATGCGGAGGTCTTCTTGGCGGATGTCAACCTCGACGTCGTCGGGGAGGACGGGCATGACCTCGACGCCGCCGAAGGTGGTCTGGCGGCGCTTCTGCTGGTCGGTGGGGCTGATGCGAACGAGGCGGTGGACACCCATCTCGCTGCGGAGCATGCCGTAGGCGTTGCGGCCGGAGACGGTGAAGGTGGCACGGTCGAGGCCGATGCCCTCGCCGGGGACAACGTCGTTGAGGGTGACCTTCCACTTCTTTCGCTCGCAGTAACGCGTGAGCATGCGGAAGAGCATCTCGGTCCAGTCCTGGGCCTCGAGGCCGCCTTGGCCGGGGTTGATGCTGACGACGGCGTCTCCGTGGTCGAACTCGCCGTCGAACCAGCTGGAGAGCTCCATGCCGTCAGCTGCCTGGGTGAGCGAGGCGATGGCGTCGATGACCTCGGCGGCCATGTCCTCGTCGCCTTCATCGAGCGAGAGCTCGTTGGCGAGCTCGGCATCTTCGAGGGAGGCGACCGCTTTGTCGTACTCGGCGATCTCGTCACGGAGGTTGGCCGCCTGGCTCATGACGGACTGTGCATGCTGCTGGTTGTCCCAGAAGCCGGGCTGGGCAGAGACGTCTTCCAGCTGTTCGAGCTGGAGGCGCTTGCCATCGATGTGGAGGTAGCCTCCGATGGTCTCGATGCGCTGACGCAGGGCGGCGAGCTCTTGTTCGTGGTTCTCGATCATGGCAGTCCTCTATACAGGCGGTTGGGGGCGAGGCGGAAACGCGCGAGGGGGCGGACGCATCGCAGCGCGCCCGCCCCCTCGCTCTTGTCGGCTAGGCTCAGTTCTTCTTGCCGCAGCAGTTCTTGAACTTCTTGCCGCTGCCACAGGGGCAGGGGTCGTTGCGGCCAGCAGTGGCGAAGGGGTCGCTCTTGTCCTTCACGAAGGTCTGGCCCTTGGCGCTCGCGGACTCCTCGAGCTTCTCGCCAGCAACGGCATCGGTGGCCTTGGCGAGGTTCTCCTCCTTGAGCTTGCGCTGGGCTTTGAGGGCGTCGTTCTTGGCCTTAGCACGCGCCATAGCGGCCATGGCGGCCTCGTCCTGGCTGGCAGCGGAGTAGAAGACGCTGTTGCGGCTGCCCTTGGCGCCCTCCCCCATGACCTGCCTCTCCGCCTCGGACTCGTTGTCCTCGGCACGCACCTCGACGTTGATCTGGAGATGGAACATGGTGCGCAGGAAGTCCTCGTAGATGTTGTTCACCAGCAGGCCAAAGGCGCCGAACGCCTCCTCCTTGTACTCAACCAGGGGGTCGCGCTGGCCGACGGCGCGCAGGCCGATTCCGGCCTTGAGGTAGTCCATCTCCGAGAGGTGGGCCATCCAGCGGGTGTCGATAACGCGCAGCATGACGAAGTTCTCGGCCTT
>JBJEHN010000077.1:0-4611 GCA_051876105.1 Coriobacteriales bacterium | reverse complement strand
GCCATCCAGCGGGTGTCGATAACGCGCAGCATGACGAAGTTCTCGGCCTTGCTGAAGGCGTCCTCGGGCATGTTCTCCTTCTTGGAGGAGTAGACCTCGCCCAAGGCCTTGACCAGAAGCTCGGCGAGCTGGGCGGAGTCCTCGTTGCAGTTGAGCTCGGAGGCGGCGACGGTGTCTGCACCGCAGAGGTTGTCGAGCCAGCTCTGCAGGCTGTCCATATCCCACTCGTCAGCAGCCTTGGAAGCGCAGAACTCGGCGACGCGCTCGTTGACGACCTGCTCGATGAGAGCGGGGACGCGCTCTCCGTACTCCTTGCCGTCGAGGATGGAGTTGCGCTCCTCGTAGATGGCGGAGCGCTGACGGTTCATGACATCGTCGTACTCGAGGACGTGCTTTCGGGCGCTGGCGTGCATGGACTCGACTTGGCGCTGGGCGCCCTCGATGCCCTTGGTGACCATCTTGGCCTGGATGGGCATGTCGTCGCCGAGCTCGGTCTTGAGCATCATGGCGCCGATCTTGTCCATGCGGTCACCGCCGAAGAGGCGCATGAGGTCGTCTTCAAGCGAGAGGTAGAACTGAGCGGAGCCGGGGTCGCCCTGGCGGGCGGAGCGGCCGCGGAGCTGGTTGTCGATGCGGCGGGACTCGTGGCGCTCGGTGCCGATGACGGCCAGGCCGCCGGCTGCGCGCACGACCTCGGCCTCCTGAGCGCAGATGGCCTTGGCCTGCTCGAGAGCGTCTGCCAGCTGGAGATCGGTAGCTTCTTCGGGGTTGACGCCCTTCTCGAGAAGGATGTCCTCGGCAAGGAACTCGGGGTTGCCGCCGAGCAGGATGTCGGTGCCGCGGCCGGCCATGTTGGTGGCGATGGTGACGGCGCCAGCGCGGCCAGCCTGCGCCACGATCTTGGCCTCGCGCTCATGTTGCTTGGCGTTGAGGACCTCATGGGGAATGCCGCGCTTCTTGAAGAGGGCAGAGAGCTTCTCGGAGTTCTCGATGGAGACAGTGCCCACCAAGCAGGGCTGCTGGCGACCATGGCGCTCGAGCACGTCTTCGACCACGGCGTTGAACTTGGCCTCAACGGTACGGTAGACCAGGTCGGGGAGGTCCTCGCGCATGACCGGGCGGTTGGGCGGCACGATCTGGACCTCGAGCTTGTAGATGTCGCGGAACTCGGCGTCCTCGGTCTTGGCGGTGCCGGTCATGCCGGAGAGCTTGTTGTAAAGGCGGAAGTAGTTCTGCAGGGTGATGGTGGCCATGGTCTGGTTCTCGGCCCTGATGAGCACGCCTTCCTTGGCCTCGATGGCCTGGTGCAGGCCCTCGCTGTAGCGGCGGCCCTCCATGATGCGGCCGGTGAACTCGTCGACGATCTTGACCTCGCCGTCGACCACGATGTAGTCGACGCCCTTCTTGAAGAGGAACTGGGCTTTGAGGGCCTGCTGCAGGTGGTTGGAGAGCTGGCCGGAAAGGTCCGCGTAGAGGTCGTCGATGTGGAGGAAGGACTCTACCTTGGCAAGGCCCTGCTCGTTGGCGGAGATGGTGCGCTTTGCCTCGTCCATGTCGAAGTCCTCGTCAACCTTGAGCTTGCGCACGGCCTTGGCGAAGGATATGTAGAGGTCGTTTGCCTTGGATGCCTGGCCCGAGATGATGAGCGGTGTACGGGCCTCGTCAATGAGGATGGAGTCGACCTCGTCGATGATGCAGTAGTTGTGGCCGCGCTGAACGCGCTTGTCTGCCGAGGTGACCATGTTGTCGCGCAGGTAATCGAAGCCGAACTCCGTGTTGGTGCCGTAGGTGACGTCTGCGTCGTAGGCTGCCTTGCGCAGGGGCGCGGGGGTACTGTTCTGCAGGAGGCCGACGGTAAGACCCAGGAACTTGTAGATGCGGCCCATCCACTCGGAGTCGCGCTTGGCGAGGTAGTCGTTGACGGTGACCACGTGCACGCCCTCGCCCGGCAGGGCGTTGAGGTAGACGGCCAGGGTGGAGACGAGGGTCTTGCCCTCGCCGGTGCGCATCTCTGCGATCTGGCCCTTGTGAAGCACCATGCCGCCGATGAGCTGTACGTCGAAGTGGCGCATGCCAGTGGTGCGCACGGATGCCTCGCGGACCACGGCGAAGGCCTCGGGGAGAAGCTCGTCCAGGGTCTCGCCGTTCTCGTAGCGCTGGCGGAACTCGTCCGTCTTTGCCCTGAGCTGCTCGTCTGTAAGCGCCTTCATCTCGTCTTCGAGATAGTTGATGACGTTGACTTGGGACTTGAAGTCCTTGAGCTGGCGATCGGAGCCGAGGGACAGAAGCTTGGTGAAGAAGTTTGCCATAGTCCATTCTTTCCTGATGAGTACAGAAGTTCAAATACTTTATCACAGCGCCCCTAACGATTCGGTACCGATAGGGGCGCTGCTGCTCATCTGGGCAAAGCGCTCCGCCGCGCGCCGCGCTTGAGCCCGCTGCCAGCGTTTACAGGGAGAAAGTCCCAGGGCTGAGCTTGAGCAAGGAGGGGTCGCTGGCTATGAGCTGCTTGTAGAGGCCTTGCACCTCCATGCTCGGGTCAAGCCCCAGCTCGTCGCGCAGGAATGTCTGGCAGGGAAGAAAGAGCGTATGGCAGAGCAGCGCTGCCCGGCGGAAATCTGGGCTTTGCGGCGGCATAGACATCCTCCCTGCGCTGGTCCTCCTCGATCGCGTTGCGAGCGAACCACAGGGCCAAGCGCGAGTCCTTGATGTCCAAGCTGCGCTGGCAGGCGGTGATCATGCTGTCCACGTACATCGAGCGGTAACGCTCCCTCTGGGCGTCGATGAACGCGTTGCCCTGCTCGCTGGGCAGCAGGCCACCGCGGTAGATGGCCTCCATGCGCGCGTATATGTCCAGAAGGGTCGAGGTGTCGTCGCGCTCCGTGAGCAAACGGCGGGCGAGCTGATCGAACTCTGCAACGTCGGAAAGGACATAACGGCTGTTGATGCAGCAGAACTCGCCGCGCCTGCTCAGGTATGGGCCCTCTCCCAGCAGCGCCTGAACGCGGCTCCAGGCGTTGTAGAAATTGTCCAGGGCGCGCTTTCGCGGCAGCTGCGGCCACAGCTGGGCAAAGATCGTGTCCCGCGAGACGTCCCTGCCCTGGTAGAGGACGAGGATCGAAAAGAGCTGCAAAGCCCTCCTAGTCCATTTAGTTTCAGGAATAAAACGTTCACCAATGATGACTTCAAGTCCTCCGAAGAGGCTGACGTTGACAGTGGGGACCCGCTCTGCGCCGGACTTGGAAGCACCCTTCCTCTTGGCGGTGGGCTTCTTGGGCACCGGCGCCGAGGGCAGGGCAGGAGCCCCGGTATCCCATGGGACCGCAACAGGCTCGCCGCCGGAGAGCAGGCCCAGCTTGACGAGGAACGAGCTGGCAGTGTTCATGAGCTTGGAGTCGCGGGCATCGGCACTGCGCGAGCTCACACCGAAGTAGCCGCTCCTCCACAGGTCGCTGATGAGGATGCTCTGCGTAAAGCAGCTGATACCGTGCTTGCGCATGGATATGAGCATCCCGCAGCCTACCTCGTGGACGGCGCTCTTGACGCGAACGCTGTCGACGCAGGAAAGGATGTGGAGGGCGAGCCGGAACGCCGATGAGCCGCTGAAGCGCTCGCAGTTCCCGGTGAGCAGCGCCTCGAGCTCTTCCTCGCGCTGCGGGCTGGGGGCTGTGACCTGCTCTGGGCGCCTCGCCTTTGCCGCTGGGGCAAAGTTGCCGTCCAACACGCCGAAGGAGCGTGTCAGCTCGTCTTCTTCGCAGAGGTCGACCACCGCAGCAAGGAAGTCCGCCGGCGTCTTGAGCTCGCTAGGGCTGAAGCTGGCCTTCGCACACACCGAGGGCGCCCCCTGCGAGAACGCGACGAGCGCCAGATAGGCCATGAGCCGCGCAGTGCGCGAGGCATCGTCCTCATCGAGGCCCGCCAGGGCAGCCATCTCCATCGCATGGCGCGCGTAGTACGCAGACTCCCGCTCGTCACCGAGCATCCCGCACGTCCACGAGCGAATCACCAGGAGCTTGGGGTCGCGGTCGAGCGTGCTCTCGCGACAGCGCCTGAACAGCTCTTCGAGCAAGCGCATCTCCCCGCGGTCGAGGAGCTCCCGATTGCTATCGCGCAACCACGACTCGCAATGGTCGTCCGAGCAGAAGACGTCCATTATCTTGCCAGCGCGCTCGGCCTCGCCCTTCTCGAGCAGCAGCCCCAGGGCCTTCTCGTGGATCGGGCAGCTGCACCTGAAGAGCGCATCTGCCCTGCCGGCGCCCACAACGGCAAGCTGCAGCTCCTCGAAGCGCAGACCACCCACGGAGAACTCCCTCAGCACCGGGTCGACTCCGAGGAAGACGTAGTCCTTGGCCATCATGAGCTCGACTTCGGGGCGCAGGGCAACTCCCAGGCGCTCAAGATCCGCAAAGCTCCCCTTGCCCAGCAGGAGCATGGCGAAGGCGGCCTTGACCATCTCCATAGAGAATTGTTCTCCTCGAAAAAGCCCGTGAGGCAATCGAGCATCCTGGCGGGGTCGCCTCCCCAAACCGAGCAGGGCGCACACCCGAAAAACGAGCTCGAAGCGATGTTCCAGCGCTCGAGGGCGCCGAGCTGCTCCGCCTCGTTCTTTCC
>JBJEHN010000076.1:0-27486 GCA_051876105.1 Coriobacteriales bacterium | reverse complement strand
CCTCTGCCTCGTCCTGCTTGATGATGACGCGGTCGCTCAATGGTTTTAGATTCATGCGGATGCCTCCTTGTAGGGTTTACCTTCCTAATCGGGGCGCGCGAAGGGCGCGCCTGTTTTGGCATGTGAGGGATTCTATAGGCATCCCCTCGCGCAACAGGGCAGCTGTAACTGTCCTGTTAGGAAGAAATCTAAGCCGTAACGCTTCAGGTTTTATGCAAGCTGCACTGCCGCGCACGGGCCGCCCCGGCTCTGCGCGGCCCATGTCACAGGGGCGCGCTATCCTTGGTGCACGCGAGAGAAAGGCGCACCCATGCTCCCCGACCAAAGCAACCCCAAGGCACAGGCAAGCATCATCGGCGGCCACCGAGAGGCAGGCCGCGCGTTCCGCGTGGAGGCCCCCTACTCCATGAGCGGGGACCAGCCCCAGGCGGTGGAGAAGCTGGTGCAGGGTGTCAAGGACGGCCTGCGCTACCAGACGCTGCTGGGCGTGACGGGCTCGGGCAAGACCTTCACCATGGCCAACGTCATCGAGCGCTGCCAGATGCCCACCCTGGTCATGGCGCCCAACAAGACGCTCGCCGCCCAGCTCTGCAGCGAGCTCAAGGAGTTCTTCCCAGACAACCCGGTGGTCTATTTCGTCAGCTACTACGACTACTACCAGCCGGAGGCCTACGTCCCGCAGACAGACACCTTCATCGAGAAGGACTCCTCCATCAACGAGGAGGTCGAGAAGCTGCGCCACGCCGCCACCGCCGCCCTGCTCACCCGCAAGGACGTGATCGTGGTGGCCTCCGTGAGCTGCATCTACGGCATTGGCAGCCCGGAGAACTACATGGAGATGTCCATCTTCTTGGACAGGGACGTCCCCCTCGACCGCGACGACTTCATCCACCAGCTCATAGACATCCAGTACGACCGCAACGACTACGACCCCCAGCGCGGAAGCTTCCGCGTGAGGGGCGACGTGGTGGACGTCTTCCCCCCGTACAGCGACAACCTCCTGCGCGTGGAGTTCTTCGGCGACGAGGTCGACTCCATCAAGGAGGTGGACAAGCTCACGGGAGAAGAGCTGCTGGAGTACCAGTCCACCCCCATCTGGCCCGCCAGTCACTACGTCACCAGCCGCCCCAGCGTGGAAAGCGCGCTCAAGGGCATCAGCGAGGAGCTGCGCGTGCGCTTGGGCGAGCTGCGCGCAGACGGCAAGCTGCTGGAGGCCCAGCGCCTGGAGCAGCGCACGGGCTACGACCTGGAGATGCTCGAGACCATGGGCTTTTGCACCGGCATCGAGAACTACTCCATGCACTTGGACGGCCGCAAGCCCGGAGAGCCGCCCTACACCCTGATCGACTACTTCGGCGGCAAGGGCTTCCTCACCATCATCGACGAGAGCCACGTCACCGTGCCCCAGATCCGCGGCATGCACGAGGGCGACCGCTCGCGCAAGGTCACGCTGGTGGAGCACGGCTTCCGCCTGCCCAGTGCGCTGGACAACAGGCCGCTGCGCTTTGACGAGTACGAGGAGCGCGTACCGCAGTTCATCTACGTGAGCGCCACCCCGGGCGACTACGAGGAGCGCGTGAGCCAGCAGGTGGTCGAGCAGATCATCCGCCCCACCGGCCTGCTCGACCCCAAGATCGAGGTGCGCCCCACCAAGGGCCAGATCGACGACCTCATCGGCGAGGTCAAGGAGGTCGTCGAGGCGGGCGAGCGCGTGCTCGTCACCACCCTCACCAAGAAGATGGCCGAAGAGCTCACAGACCACCTGCTCGACCAGGGCGTGCGCGCCAACTACCTGCACAGCGACGTGGGCACCCTGGAGCGCGTGGAGATACTGCGCGACCTGCGCGCCGGCACCTTCGACGTGCTGGTGGGCATCAACCTCCTGAGAGAGGGCTTGGACCTGCCCGAGGTCTCGCTGGTGTGCATCCTGGACGCAGACAAGGAGGGCTTCCTGCGCAACAAGCGCAGCCTGATCCAGACCATCGGCCGCGCCGCGCGCAACGTGAGCGGCAGGGTGCTGATGTACGCAGACAACATCACGGACTCGATGCGCGTTGCCCTGGACGAGACAGCCCGCCGCCGCGCCATACAGGAGGCATACAACACCGAGCACGGCATCGAGCCCAAGACCATACGCAAGGCCATCAACTCCATCGTGGACAAGCTGGCTGGCGCGGAGGAGGGCGAGGACGGCGGCAGCACCGCCCAGGCCCTGGCCGCAGAGGTCGCGGAGCTGGGCAAGGAGGAGGTCATGCGCCTGCTGGCCACGCTGGAAGAGCAGATGGCCGCCGCCAGCGAGAAGCTCGACTTCGAGAGCGCCGCCCGCCTGAGGGACCAGATAGTCAGCCTGCGCGCGCAGGTCGAGAGCACGGACGAGGCAGAGGCCCTCAAGCGGCTCAAGAGCACGGCGCGCAAGGGCAGCGTCCACGGCACCCGCAAGAACATGGGCAAGCGCCGCTAGGGTGCACCCGCGGCACCGGCCGGCGCGCCGCCGCCCTAGCCCACTTGGAACTGCATCTCGTAGTACTCCTTGTAGGTGCCGCCTGCGGCGAGCAGCTCCTCGTGGGTGCCGCGCTGCTCCACCTGCCCGTCGCGGATGACCACGATCTCGTCTGCGTTGCGGATGGTGGAGAGGCGGTGCGCGATGACCAGGCAGGTCTTGCCGCTGGAAAGCTCCTCCAAGCTGGCCTGGATGTAGGCCTCGGACTCGTTGTCGAGCGCGGAGGTCGCCTCGTCGAGCACGAGGATGGCCGGGTTCTTGAGGAACATGCGCGCGATGGAGATGCGCTGCTTCTGCCCGCCGGAAAGGCGCGTGCCGCGCTCGCCCACGAGCGTGTCGTAGCCATCGGCGAGCTTGAGGGCGAACTCGTCCACGCCCGCCCGGCGCGCGGCTTGCTCGACCTCTGCGTCCGTGGCGCCCAGCTTGCCGTAGGCGATGTTGTCGCGGATGGTCCCGTCGAAGAGGTAGACGTCCTGCTGCACCACGCCGATCGCCCGGCGCAGGCTCTCCACCGTGTACTCGCGGATGTCGCGGCCGTCAACGCAGACCGAGCCCTGCGTCACGTCGTAGAAGCGCGGCAGCAGGCTGCACACCGTGGTCTTGCCGCCGCCGCTGGGCCCCACCAGGGCCACGGTCTTGCCGGGCTGGATGTCCAGGCTCAGGCCCTGCAGCACCTGGGGTAGCTCGGGCCCGTAGGCAAAGCCCACGTCCTTGAACTCCACGTGGCCCCGCACACCCGCGAGCTCCACGGCGCCGGGCAGGTCCTCCACGCTGGGCTTCTCGTCGATGATCTCGCAGAAGCGCACAAAGCCGCTGTAGCCGCGCTGGAAGTTCTCCGTGAAGTTGATGAGCTGGGTGAGCGGGTTCATGAAGATGCCGATGTAGAGGGCGTACATGACCAGAACCTGCGCGTCGATGACGCCGTGCGCGACGAAGGTACCGCCTATCACGATGAGGCAGGTGTAGAGGATGCCCGTGAACAGGTTGATGATGCCGCCGTACTGGCCCATGTTGATGTAGCTAGCGTTCTTGGCCTCCAAGAAGTCGCTGTTGCTCACCCTGAAGCGCCCGATCTCGTGGTTCTCGTTGGAGAACGACTTGACCACCTTCACGCCGCCCAGGCTGTCTTGCAAGCGGGTGTTAACGCCGCTGATCTTGGTGCGCTGGGCCCTGAAGATGGTGCGCATGCCGATGTTCTTCCACAGCGCGTAGACGGCCAGCAGCCCCGTGATGGCGAACATGATGAGGCTGAGCTGCCAGCAGGTGAGCGCCAGCAGGGCGAACGCGCCGATCACCTCCAGCCCGGCGATGATGAAGGTCTCCGGGCCGTGGTGGGCGAACTCGCTGATGTCGAAGAGGTCGTTGGTCACGCGGCTCATCATGTCGCCGGTCTTGTTGCGGTCGTAGTAGTCGAAGCCCAGCGCCTGGTACTTCTCGAAGAGCTCCTGACGCATGTCGGCCTCCATGCGCGCGCCCATGATGTGGCCCCAGCCGTTGATGAAGTACTTGCACAGGGCGCTCACGACGTACATCGCAACGAGCCCGATGCCGATCCAGGCCAAGTTGTCGATGACGAGCTGCCCCAACCCTTGGCGAAAGCAGTTGATGATGCTGTTGAGTATCTGGGGGAAGGCCAGGTCGATGCCCGCCATGAGCAGCGCGCAGACCAAGTCAGCCACCAGCAGGCCCATATGGGGCCGGTAGTACTTGAGGAAGCGCTTCAGCGTGCCCTTGGGCGCCTGCTTGATCTGGTCTGAGAAGTCCTCGCCCGCGCGCGGGTCGTTGCACATGTTCTGCCTAGCCATGAAACCTCTACCTGCTGTCTCTTCTTCGTTGTTCGTGCGAATTGTCCTCTAAACAACATAGAGAAGTCCAGCGAAGATCGGATTAAGCGCCCCGGGTGCGGCGTGGCGGCTATTGGGGAATCTTGTAGCCCAACGAGGGGATGCTGCCGAAGGCGCCGTGGTAGTCCGAACCGGCGGTGCACAGCAGGCCGTAGCGAGAGGCGAGCTCGCGACAGCGCTCGCGGTCGGCCTCCGTGTGGTCCGGGTGGTAGAGCTCGATGCCCGCGAGCCCCAGCTCAACGAGCTCCGGGACTGCGTCATAGCTGTCAAGCTGGCCGGGATGCGCCACGACCGGCACTCCCCCGTCTGCGCAGACCGCGCGGACGGCGTCGCGCATGTCAACGTAGTCGATGTCGCGCGCGCAGATGCCCTCGCCCTTGAACAGGCTGCGGTAAAGCTGCCCGTACTCGGGCGAGCTGTGCGGCGAGGAGGTGAGCGCCGCCATGATGTGCTGCTTGTAGAGGCTCGTGGAGGCGCCGGCCAGGCGCTGGGCGAAGGCGGCATCGACGCTGTATCCCGCCTCGAGCAAGCGCTGCAACTGCCAGCGGGAGTTGGCGTTGCGCCGCTCGAGCAGGGGTGTGCACAGCGAGCTGAGGGCGGGGGCATGGCTCGAGAGCCCGTAGCCCAGGATGTGCACCTTGCGCCCGCGGCGCGCGTCCCAGGCGCTCACCTCGATGCCGCCGATCACCCTGACCCCGCGCCGGCGGCCCAGCTCGACGGCCTCGTCCAGGCCGCGCACGGTGTCGTGGTTGGTGAGGGCAATGCAGGCTATGCCCAGCTCGCGCGCCTGGTCGACGAGCTCCGCCGCCGAGAGCGAGCCGTCCGAGGCGGTGCTGTGCACGTGCAGGTCGATGCGCTGGCCTGCTCCGCTGAACGGCAGCGAGCTGGCCAAGAGGTCCCTCAGCTCGTCATAACAGCTGGCTGCTGCGGCGATCATGCCAGCATCCCCCTCTGCATGTTGTACTCTCTGTCGCACAGCCCCTCCATGAACTCGAGGTCGTGGAAGATGCCGAGCATGGTGGTCCCCTGCCCCTTGAGCTGCTCGATGAGCACACGTACCTTGAGCTTGGAGGCATTATCCAGCGAGGCGGTGGGCTCATCAAGCAGCAGCAGGCGCGGCTTCTTGATCATGGCGGCGGCGATGTTGAGCCTGAGCTTCTCGCCGCCGGAGAAGGTCTTGGGGTAGAGCTCCCAGAGGCTCTCGTCTAAGTCGAAGTGCCTCAGCATGTGCTCGGTCTGGCGCGCGGCCTCCTCCCCGCTCCCGATGCCGGGAGCCTCGAGGGCGCTGCGGTAGACGATGTCGTAGGCGCTCTGGCGCGGCAGCACCGAGAGGAACTGCGAGACATAGCCTATCTCGTAGGAGCGCAGGTAGAGCATCTGCCTCTGGGTGGCCCGGGCCAGGTCGATGCGCCCAAAGCGCTCCGAGTTGTACATGATGCTGCCCTCCTGCGGCACGTTGGTGCGCCAGATGCAGCGCAGGATGGTCGACTTGCCCGAGCCGCTGCGCCCAGTGATCCCCACGAAGCTGCCCTCCTCGACGCTAAGCGTGATGCCCTGGCAGGCCTGAATGCAGCGCTGGGCCCTATGCAGGGTGAACGACTTGGACAGGCCGCGTATCTCCAGCAGCGCCATGGTCACTCGACCTCGCCTTCGGACGGAGAGCCGTAGCCGCTCGGCTGCGCCGGGTAGTGGGAGCGGTAGACGGAGCTGCCGCCCACGAAGGCCCTGGTCACCACGGGCATGGTCACGCCAGATCCGTTGGATATCTCGCGCACGAGCAGTATGTCCGCCCGCTTGCCCGCGGCGATGGAGCCGAGCGTGTCCTGCAGGCCTACGGCCTCGGCTGGGTTGGCCGTCACCAGCGCGAAGGCCTCGTGCAGGGCCAGACCGCAGGCCCTGCTCAGCGTGAAGACGGCGTCCAGGAGCGCGGCAGGGTAGTAGTCGCTGCAGAGCACGTCCACGGCTCCGGCGAGCACCGCCTCGCGGGCAGACAGGTTGCCCGAATGGCTGTGCCCCAGCATGACGTTGGGGGCGCCGGCCAGCGTATGCATGCCCCGCGAGCGGGCCTCGAGGGCGACGTCCAGCGAGACGGGGAATTCGGAGATGCGCGCGCCCAGGCCATCCATGAAGGCGATCTTCTCCGCGCTGTCATCGTCATGGGAGGCGATCGAGATACCCCGGCTGCGCGCGAGGCGGCTCAGGGCCTCGATCTGCGCACAGCTCAGCTTGGGGCTCTCCTGCTGCCCCTTGATGATTTGCGCCACCTCCTCGTCGCTCACATCGCGGTAGCCCTTGAGCGTGTCCGCGAAGAGCGCGTAATCCGAGTACTGGCCCTGGCCGGGCGTGTGGTCCATGAACGAGACGAGGTCGACCTTGCCCTCCTCCAGGCAGGAGCGCATGTCGTCGTACAGGTCGACGGAGTCGAGCTCGACGCGCATGTGCAGGCGGTGTCTGATGAGGTGGTCGAGCTCCTCGCCGCCACGCATGAGGGCAACGTGGTCGATGAGCGCCTTAACGTTGTCGAAGTTCCTGATGGGCTTGTGGTCGAAGATGAGCGCCCCGTACACAGAGAGCGAGTGGTAGATGGTGGTGATGCCGTGGCTCACCAGCTCGCGGTCCGTCTTGTAGAGGGAGGACGCCAGATCCATGATGACGCTCGGGCGCGGCGAGGCGACGTTTTCCACGTAGTCGGAGTGTATGTCGATGATGCCGGGCGTCACGTAGGCGCCGCTGGCGCTCACCTCGGGCAGCTGGGCGAGGGGGTCGAGCCCCCGCTGCCCGAGCAGCTCTGGGAGGCGCACGCCCGCTTCGGCCGAGGGGAAGACGCCCGCGATGACGCCATCGATCACCGCGACGTCGTTCTCGGGCAGCACGGCATCGGGCGTGACGACGCTTCCGCGCTTGATGACGAATGACCTTGTGTTCATGGGGCTCCTTTGCAAATGAGGGGGCCGCCGCACCCGGCCCTGCGAGAGGGCCGGGTGCGAGGCGCGGGGTCAGAGAAGCGAGTACACGAGCTCCTGGGTGTAGGCGTGCTGCGGGTCCTCGAGTATCTGGTCTGTCAGGCCGCTCTCTATGACCTGGCCGTCGAGCATGACGAGGGTCCTGTCTGCAAGCATGCGGATGACGCCGAGGTCGTGGCTGACCACGAGCATGCTCACGCCGAACTCCCTGCGTATCTGCAAGATGAGGTCGAGTACGGCGGCCTGCACAGAGAGGTCGAGGCCCGTTGTCACCTCATCCAAGAGCAGGATGGGCGGGTTGTTGGAGAGCGCCTTGGCTATCTGCACGCGCTGCTGCATACCGCCGGAGAACTCCCTGGGGGGCCTGGTGGCGCGCGCCAGCGGGATGGCGACGTGCTGCAGCAGCTCGCTGCCGCGCGCTCGCATGGTGCCCACATTGCGGTTGCCGGAGGCGATCATCTGCTCGGCGATGTTCGAGAGCGACGAGAAGTCCATGCGCAGGCCGAGGTGCGGGTTCTGGTAGACCATGCCGAAGACGGTGTTGCGCACGAAGCGCTTTTGCTGCGTGCTCAGCTCGAGCAGGTTGGCGCGCCCGCCATCGTAGGGGGTTGCGAGCACGCGGCCGCTGGTGGCCTCCTGGTCGAAGTAGACGCACTTCATCAGGCTCGACTTGCCCGAGCCCGACTCCCCCACGATGCCCACGATCTCGCCCGGGAAGAGCTCGAGGCTCACGTCCCGGACGGCGTGTACCGTCTTGCAGTGGGGGCACATGTTGCGCTCGAGCACCGCGCCGGGCTCCTGGCAGTGCGGGCAGCCCCGCCCGAAGCGCACGCCCAGGTGCTCCACCCTCAGGCAGGGCTCCTCCTCCAGAAGGGGTTCGCTCTCAACCACAGCACACCTCCTGTTCCGCCCCCTGCCCACCGCGGCGGCGCGAGGCGCAGTAGGCGGTGTCGTTGCAGAGGTAGTAGGTCTGGCCGGTCTCTCCGTCGACCAGCTCGTCCATGTACACGCCCGTCGCGCCGCAGAGGCGGCACCGCCTGCCCTCGAAGCTCTCCCGCACGAAGGGATAGTCCTCGAAGTCGAGCGGCTTGACCGAGGTGTAGGGCGGGACGGCGTAGATCTTCTTCTCGCGCCCAGCGCCGAACAGCGTGAGGTGCGGCGCTTGGTCGAGCTTGGGGTTGTCGAAGCGCGGGATGGGTGAGGGCGCCATCACGTAACGGCCCTCCACCAAGACGGGGTGGTCGGCGCCGGTTACCGTCGTGCCGTAGGCGACGATCTGGTCGAAGAGCCCCAGCCAGGCACCGGTGTAGTCGGCCTCCGCGTGCAGGCGGCGGGTCACAGACTCGCGGGGCTCGAACCCGCGCAGGGGCTCGGGTGTGGGCACCTGCAGCACGAGGACCTGGTCCTCGCGCAGGGGCTCCTCCGGGATCCTGTGGCGCGACTGGATGAGCGTGGCGCGGGAGGTCTCCTCCGTGATCTCGACGCCCGTGGTGTTGGACACCAGCTTCTTGATGTTGACCGCGTTAACGGAGTCGTCGCTGCCCTGGTCGATGACTTTCAGCACGTCGTCGAGGCCGATGAGCGACAGGGTGATCTGCAGTCCCCCCGTGCCCCAGCCGCGGCCGATGGGCATCTCCCTCGACGCGAACGGCACCTGGTAGCCGGGGATGCAGACCCCCTTGAGCACGGCGCGGCGTATCTCGCGCTTGGAAGACTCGTCGAAGAATGCAAAGGTGTAGCGCTGTTCCATCCTCATGCCTCCTGCCCTTCCCGTTGCACGGAGCGCACACTCGAGAGCTTTGATTGAAACGTCACGTAGTGGGGCAGCTTCAGGTGCGAGATGAAGCCCGTGGCCTCCACGCCGTCGACGTGGTACAGAACGAACTCCTGGTCCTGCGTCGGGTAGCGCTCGTCGCCCTGCTCCAGGCAGTAGTCGAGCACGCTCATGGCGATCGCCTTGGTCTCGCACGACCCCAGCACCAGGCCGTAGCCCAGCTCGAAGCCCAGGGCGTCCTCCCCGTTCGCAGCGAAGACGCTCTCCACCTCCGTCACCGGGACACTTCCCAGGTAACAGCAGTCGCGAGAGCCGGCGCCGAGCTCGCCCAGAGGCGGCTCGATGACCACGTCAACCGCGCCGGCGCGTATCTCGCCCACTGTGGGATGGGCGTCGCCAAAGCCCCTGATGGCGGCATAGCCCAGGGCCTCGACCGCCTGCGTCATGCCGCGCGCCAGGGTCTGCAAGCGCATGGAGCGCGAGGCGGGAATCTCCAGCGGCCTCATGGTGGCGTCGTCGGGCTCGAGCTCCTGCGGCCGGCGCGTGGGCAGGAGGCCCTCGGCGCGCAGGTAGTCGACGACGCGCGGCAGCTCGCCTGCCGGCTCACCCTGGGCGGGCTGTGTGGCGGCCGTCTCGGCGAGGCGCTCCTCCAGCTCCCGCAGCTTGGCGGCGCGCTCGCCCTCTCCCTCCTCGGCGAGCTCGAAGCGCAGCAGGCGGTGACTGTAGTCGCGCGTGGCACCCAGCACCTGGCCCCCGGGCACGTCCTTGAACGCCGCCGAGATGCGGCGCCTGATGCGCATGGCCGAGGTGTCGATGGTGGCGGAAACACAGGTGCGCTCGAGCGTGGAGCGGAAGGCGCGCAGCAGAAAGACCGCCTCGTCGGGATTGCCCTGCGCCTGCTTGACGGCCAGCGCCGCCAGCTGCGGCGCGTAGAGCGAGGCTTCGCCCATGACCTGGTCGACCAGCTCGGGCAGGGCCTCCTCGATCTGCTGCACGCTCGGCTGGTGCTGCGCGCTCAGGCGCTGCAGCTCCAGGAGGTCGAGGCTCTCCTCGATGGCCCTGCCGCCGCCTTTGACTGCCACGTAACCCATCTAGTCCACCTCCCTCACGCGGCTTGTGCGGGGCAGCGCCACCACACGACCCTCACCGTCGGCCAAGACCAGGTCGATGCCACAGGGGTACTCGTCCCCGCGGCTGTTACGCGCCTCGAGCCAGGCGCTGTTGCAGGCCCAAAAGCGCGTGGGACTGCCGAGCCGCACGCCGGGCCCCTGCACCTCGAAGGCTGCAAGCCCTGCAGCGGGCTGTGCGCCCAGCTGCCTGCAGCCCACGAGCACCGTGGCGCCAAGCTCGGGGGAGATGAGCTCGCCGGCCCTCGCCTGTGCGATCGCCCGGGCCTCCTCCTGCGCACCGGCGCCAGCTGCGACGAGCACGAACTGGGCGTCGCTCAGCGGGCAGATGCGCACCCGCGTCTCCTGGGCCAGGAAGGCCTCGAGCTCGCGGGCCTGCGGCCCGCAGGCGGCCAGGCTCACCGCTTGGTCCGCGAGCAGGGCAGCCAGCGTGAAGAGGGTGCAGTCGAGCGTTTGGGGCAACGCACGCCTGAGCGGCAGCGCCTCGATGCGCCCCACGGTCCCGGGGCGGGCGAAAGCGCCCAGGAGCGCGCGGAAGTTGCGTTGCATGATGTGAAGCGGTTCTTGTGACTGCATGCGTTCTATGCCTCGATGGTCTCGAAGTCGACTCTTGTCAGTGCGATGCGCTGTGCCTGGAGCTGCTCCTCGCGCTCCAGGGCGCGCCGCGCCTCCTCGAAGCGCGGCTCCCAGCGCTCCAGATAGCGCTGCGCCTGCGGGCCCGAGAGCACCGCGTCGATGAGTGCCAGGTCGTAGGCCCTCTGCTCGGCATCCCCCAGCAGCGCACCGAAACCCAGGGTGCCGGCCACCTCCACTTTGCAGGTGATCATGAGCGCCTCTCCCAGGTAGAAGGGGGTCTCCTGGGCGGTCTCCCTCACCTTGAGCATGACCAGCTCCCAGCGCGGCGGGGCGAGCAGCGTGACCGCGCCCCCCTCCCTGTTCTCTACCTCCTGGGCGAGGCTGCGGGCCAAGCCGCCTCCCTCCTCCACCAGCAGGCGCGTCCATTCGATTCGATCCATGGATACTCCTCTTCGAGATGCCTAATGAGAGACGATGAAGTGCTTGCGCAGCTTGGTTGCCAGCAGCTCGAGCGCCACCGCCACAGCCAGGCACAGGTACACGATCAGGCCCACCTCGTGGATGTTGAGGTAGAAGCTGCCCGCCAAGAAGAGCTGGTAGCCTATGCCGCCCGCACCGGCCACGGCGCCCACGGCCACGGCGTTCACGAAGTTGATCTCGAACCTGATGAAGGTCCACGAGAGCAGCTCGTTCACCTTCTCCGGCACCACGCCGCGCCCCACGACCTGCCACCAGCCGGCACCTGTCGAGCGCAGGGCCTCGATCACACCCTGGTCGACCTCCTCGAAGGCCTCCGAGTATGCCTTCACCAGGTAGGCCACGCTGTGGAACAGCAAGCCCGTCACAGCTGCCTCCGCCCCCAGGCCTATCGCCACCGAGAACACCAGCACCCACAGGATGGTGGGCACAGCGCGTGCGATCGACATGAGCACCTTGATCGCGTTGCTCACGCGCTTGGAGGAGAGGTTCGACGCGGCGAACAGCCCCAGCAGGAAGGCGAGGACGGCGCCGAGCGTGGTGGTCAGCAACGCCAGCGCGAGTGAGATGAGCAGCCCCTCGGCGACGTCCGCGGCGCTGAAGTGCCCCGCCAGCGCGGGCGTGACCATCATCGTCCAGAAGTCCGCCACGGCGCTCTGGGCCGCTTCGAGGGGTTGCGCCTTGCCGAAGTCCATGGTGGCCAAGGTGAACACCGTCACCGCCGCCACAGCGGCGAAGAAGAGCGCCAGCGCCAGGTTGGCGGGGCTCATGACGTGCACCTTGATTGCGCCCCTGCGGCTCATGCGGGCAGCGCTCGGGGCCGTCGGCGCCTGCATAGCAGGGCAGCCCTCGGCAACCAGCGCGGCCCGCCCGCAGGCAAGCTGCTGCTCCGGGGCCACCTGCGCCAGCGGGGCCAGGGGCGCCTTCTCCAGCACTTGAGAGGAGCTCATAGCACCTTCCTCCTCACGTAGTTCGAGGTCAGCTCGCAGGCGATGACCACCACGGCGATCAAGACGATGACCAAACCCGCGACGTCGTAGCGGAAGCTCTTGTAGAAGATGTCGAAGACGAAGCCGATGCCCGTGCCGGTGAGTATGCCCACTAGGGTGGCGTCGCGTATGTTGGTCTCGATCATGTAGAGCAGCCACGAGACTACGGATGTCAGCGAGAGCGGGATCACCGCACAGGCGATGATCTGCAGGTACCCGGCGCCGCAGGCCCTCAGCGCCTCGACCGGGCCGGAGGCGAGCTCGTCGATGCTCTCCAAGAAGCACCTGGTCAGGTAGCCGAAGCTCGTCAGGAGCAGCGCCAGGAAGCCGGTGAACTCGCTTTGCTTGAACGAGAAGAGCAGGATGAGCGCCCAAGCCACCACCGGGATGTTCCTGAACAGAGACGCGATGCCGCGCGCAAGCAAGGGGAACGGGCCGCCGAGCCCGACGCTGCGCGAGCCCAGCACGGCCAGGATGTAGGCGAGGAGGGCGGCAACGGCACTCGCCGCGACAGAGACCAAGACGGTCTCGAGCAGGGCCTCCAGGATCGCAGGCAGCTTTTCCAGCGACTCAGGCGTGGGCATGAACTCGGCAAGCATCCAGGCAAAGCCGCGGGGAATCTCGACGAGCGTGCTGAGGAAGTCGTAGTGGACGTAGGCTGCCGTCACGCCGTTGAGCAGCACGAAGCCCGCTGCACAGGCCGCCAGGATCGCGGCGCGCCTGGTGAAGAAGGCATCTCCCTGCACGCGGGCGGCAGGGGCGCCGGGGGCTTGCAGGCTGCTCACGCGGCAACCTCCATTGCACCTGCGACCGGGTTGCCCGCGTAGATCGCCGCGATCGCCTGCTCGTCGAGCTCCTCGGGGGCGCCGTTGAAGATGACCCTCCCCTTGGAGAGGCCGACGACCCTGTCCGAGTACTCCAGTGCGAAGTCCACCTGGTGCAGATTGACCAGGCAGGCCACGCCCAGCTCCCGGGAGGCCCACTTGAGCTGGCTCATGACCACCTGGGAGGACTTGGGGTCGAGGCTGGCGATGGGCTCGTCAGCTAGGATCAGCAGCGGCTGCTGGAGCAGTGCGCGCGCAATGCCCACGCGCTGCTTCTGCCCACCGGAGAGCTGGTCTGCCCTGCTGTAGGCGAAGTCCGCGAGCCCCACCTGGCCGAGCGCCTCGAAGGCAGCCCGCTTCTCCTCCTCGGTGTACAGGCCCAGCGCCCCCGCGGCCAGCGACTTGTAGCCGAGGCGCCCCTGCAGCACGTTCTCGATGGCCGTGGCCCGGTACACCAGGTTGTAGTGCTGGAAGATCATGCTGATGCGGCGCCTCAGCTGGCGGAGCTGGCGCTTGCCCAACTGGCAGACGTCCACCCCGTCGAAGACAACCGAACCTGCGCTCGGGTCGATGAGGCGGTTGACGCAGCGCAGCAGCGTGGACTTGCCCGCACCGGAGCAGCCGATGATCGAGACGAACTCCCCGCGCCCAACCGCGAGCGAGACGTCATCTAAGGCGGCGCTCTTGCCGTTGTAGCTCTTGCTCACATGGTCGAGCAGCAGCAGGGGCTCCTCCTGCAGGCTCTGGATGCTGGGCACCTTGGTCTGGTCGGCAGGGGTGGTCATGGCTAGCCGAGCTTCCTGATGGGCTCGTACCAAGCGTCGTCGACCTCGACGAAGCAGGTGAGATCGGAGTCCTTGGTGAAGATGCCGACCGCGTTCTCGTCGTCCGGGTCGACGAAGATGCTGCTGTCGTTGGCCACGGCGTCGGAACAGAAGTAGCTCACGATCTTGTCGACCTCCGCGTCGTCGATCACCTCGTGGTTGAAGGCAAAGGGGGCGTTCAGCACGGGGATGGAGGCGATGATGGTGAACTGCTCGCCGCGCACCTTCTGGAAGGGGTCCTCGGCATCTGCCTTGACCGCGTACACGGCACCAGGGGTGTTCGCCTCGCCAGAGACCAGCTCGAGGTACATGTCGACGTCAACATCGTCGAAGGCCGCGACCTCCGCGTCTCCGGAGAGCAGGTTGACCGCGGAGCCCTGGTGGGAGTTGCCGAAGAGCACCTCGCTGAAGAAGCCGCCCGCTTCGAGGAGCTCGTCGGAGCTCTCCAGCTCAAACTCGCTCACGATCTTAGAGGAGGGCATCTTGAAGCCGGAGGTGGAGGTAGCGGAGACGAACGAGAACGACTTGCCCTTGATCTTGTCGATGGAGTAGCCGCTGCCGCTCTTGTATGCGCCGGCGTCCTCGGTGCGCACGCAGATGCGGCTGTAGTAGCACGCGCCGTCGAGTGAGCCGTTCTCGTCAGAGTTCGTGAAGGCGGCCAGGACTTGGGGGTTCTTGTTGTTGGCCTGCACGTAGCCCTCTGCACCCAGCAGGGCCATGTGGGCCTTGCCCGTTGCGATGGACTCGATGGCGACGTTGTAGTCGGTGGTGGTCAGCAGCTCTGCGGGACGGCCGCAGGCTGCGGTGATGGCGGCGCCGATCGCCTCGCGAGAGGCCGAGAGGTCGGCAGAGGAGTTGTCCGGCAGCCACACCATGGTGATGGGCTCGGAAGAGCTGCCGCCATCGGACTGGTTGGAGCTGCCCGAACCCTGCTGGGAGCAGCCGGCGAGCATGGCCATCATGCCGGCACAGGCGGCGAGGCCCGTGCCCTTGAGGAAGCAGCGACGACTCATGGTGCTGAGACTCATTCTTACTCTCCTTCGTTTGCTTCGCACCCGGTGGGACCGGGGCTGGTTCCCTGTCATGCGTTTGCGGGGCAGGTCCCTGAGCTGCGTGGATGCAGCCGCCTGCCCGCCAGAAAACGACAGTGACCATGCTAGAGAGGAGCTGTAAGCGCGCTGTCAGGCGCCAGAAGCGAAAACGTCAAACCGCGCGCGGCGAAACGCGCCCGGTTTGACGTTTTCAGGTGGCTTTCGTGCTGTGCGGCCCCCCGCATCGGGGCCGCACAGCAAATCTGGGAAAAGACTGTGAAAGATGTGCGCGGGATGGAGCGGCTCAGGCGATCACGCCCCCGCCCAGGACCATGTTGTCCGAGTAGAAGACGACAGTCTTGCCGCTTGCCAGGCCCAAGACGGGCAGCGTGAAGCTCATGGTCAGGCGGCCGTCTGCACCCGGGACCAGCTGCACCGGCATGGGATTGGCCCCGCGCTCCAAGCGCACGCGGCAGCTGCGCTTCTCCTTGAGGGGATGGATGCTCGTCCACACCAGGTCGCGCACCTGGCAGCTCTCGCCGGCAGCCTGGGACTCGCTGCCCACATAGAGGCGGCCGTTGGCGGCGTCCTTGGCAACGGCGTAGCGTGCGGCTCCCCCCGGAGCCGCAGGCAGCTTGGAGCCAAGCGGGTGCATGTGCAGGCCGCGGTGCTGCCCGAGCACCTTGCCGCTGGAGAGCTCGACGATGTCGCCCGCAGGGGCGATGCAGCCGCGCTTCTCGAGCCACTGCGCAAGCCCCAGCCCGCCGCCGAAGAGGTAGGGGTTGTCGCCCGTGGGGACCTGGGGGATCATCAGCCCCTCGCGCATGGCGGCGACGCGCACCTCCATCTCGTGCAGCTCCCCCAGCGGGAACATCAGGCGGTTGAGCTGGTCTTGGGCAAGCTCGTGCAGCAGGAAGCTCTGGTCGAAGAAGCCGTCGTGCGCGCGCATGAGGCGCAGCGGGTAGGCGTCTGTGGTGCTGGCCTCGCTTGCCACGCGGGCGTAGTGGCCCGTGGCGACAAAGCGCAGCTTGAGCTCGCGCGCCAGCTCGAAGAGGGCGGGCATCAGGAGCTTGTTGGTGACCAGGTTGGGAACGCTGGGCTCCAGGCCCTGCTCCAGGCACGGCACGACCGCGCGGGCGACGAGCTCCTCGTAGCGCTCGCCGAGGTCGACGACCTGGTGGGGTATGCCCAGCTTGGTGCAGATGCCGGCTGCGCTCTCGGCGCCGATACGAGAGGCCTCCGTGTCATCAAAAAGGAACGTGACGCCCACAACCTCGTGGGCGTCACGCTTCAGGATGGAGGCGGCGACTGCAGAGTCGACGCCTCCGCTCATTCCCATGAGGACTCGAGCCACAGGAGCGACCCGATTACTCCTCGGTAGCCTCAGCCTCGACCTCAGCCTCGGCCTCTGCGGGGGCCTCGGTCTTGGTCTCGGTCTCGGCCACGGGGATCTCGATGCCCAGAGTCTCGGCAGCGGACTTCATGGACAGGGAGATGCGGCGACGGTCGAGGTCGACGTCCATGACCTTCACCTGGACGGTGTCACCCACGGAGCAGACCTGAGAGGGGACCTCGACGTGCTTGGATGCCATCTCGGAGATGTGCACCAGGCCCTCGATGGAGTCGCCCAGCTCGACGAAGGCGCCGAAGGGCACCAGCTTGGTGACCTTGCCCTCGATGATGGCGCCGACGGGGTAGTTCTTCACCAGGGTGCGCCAGGGATCCTCGGTGGTCTGCTTGAGGCCCAGGGAGATGCGCTCGCGGTTCATGTCGACGTCGAGAACCTCAACCTCGACCTCCTGGCCGACCTTGACGACCTCGGAGGGATGGTTGACATGGCTCCAGGAGAGCTCGGAGATGTGGACCAGGCCGTCGATGCCGCCGAGGTCGACGAATGCGCCGAAGTCGACGATGCTGGAGACGACGCCCTTCAGGCGCATGCCCTTGGCCAGCTTCTGCAGAACCTCCGCGCGCTCTGCCTTGCGGCCCTCCTCGAGGACGACGCGGCGGGACAGCACGACGTTGTTGCGGTTGCGGTCCATCTCGATGACGCGGGCCTCGACGATGGTGCCCATGTAGGCGTCCAGGTCCTTGACCCTGCGGAGGTCGACCAGGGAGGCGGGCAGGAAGCCGCGCAGGCCGATGTCCAGGATCAGGCCGCCCTTGACGACCTCGATGACCTCGCCCTCGACGTTCTCGCCGGCGTTGAACTTCTCCTCGACGGAGATCCAGGCGCGCTCGTACTCGGCGCGCTTCTTGGAGAGGATCAGGCGACCGTCCTTGTCCTCCTTCTGGAGAACCAGGGCCTCGACCTGGTCGTTGAGCTCGACGATCTCGGAGGGATCGACGTCCTTGCGGATGGAGAGCTCGCGGACGGGGATGACGCCCTCGGACTTGAAGCCGATGTCGAGCAGGACCTCGTCATGGTCGATCTTGACGATGGTGCCGGTGACCAGGTCACCCTCGTCGAAGGGAGAGATGGTGCTGTCGATCATCGCAGAGAGCTCCTCGTCGGAAATCTCGTCGAAGATGACAACGGAAGGATTCTTGATCTCGCTCAAGAGGACCCCTTTCATTGGGGCCCGCGAGTTAACAGTCATTAAAGTACGTCTACTCGGGGGCCAACAGTTCATCACGGTGCGGCCTATTCCGCACACGAAGAAGAATCATACATGATTCCAAGCTCTCGGTAAACGCGTCAGATGTCTTTTTGAACGGTCTTTGCACTCGCGCGCGCCGCAGATGCGCGTCTCGCCCGCCGTTGGGCCCCATACTCCGCACAAACGTAACAGTAATGTGAGAATCCCCAGCTTGCAGGAGGGTATCCTTGTCTCACTCAAGCCTGAAGGAGCACCCACCCCATGAACGAAGAACCCACCTCCTCCCCCGCATTCGACCGCCACAGCATCAAGCACGCAGCGGCCGTCATCGGCATCGCCGCCCTGGCGGTGCTCGTCGTCCTCAAGTTCGACGTCGTCGTCGCCGCGCTCGGCATCGTCGTCAGCGTGCTGACGCCCTTTGCGGCAGGCGCCATCCTCGCCTACGTCGTCAACCTCATCATGAGCCGCCTCGAGCGCCATTTCTTCCCCAAGAGCAGCTCCAAGGCGGTGGCCAAGCTGCGCCGGCCCTGCTGCATGCTGCTCGCGCTCGTGCTGCTGCTGGGCTTCCTCGGCATCGTGGTGGGCATCATCGCCAACCAGATGGCCCAGGCCCTGCCCGCCATCCTCGACGGCGCCACCCGGATGATTCAGAGCGTCAGCAACTGGGTCTCCACCAGCGGCATCCTCTCCGAGCTCAGCGACTGGGGCGTCGTGGCCGAGCTGCCCGAGGGCGGCAGCTCCTGGCAGGAAACGGTCAAGACTGTGATCAGCAAGCTGGGCGGCATGGGCGGCATCGCCTCCACCGTCTTCGTGGCCGGCAAGGGCGTGGGCAGCTTCACCGTCAACGCCGTGGTCGCCATCGTCTTCGCCCTCTACCTGCTGGCCGGCAAGGAGAAGGCTCTCTCTGGCGCGCGCACCCTGGTGCGCTGGGTCTTCCCGGAGAAGCTGGCCGAGAGGGTCTACCACGCCGGCGCCGTCGCCAACGAGTGCTTCTCTCAGTTCATCATGGGCCAGTGCATCGAGGGCGTCATCTTGGGCACGCTCTGTGCCATAGGCATGGCCATCCTGGGCATCCCCTACGCGGTGGCGGTGGGTGCCTGCGTGGGCCTCACCTCGCTCATCCCGCTGGTGGGTGCCTGGATCGGCGCCGCCGTGGGCATACTCATGATCTTCTCTGTGGACCCGCTGCAGGCTGTGTGGTTCGTGATCTTCCTGCTCATCCTGCAGCAGATCGAGGGCAACCTCATCTACCCCTTCGTCGTGGGCTCGTCCGTGGGCGTGCCGGGCATCTGGGTGCTCTTCGCGATCTTTGTGGGCGGCGCGCTCTTCGGCATCGTAGGCATCCTGCTGGGTGTGCCCACCGTGGCCACCATCCGCCGCCTCGTCGCAGACTGGCGACCGGACAAGCCCGCCCCGCCTGAAGACGAGGGCAGCGCCTCTACGCGGGGTGCGCTGCGGCTTCGGCGGTCTTCCTGAGAATCTCCAGGAACGCCTCGGCTGTCTCTGACAGGCTGGCTCTGGGGTTGACGAGGCAGCCGATCTCCATCGCCTCGTCTGTGTCGAGGGGCAGTGCCGCGATCCCCTGGTCCATCCCCTTCGACTTCAGCCCGGTCGCAATGGTGTAGGCATCTGTCAGGTTGAGGACGGCCATGACCGTGCTGCGGTCCCTCACCGCCACGCTGTTGCGGAAGGGGGCCTCGGGCAGCGGTTCCTCGGAGTAGAACGGGGATGCCCCGCCGGACTGCTCGAAGACCACGCGCGGGTACGCGGCCAGCTGCTCGAGCCTGACGCAGCCGCAGCTGGCGAGGGGGTGCTGTTCGCGGACGAGCAGGCGCGGGGGCACTACGGCTAGCGGCTCGAAGGTGAGCCCCGCACGGTCGATCTCGCGCTTGAGGACGCTACGGTTGCGCGCGGTGAGGCAGAGCACACCCAGCTCGCTGCGCAGCGCGCGGACGTCGGCGATGACCTCCTGGGTGTCCGTCTCGCGCAGCGCGAACGAGTAGGCCCCGTCACGGCGCTGCTCCATCAGCTCCGCCAGCGCCTCCGTGACGAAGGAGTAGCGCTGCCCGCTCACGGCCAGCTGCTCGGCCTCTTCCTTCTCACGGCCGATCCCGTAGCGGCTCGCGATCAGGTCGTCCATCTGCACCACCTGGCTCACCATGCCGATGAGCTCGAGCCCTTCGAGCGTGGGCTCCATGCCGCTCTTGCTGCGCTTGAAGACGGTGATGCCCGTCTCCTTCTCGACCTCCTTGAGCGCACCGGAGATGCTCGACTGAGCGACGAACAGCTGCTGCGCCGCCGCGCTCACAGAGCCGCATGCGGCGATTGCCATGAGGTACCTCATCTGCTGGAGCGTCACGAGCCCTCCCCTTTCCGCTGTGCCCGACTGCCTGCTGAACGCCGTGGGAGCGCCTTGGAAACGACCCTTAGCGCACGGTGATGTTGAGCTCTTGCTCCTTCATGCCGACCCGGGCGTTGGCGGGCACAGACTCGCAGACGAAGACGCTGCCGCCGATGACCGCGCCGTCGCCGATGAAGGTGTCGCCGCCCAGGATGCTGGCATTGGAGTAGACCGTGACGTAGTCGCCCAGGGTGGGATGGCGCTTGACGCCAGCCAGCTGCTGGCCCTTGCGCGTGGAAGTGGCGCCCAGGGTGACACCCTGGTAGATCTTGGCGTGGCTGCCGATGACCGTGGTCTCACCGATGACGACGCCGGTGCCGTGGTCGATGAAGAAGTACTCCCCGATCTGCGCGCCGGGGCCGATGTCGATGCCCGTCTTGCCGTGGGCGTGCTCGCTCATCAGGCGCGGGATAAGGGGTACGTCGAGCAGGAAGAGCTCATGGGCGATGCGGTGCGTGAAGATGGCGAAGAAGCCCGGGTAGCAGACGAGGATCTCTTCCAGGCTGCGCGCCGCCGGGTCGCCGTCGAAGGCAGCGTGGATGTCCTTGAGCAGCAGGGCTTGGACCTTGGGCAGCTCGTCGAGGAAGGCCGACGTGATCTCCTCCGCCTTGGAGTGGACCACCGGCGGGCACTGGTCGGCATCCTGGAAGAGCAGCGCCTTGAACACCTGATGGCTCAAGACGTTCTCGATGTGCAGCAGGCGCTGGGCGATCAGGGTATCCGAGCTCATGCCAGCGGGGCTCTCCTTGTCGAAGTAGCCGGGGAAGAGCAGCATCCTGATGTCGTAGATCAGCTGCACGCAGGCACTCATGCTGGGGAAGTGCTTCTTGTACTCGGTGAAGAAGGTGGCTTCTGAGCGGTAGCCGTCCTTGATGGCCTCGACCCGCTTGTTCAGGTTGCTGCTGTCCATGGTGCGCCTCTCTGCAGGGGTGGCTGGTCCCCTGAACTATACACCCATAATCCCCTGTATTTTAGTAGGAATTGGGAGAGTGTGATGCGCAGAGATGCCGTGCTCGCAGGGCGGCCTGTGGCGAGGGCCCCGCAGGGGACGGCCTGCGCACCCGAGCCCTCACTCCGGCGCCGCAGCTGCGGAACTCGCTCGCTTGCGCTCGCTCAGACAGTCCTCGCTCCCGCGGCGCCTGCGTTCGGGCTCTGCTCCGTCAGTCCCCTGCGGGGCCCTCGCCACAGGCCGCTTATGTCTTGCAGGCGCACACGAAAAGGGGGAGCCCCGGAGTTGGCTCCGGGTCTCCCCCTCAGCTTGCAAGCAGTGTGAACCTGCAGGTTTACACGGCGTCGGCGCCGCGCTCGCCGGTGCGGATGCGGACGACTTCCTCAACGGGGATCACGAAGATCTTGCCGTCGCCCACCTCGCCGGTGCGGCAGGTCTCGCAGACGAGGTCGATGACCCGCTCCACGTCCTCATCCTTCACAACGAACTCGCACTGCATCTTGGGCTGCATGTTGACCAGGATCTCCGAGCCGCGGAAGTACTCCTTCCAGCCGCCCTGCTTGCCGCAGCCGTGAACGGTGCTGACGGTCATTCCTCCCAGCCCGGCCTGGGCGGTGGCGTCCTTGAGGGGCTCCAGCATACCCGGGCGAATGATTGCTTGGATCTTCTTCATGGTGGTTTTGCTCCTTATCGTTATGCGCGGGTTTGCTTAGTCGAGGCCGTCGAAGGCGGGGTAGGCAGACTCGCCGTGCTGTGCGACGTCCATGCCCTGGCCCTCGTCAGCGGAGCTCACTGCCAGGCTGCCCTTGCAGCAGGCCTTGACGATGAAGGCGATGATAGCGGTTGCGATGGCGACGAAGATGATGGTGATGACGATGCCCTCAATCTGTGCCAGCAGCAGGCTGGGGTCGCCGGTGTAGAACAGACCGCCCATGTCGTTCCAGGAGAGCTCGGGGATGCAGAAGATGCCGGTGAGGATGCCGCCCAGGATGCCGCCGATGCCGTGGCAACCGAAGGCGTCGAGAGCGTCGTCGTAGCCGAGCTTGGCCTTGAGCTTGGAGATGCACAGGAAGCAGACCGGGCTGACGATGATGCCCATGACGAGCGCTGCCCAGGTGGCCACAAAGCCGGCAGCCGGGGTGATGACGACCAGGCCGGCGACGAGGCCGGTGCAGCCGCCGACGAGGGTGGACTTGCCAGTTGCGATCTTCTCGGTTGCGAGCCAGCTGAGGGCTGCCGCAGCAGAGGCGATGATGGTGTTCATGCCTGCGATGGCGGCAACGCCGTCATCCATGCACAGGGCGGAGCCGGAGTTGAAGCCCAGCCAACCGAACCACAACAGAAAGGCGCCAAGGGCCACCATCGGGGTGTTGTGGGCACGGTATGCCTGATGACCGAAGCCGCGGCGAGAACCGCAGATGAGGCAGAGCGTGAGGCCGGCAACGCCGGAGGAGATGTGAACGACGTCGCCGCCGGCGAAGTCGAGTGCGCCGAGGGTGCCGCCGATGAGGCCGCCGCCCCAGACCATGTGGGCCAGCGGGCCGTAAACGATGATGACCCAGAGGGCGATGACGGCGGCGAAGGCGCCGAACTTCATGCGGCCGGCAACAGCGCCGACGATGATGCCGACGGTGATCATGCAGAAGGCACCCTGGAAGATGGCGAAGGCCATGTCGGGCAGGCCGTCCACAAAGGAGCCTTCGGCCAAGGTGTCCGTCCCGTTGAGGAAGAGCTGACCAAAGCCGCCGATGAACTGGCCGAGGCCGCTTTCGGCGAACTGCCCGTCAAAGGCAACGGAGTAGCCCTCCACAGCCCAGAGAATGCCCACAACACCAAGTGCCAGCAGGCACATGCTGATGGTGTTGCCGACGTTCTTCTTTCGGGACATGCCGCCGTAGAAGAACGATACTGCCGGTGTCATAAGCAACACCAGGAACGCGCAGATGAGGATGAATACAGTCAACGCTGTGTCCATTACAATCCCCTCCTTGTTAATCGGACTTATTGGACACGTCGATTATTCCGCCTCTCAAGGCGCGTTCTGTTAAGGTGCAGTTTCTATCAGCCCGCTGCAGTTAAGCTTTGATTTCCCCCAGTTTTCAGAGTTGTTAATTGGACCCCACAGGTCCAACCAAACCCTACAGGTCCAACCAAACCCCACAGGTCCAACCAAGAGTCAGCGAGGGTTGCGTGAGTGCGTGCAGCAGGCGTGAAGCCGCGCCCGTAGCGTACTTTGCTACGTGAGGGCGCGGGTGAGCGCCTGATGTGCGTGCTCACGCAAGCCGCAGCGTCGGGTCAAAGCCCGACGAAGGAGGGCTTAACCGGCCGCAGCGTCGGGTCAAAGCCCGACGAAGGAGGGTTTAAACTAGTGCGCTTGGGCCCAGTTTTCGCCCACGCCTACGTCGGCTCGCATGGGGGCGGCGGTTGCCACCACGTTGTCCATGCACTCCACCACCAGGGCCTTCAAGCGCTCGAGCTCGTCTGCCGGGCACTCGAAGTCCAGCTCGTCGTGCACCTGCAGCACCATGCGCGCCTTGAGCCCCTCTTTCTTGAGGCGGCGCGCCACGGCGATCATGGCGAGCTTGATGATGTCTGCCGCAGAGCCCTGCATGGGGTGGTTCATGGCCGTGCGCTCGCCAAAGCTGCGCAGGTTGGGATTCTTGGCGTGGATGTCGGGGATGTGGCGCTTGCGGCCGAACATCGTCACGGCGTAGCCCTTCTCACGGGCCTCCTCCACCGTACGGTCGAGGTACGCGCGCACGCCGGGGTAGGCGGCGTAGTAGCGGTCGATCATCTCCTGGGCCTCCGCCAGGGGGATGTGGAGGCTTTGCCCCAGGCCAAAGGCCTGCTGCCCGTACACGATGCCGAAGTTGACCGCCTTGGCGCGGCTGCGCTGGTCTGGCGTGACCTCGTCAACCGGCACCCCGAAGACCATCGAGGCGGTGGCGGCGTGGAAGTCCGCGTTGGAGTTGAAGGCCTCGATCAGGCCCTGGTCGGCGCTGAGGTGGGCCAGCAGGCGCAGCTCGATCTGCGAGTAGTCCGCGCTGACGAAGACCCAACCCTGCGGCACGACGAAGGCCTCCCTGATGCGGCGGCCCAGCTCCGTGCGCACGGGTATGTTCTGGAGGTTGGGGTCGCTGCTGCTGAGGCGGCCGGTGGCGGTGACCGTCTGGTTGAAGGTAGTGTGCACGCGCCCGTCTGCGGGGCTCACCAGGGCGGGCAGGGCATCCAGGTAGGTGCTGCGCAGCTTGGCAAGCTCGCGGTACTGCAGGATCTTGGCCGGCAGCGGGTGGTCTGACGAGAGCTTCTGGAGCACGGCCTCGTTGGTGGAGTAGCCGGTCTTGGTCTTCTTGGTCTTGCGGACGTCCAGGCCCAGCTTCTCGAAGAGGATGGTGCCGAGCTGCTTGGGCGAGTTGATGTTGAACTCCTCCCCCGCCAGGGCGTAGATCTCTGCCTGGAGGGTGGCGATCTGCACGCCCAGCTGGGCGCTCATGTCCTTGAGCAGCGCGGTGTCCAGGCTGCAGCCCGTGTGCTCCATGCGCGCGAGCACGGCCATGAGCGGCAGCTCGACCTGGCGCAGCAGCTGCAGCGAGCCGTCCTCCTCGACCGCCTTGGAGAGCGGGCCCACGAGAGCCTGCGCCGCCGCCGCGCTGAACGCGCCCTCTGTGGGAGCGCCCTCGCCTTCGGGGGCAGAGGCGCCGAGGTACTCCAGGGCCAGGTCCTGCGCTGTGTAGGAGCTGCGGGCGGAGTCGAGCAGGTAGGCTGCGAGGCTGCAGTCGAAGACGCGGGGCTCCACATCCGCAGCAGGGGCGACCGCAAGGTCGAGCGCGTCGAGCAGCTCCTCGAGCTGGGCTGCGCTCACCTCCCCGCTGCAGCCTGCGGCAAGCTGGGCGCGCAGGGCCTCGATGAGCGCCTTGACGTCCATGGCCGCCAGCAGACCGCTGCCCAAGAGGCGCTTGAGCAGGCCGACGCCCTGGGACAGCTCCACGCTCGCCACGCCGGTGCCGTCTGCGAAGACGAGCTGCGGCTGCAGGCAGGAGCTGAAGAGGTCGTCTCCCTGGGGCTCCTGCACGGCGACGCCCACCCAGCTGCGGGCCCTGAGGGCTGCCTCTACCAGGGCCGATGCGTCTTGCGCGGGCTGGAAGCTGAGCTGCGCCGCGCTGGGGATGGCGGGCGCAGAGGCGTCTGGGCCGCCGAGCAGCGCGAGCACGTCGCGCAGGTGCTTGTTGAAGTGCAGCGCCCCGAAGGCGTCTGTGACGGCGGCTGCCTCGAAGGAGGGGAAGCTCAAGCTGTCGAGGTCTATCTCGACCGGGGCGTCGCGGCGGATGGTGGCTACCTGGCGGCTGATGAGGGCGTCTTCCGCGTGCTCGCGCAGGCTCTCGCCCATCTTGCCCTTGATGTTGGCTGCGTCCTCGAGCACGGCCTCCAGCGTGCCGTACTTGGCGATGAGGCTGGCGGCCTTCTTGGGGCCGATGCCCGGCACGCCGGGTATGTTGTCGCTCGGGTCGCCCTTGAGGCCCAGGTAGTCCGGCACCTGGTCTGGGCGCACGCCGTAGCGCTCCTCGACAGCCGCCGGGTCCATGACGGCGACGTCTGTCATGCCCTTGCGGTTGGTGAGGATGCTGGTGAGCGGCGTGGAGAGCTGGTAGGCGTCTTTGTCACCCGTGACCAGGTAGACGCGGTAGCCCTTCTCCTCGCCCATGCGGGCCACGGTGCCCAGGATGTCGTCCCCCTCGAAGCCCTCCATGCTCACGCAGGGGATCCCCATGGACTCCAGCAGCCCCTTGACGAGGGGGAACTGCACGGCAAGGGCCTGGTCCATGGGAGGGCGCTGGGCCTTGTAGCGTTCAAGAAGCTTCATGCGCCAGTCTGGGCGGTGGACATCCCAGGCGCAGACGATCGCGTCTGGGTGGTAGTCCTCTATGAGCTTGAGCAGCATGCTCATGAAGCCGAAGCAGGCGTTGGTGGGCGTGCCGTCTGGCGCGCTCATGGGAGCCTGCACCGCGTGGAACGCCCGGTGGATGAGCGAGTTGCCGTCTATGACCGCGACTGTGCGCTGGGACATGGGTATACCTCCTAACAAGCTGCTCAGGAGAGTATACCCGCCCCCTGTGACGCAGGGGCTACGCCTTTGCGATGCCCACTGCGCGCATGTAGGCGAGCAGGTCCTCTTCCCAGGTGGGCAGCTCCGCGCCGAACATCTCGAGCATGAGGCTCTCGAGCACCACGTTCTCGGAGGTCTTGGGGTCGGCTGTGGGCACCAGCACCTTGGAGGGCTCGTAGCCGGCGTACTCGAGCACCTTGGCGGCGAAGTCGTAGCGGCTGGCGCGCCCGCGCGTGGTGATGTGGAAGGTCCCGAAGGCCTTGTTCTCGATGGCCTTGACGAGGAAGTCCGCATAGGTGGCAATCGAGGTGGGCGCGGCGAACTGGTCCGTGCGGGCCTCGACGGTGCGGCCCTGGGCGGCGGCGTCGAGGACCTCCCTCATGCGGCCGCTGGTGGAGTGGTAGAGCCACGACGAGCGCACGATGATGTGCTCGTGCATGGTGTCGCGCACCATGGCCTCGCCAGCGCGCTTGGACTTGCCGTAAGGGGTGTCCGGGTGCGGGTTGTCGAACTCGTTGACCGGCTCCTCGAGCTTGGAGGAGTAGACGTCGTCAGACGAGACCTGCACCATGATGGCACCGCAGCTGTTGGCGGCGAGCGCCACGTTGCGCGCACCCAGGGCGTTGACCTCGTAGGCCTTGATGCGGTTGGAGAGGCCCGTGGCGTCGCGGCGGATGCCCGCGCAGTTCACCACCGCCAAAGGCTGCACCTCGGAGACGAAGGCCTCCATGCGCTCGGTCTCTGCCACGGAAAGCTCGGTATCCGTCCCCACAACCTGGAAGCCGTGCTTGGCAAAGCGGGCGGAAAGCTCGCTTCCCACAAAGCCCTTGGCGCCGGTGACCCAGATGATGTTGCTGTCGCTCATGTCGAAAACCCTTCTGAACAGATGCGTTCCAAAGCGGGATGGGGTATGCAGTCCTTAGGCCTGCTCAGGCTCCTGCCGGGGCGCCTCGCCGCTGCCGCCGTCGCCCTTGCCCTTGGCCCTGCGGTTGAGGGCGAGCTGGGCCAGCAGGACAACCGCCACCACAGCTGCGCCGATGCCGTCGGAGAGGAGCTCCGGGATGATGAGCAGCACGCCGGCCACAGCCAGCAGGATGCGGAAGAGCGGGTTGATGCGCGTGAAGAGGTAGCCGTTGAGGCAGGCCGCCACGCCCATGAGGCCCACCATGGCGGTCGCAGTGTTGAAGACCACCAAGGGCAGGGGCGTCTCGACGCCCAGCAGCACCGGATAGAACGCGAAGACGTAGGGCACCACGAAGGCCGCGATAGCCAGCTTGGAGGCGTTGATGGCCGTGGGCATGGGGCGCGACTTGGCGATGGCGGAGCCAGCGTAGGCGGCCAGGGCAACCGGCGGCGTGATGTCTGCCACGATGCCGAAGTAGAAGACGAAGAAGTGGGCGGCGATCATGGGGATGCCCAGCTGCATGAGGATGGGAGCGCAGGTTGCGGCCATGATGCAGTAGTTGGCGGTGGTGGGCACGCCCATGCCCAGCACGATGCAGC
>JBJEHN010000075.1:0-5403 GCA_051876105.1 Coriobacteriales bacterium | reverse complement strand
CTGCGCGTGGTTCGAGAAGAACTACCAGGTCAAGTTCGAGTAAGGCGTCGCACCCGCGCTCGCGCTTGGCATTCCCAAGAGGAAGCCCCCTGCAAGGCCGTCGCAAGCCGAGCAGGGGGCTTCGCTGTTGCGATGGGTTTAGCGCAGCGCCTGGGGGTTGAGGCAGTCGGCCGGCTTGCGGCCGAGCACGACGTCGATGGCGCTCTGCATGGTGCGGGTGCGCAGCTCCTCGCCGCTCTCCTCGCTCCAGTAGGCCGCGTGCGCGCTGAAGAGCGTGTGCGGGGCAGAGAAGATGGGGTGCTTGATGTCTGCGGGCTCGCCTTCGAAGACGTCGAGCGCGGCGCCCCAGAGCCTGCCGGCCTTGAGGGCCTCGGCCAGGGCCTTTGTGTCAACGATGGGGCCGCGTGCGGTGTTGACGAGCACAGCGCCGGGCTTCATCAGGCGCAGGCGGCGCTCGTCGATCATATGGTGCGTAGCGGGCGAGAGCGCGCAGTGGATGCTCACCACGTCTGCGCGGGCCAGCAGCTCGTCCAGGGGCACCACGCTGTAGCCTTCTGGCGTGCGGCGGCCGGGCACCAGCGAGCGCGAACAGCAGATGACCTCGAAGCCCAGGCCCGCGGCCTTGCGCGCGGTGGCGCGCCCGATGGCACCCATGCCCACGATGCCGAAGACGCGCCCGTGGCACTGGCCCAGCGGCCGGCGCACGGCGTAGTCCCAGATGCCGCTGCGTATGTCTGCGTCGAGCTCGTTCACGCGCCTCAAGACGCCCAGCGCCATGGCGATGGCGTGGTCGGAGACAACCTCGTTGGCGTAGCCGGGGGCGGTGCACACGGCCACGCCGTAGTCCGTGGCTGCCTCGACGTCGATGGTGTCGTAGCCCACGCCGGTGCGCGAGATGACCTTGAGCCTGGGCAGGCTGGCGAAGAGCTTGCGCGGGAAGATCCCGTAGGAGGTCACGATGCCGTCCACATCCGGGCAGTGGGCGATGGTGCTCTCGGCGTCGCGGTTGGGCGAGACCACGAGCTCGATCCCGGCCTCCGCCGCCATGCGCTCCTCGATCCCAAACTCAGCGAAGTCCATGTTGACCAGGCAGATCTTCGGCATATGTAAACTCTCCTTCTCTTCCAGCGTGCCTTGGCATCATACTCCTCGAAAGCAAGATAGTCGCTGGCCACAGATGCGCGGTTGACGGTGTTGAGTGTCCTCGGAATGCCGTTTGACGGTGCCGATACTCGGGCGCCTGCCGTCAACCGTTGCTTTGCGGCCGCCAAAAACCGTCAGCCGCGCATCTGAGGCCAGCGACTCAGGTCCTATAAGAAAGGGGGCCCGCGATCGCGGGCCCCCTGTTGCGCACATGCAGCGCCGCTTGCCTAGTGGCCGGCGGGTGCGTTCTGCTTGCGCTCCATCAGCTTGCGGCCCATCTCTGCGTGGACCTCGTTGATGGGGGTGCGGCCGTACTTGGCGTTGTAGATGGCGAAGGTGCCCATGCCGCAGCCGAAGAGGCCGCAGACCGCCAGCAGGAAGGAGCCCAGGTGCACCAGGCCCTCGACGGTCTCGCCCAGGGCGAAGGCCATGCCGACGTTGTACATGTTCAGGCCGCCGATGGGGATCATCACGGCAAAGCCCTCGCCGAAGATGTTGGCCAGGCTGCCAGAGAGGCCGCAGGGTGCGAAGATGGCGCCGCACATCCAGGCGAACATCAGGACGTGCACATGCTTGGCCTTGCCGGGCAGGAGCTTCTTCTCGATCTCCCACACGATCTGGAAGAGCGCGGTGAGGATGCCGCCCATGAGGAAGGCATACGGGAAGATGAGGCCCGTGGTGGTCTTCTCTGCCAGGGCGGGGACGATGCCCATCTTGGTGCAGATGAAGCCGAAGAGGATGCAGACCACTGCACCCACGAAGTTGAACCAGATGACGAGCCAGGCGGCAGGCCAGATGGCCTTGCCGAGGCTGGCGCCCTTGGTCCAGGGAGCGACGGACTTCATACCGACTGCCATAGAGAAGCCGGAGAAGGGCAGGTAGGAGCCGAAGTCAGCCCACTCGCCCAGGAGCTGGTAGACGCCAAAGCCGCCCAGCAGGAAGCCGATGACGCCCATGGAGACCAGGGTGGCACCGCCGATGAAGAACTCGAACGGCGTGCCGGGCAGAAGGTTCTGCCAGATGACGAGGATTGCCTGAGCGACCAGAGCCAGGGCTCCGCCCAGCAGGAAGCTCAGCACAGTCTTCTTCCATGCTTGCATGTGTTTCCCCCTATTTCAGATGTGGAGAGCCGACCCCTCTAATAGCCGGCCCAGCAGAGCCAACCCCTCTTATAGCTGGCTCAAAACCCGCAAGATTATAGAGGGCAGGTGACGTTTTCTCAACAGGCTTGCCCGCTCTATCTGCAGCCGTGCCCCACTTGCCCCATAAGCGAGGCGCAGGCGCGTTTCGTCACTGCACGGCAGCTTTATCGTCTTCTATGGCAACAGGATGAAAGCGCTGCGGTACAATCCATCGTCACATACATAGTTTTCACGTCAGTCATGGCATCGATCACAGGGGGGAGACTAATGGAGATCACGAGCAGGGTCTTCGAGGAGGACGGCGAGAAGAGGGAGCTCATCTTGACCCTCACCGCCACTGCCGAGGAAGTCGACGAGAACATCAAGCAGTTCTTCAAGGACGCTCGGGAGCAGAAGGAGATCCCGGGCTTTCGCAAGGGCAAGGCGCCGCGCAACGTCATCGAGCAGAACCTCGGCGGCCACGAGCCCACCTTCGGCGCCATCGCAGAGACCATCATCAACACGCTGTCCTTCAAGGTGATCGACGACGCAGACGTCATCTTCGTGGCAGAGCCCGAGTTCAACGTCGACACCCTGCCCGAGGACCACAAGCCCTTCCGCTTCACGGTCTCCGGCCCGGTGCTGCCCAAGGTCGAGCTCAGCAGCCTCGAGCCCGTCGCGATCGAGATGCCGCCCGATGAGGCAACCGAGGCAGAGATCGAGGCCCATCTGGACAACCTGCGCGACTACTACCACACCTACCAGGCCATCGACGACCCGGAGCACCAGGCCGAGATGGGCGACTACGTCGACCTCACTATGACCTGCACCAAGTCCGACACCTCCGAGATCCGCGGCCTCACCAACGTCGACCGCCTGATTGGCCTGGGTGCGGGCACCATGCCCGCCAGCTTCGACGAGCACATCGTCGGCGCCAAGCGCGGCGATAAGCTCGCCTTCGACTTCGAGGTCGAGGACGGCTCCAACCCGCAGTTCGGCGATGGCAAGCTCAAAGCCGAGGTCGAGATTAGGGGCTTCCGCGCTTGCATCATCCCCGAGCTCGACGACGCCTTCGCCCAGAAGCTCGGCTCCAAGGACGTCGAGGAGCTGCGCGGCGCCGTCAAGATGGCTCTGGACAACGACAAGCGCAAGGAGCTCCCCAACCTGATGGTCGAGCGCTGCATGGAGCAGCTCGTCGGGCGCATCAAGGGCGAGGTCCCCGAGTACTTCGTCGAGATCATCAAGGAAGATGTCTTCCGCGAGTTCATGCAGAGCATGGAGAAGAACGGCACCAGCTTGCAGGAGTGGATGCTCAAGAACGACATGGAGAAGGAGGAGATCCAGGACCAGATTCTCCAGGAGGCCAGGCACCGCGCCGCCCTCGACGTCGCCATCGAGGCGCTCTTCGAGGGCCTTGGCCTCGAGCTCACAGACGAGGAGCTCGACATCACCCTGGCCAAGGAGGAGAACCCCGAGGAGATCCGCCGCAGCTGGGAGCAGGCCAACCGCATGGCAGAGCTGCGCAAGATCGCGCGCCAGGACATGGTCACCCGCTGGCTCGTCAAGAATGCCCAGGTCACGGTCGTCGAGTAAGCAGCCGGCACCGGCTCCATACTGCTGAAGAAAGCGGCCCCGCCGGGTTCATCCGGCGGGGCCGCTTGCGTTGCCCGAGCTGGGCAGCTGTGCGAGGGGAGGGCCCGCTGGCCCGCGCCCCCGGCGTGCTACTTGGTGCTCTTGAGGTACTCCTTCACCATCTGGTTGGTGATGCCGTACTCGTCTTTGATGCGGTTGTACTCGTTGTTGAAGCGCGAGAAGCGCACGCCCACCTCGCCGATGACGATGACGAGCAGCAGCACGCCGCCAAAGATGACGACGCTGCCGGCGATGGAGTGGTCGTTGATGGGAGTGAAGGAGATGAGGCCCCAGACCAGCAGGCCGCCCAACACCGCCAGCAGCAGGAAGTAGAGCTGCCTGTTGCGGTCCTTGCGGGCCTCCGCCGCCATGTGCAGGTGCTTGCGTGCGGGCCCCTTGGTTCTCTTGGCCATCGGTAATCCCCCTCGTGAGTGCGGTGCATGCTGTTCAGAACACAAACACCCATTGTACATGAAGCCAGGCCACCGCGCATTCAGTGGCGGCCCGCGCAAGGTGCCGGAACCTACAATGCACGCATTGCATGGGGGTGCGGTCTCCGAAAACTTTACTGAAACTAAAAAAATGACGGGGCATATTTGTTGCCAGAGAAAGTGCAAAAAGGTAGATTGAAACGGTATGCAGAAGGCGTTTGCCCCTGTATGCCATTTTCTAGGGGACATCGAGATGATCAAGCATGTGTCTGGGTTCGTCTGGGTGTCTTTGAGGGTTGGACAGCCCTTCACAAGAAGGGCGAAACGAAAAGGAGTTTCATATGTGCTTTAGGCCTGCTGGTGTCGAGATCGACATCCACTGCCCCCACTGCGGCTTCAAGGTGCCCATCATGGGCAACACCATTCTGAAGAAGTGCCCCAAGTGCAAGACCGCCTTCTCTGAGGAGGACATGGAGACCATGAAGAAGGAGGGCGGCTTCTCCGACGGCCCCGCCGGTGCTGCTCCCGCTGGCGCCCCCGCTGGCGCTCCCGGCGCTCCTGGCGCTCCTGGCGCTCCCGGTGCTCCCGGTGCTCCCGGTGCCCCCAAGGCTCCCGGTATGTAATTTTGCTTCCTAAAGCGGAGGCAACCAGGTTTCTGCCCCAGCACTTTGAGAGCAAAAGAGATGGAGGTAAGCCGTGTCTGAACGAAGGAAGATCAACGCTGAGTTAGATCTGGAAGAACTGGGGGGCTTATCCATCCAAGACGTCAAGTGCGCAGCATGCAGCGGGTACGGCAACTGCGGTTACCGCCAGTACCGTATCTACCAAGGCAAGCCGCTGCTCATTTGCCAGCTCAAGAAGAAAACTCTTCTGGGAGAGGAATCCTAAAAGGTCGGTCCGCCTTGGTTGGGGAACCAAGGCGGACTCAACGACTGGCATTCCGCTTAAGAAGGCGCACGCAAACACGTGCGTTTCATATCTCGCTCACGCAACTCTGTGTGCATCCTAAGGAGGGAAATCAATGAGCGAATCCAAAGAGTTCACGGTATCGGAGGTCATCGACTCCTTCGGTATCA
>JBJEHN010000074.1:0-27932 GCA_051876105.1 Coriobacteriales bacterium | reverse complement strand
GGTGGCAGGGGGCTACACCGTGCCTTCACAACTCTCTCATCAACCTTGTCTATAATCTCAACACTATGCTGATTACCTGGTGGCATTACCTCATCGTATTCGCCGTGGCCTTCGTCGTCACCGCTGCAGCTGTCCCCGCTGTGAGGGCCTTTGCCATCTCCCGTGGCATCGTCGACCAGCCCAGTGCCCGCCGCGTGAACAAGGAGCCCATCCCGCGCATGGGCGGCGTGGCCATGTACCTGGGCCTGCTCGCCGCGCTGGTGGTGGAGTACGTCGGCGAGCTGGTGGGTTTCTGGCCGGGGCCGTTCTCGCTGGTCATGGGCTCTGGCGTCAACATGGTGGGCGTCACCGTGGGCCTCACGATCGTGGTCGCCGTTGGCGTCGTGGACGACGTGCAGTCCCTGCGCCCCGGGGTGAAGTTCCTGGGCCAGATCGTCGCCGCTGTCATCATCGCGTGCTCCGGCGTGCTCATGTCCGGCTTCAAGCTGCCGCTCTCAGACGGGCACGTGGTCCTGGGCTGGCTCTCGTACCCCATCACCGTCATCTACCTGGTGGCCTTCGCCAACATCATCAACCTCATCGACGGCCTCGACGGCCTGGCCGCGGGCATCACGGGCATCAGCGCCGTGGGCCTCTTCGCCCTCACCATGTCGCTCACGCGCAACGACGCCTCGCTTGTGGCGCTGGCGCTCATCGCCGTGTGCGTGGCCTTCCTGTTCTACAACTTCCACCCGGCGAGCATCTTCATGGGCGACTCGGGCTCGCTGCTGCTGGGCATGACGCTGGGCGCCATCAGCCTCATGGGCGCCACCCGCTTCTCCAGCGTCACCGCCCTGGCCGTGCCCATCCTCATCGCCGGCGTGCCCGTGATCGACACCGCCAGCGCCATCATCCGCCGGCTCCTCAACCACCAACCCATACAGCAGGCAGACCGCGGCCACGTGCACCACCGCCTGCTCGACCAGGGCTTCTCGCAGCGCAAGTCCGTGCTGATCATCTACGCCTGGACGGCCGTGCTCACCCTGGGCGGCTACTTCGTGTGGAACTGGGGCGGCGTGGCCAAGTACGCGGTGCTCTTCGTGCTGCTGGCTGCATCCGCCTTCATCGTCTTCAGGCTGCAGCTGCTGGGCCCCGTGCTCGAGCACCACTACTTCCCGGACATCTTCCGCCACCCGGGTGCGAAGGCGGCCTCCCAGCAGCAAGCCTCCCAGCCCGCGCAGGCTGCCGACCCCCTCGCCGTCGATGACGACGACATCCTCGCCTCTGCCATCGCCAACGCCCAGGTGGGCGAGCTGAAGTGCGAGCTCGGCGGCGAGCACCCGGACGCGCTCGGCGTCCTCGAGGACCGCGATGACCGCTAGTGCCTCCAGCCTGCCCAGCATCCGCGAGCAGCTGAGGAGCGTGCCCGAGGAACCGGGCTGCTACCTGTGGAAGAACGCCGCTGGCGAGGTGCTCTACGTGGGCAAGGCCGTCAACCTGCGCGCCCGCATGAGCCAGTACGTGCTCGGCCAGGACGAGCGCGAGAAGATCCCCCTGATGATGGGGCAGGTGGCCTCGTTCGACTACGTGGTCGTGGCCAACGAGACCGAGTCGCTCGTCCTCGAGAAGAACCTCATCCAGCAGTACCACCCGCCCTTCAACGTCGACTACCGCGATGACAAGAGCTACCCCTTCATTGCGCTCACCAAGGGCGATACCTTCCCCGCCATAAAGCTCACGCGCGAGAAGCACCGCCCGGACACGCGCTACTTCGGGCCCTATACGGATAGCCGCGCCGCGCGCGAGACTATCGAGGCCCTGCGCCGCGTGGTGCCCATCTGCCAGGCCACCTGCGCCGAGCACAAGGCCCTGTGCCGCAAGCTCAAGGTGGGTCGCCAGCCCAGCCCGGACGACAAGGCCTGCTTCGAGTTCCACATCGGCAAGGGGACGGGCCCCTGCTGCGGCGCCATCACGCCGCAGGACTATGCGCCGCTGGTGGGCAGGGTGGAGCGCTTCCTCTCCGGCCACCGCGAGGAGTTCTGCCGCGAGCTGGAGGCCGAGATGCGCGCTGCCGCCGCCGAGCTCGACTTCGAGCGCGCCGCCCGCGTGCGCGACCGCCTGGAGGCCGTCAACGCCTTGCAGGAGCGCCAGAAGGCCGTGCTCAGCCGCCCGCTCTCCATGGACGTGGTGGGCTTTTACCGCGAGGAGACCATCTCGGCGGCTCACGTGTTCGTGGTGCGCGAGGGGCGCATCATCATCAGCAACGACTTCATCTTGGACAAGGGCCTCAACGTGGCTGACGAGGAGCTGGCCGTGCAGTTCCTCACGCGCCACTACCATGGCACGGAGTCCGTCCCCCACGAGGTGGTGCTCGCCGAGCAGCTCGATGGCGAGGACGCCGCCAGCATCGAGTCCTGGCTCACCCGGCGCCTGGCCAGCAAGCACGGCGCGCAGGTGCATCTGACCGTGCCCCAGCGCGGCGAGAAGCGCCAGCTGTTGGAGATGGCGCAGGTCAACGCCAAACATGCGCTCATGCGCCACAAGGTGCGCACCCGCTACGACGAGGAGCGCATCGACCTGGCGCTGCTGCAGCTGGAAAGCGCCCTCGCCCTGCCCGCGCCGCCCATGCGCATCGAGTGCTTCGACATCTCGACCCTGCACGGCAACTACAGCGTGGCGAGCATGGTGGTCTTCACCGCCGGCAAGCCCGACAAGAGCCAGTACCGCCGCTTCAAGATCCGCCAGGACTTCGGCGAGGCCAACGACTTCGAGAGCATGAAGGAGGTGCTCGGCCGCCGCTACAGCCCCCAGCGCATGGAAGACGAGCGCTTCGGCAGCAAGCCCGACCTGCTGGTGGTCGACGGCGGCAAGCCGCAGCTCACGGCCGCGCTCGAGCAGCTGGAGAGCTTGGGGCTTACCGACATCCCCGTCTGCGGCCTGGCCAAGCGCGACGAGGAGCTCTTCGTCCCCTGGAGCGAGGAGGGGCCGGTCATCCTGCCCAGCGGCAGCCCCAGCCTCTACCTCATCAAGCACGTGCGCGACGAGAGCCACCGCTTCGCCATCACCTTCCACCGCGAGCTGCGCGACAAGGGCATGGTCGCCTCCATACTCGACGAGGTCCCCGGCCTGGGCCCCAAGCGTAAGAAGCTGCTGCTCAAGCACTTCGGCAGCGTCAAGCGCATGCGCGAGGCCACCCTGGACGATATCGCCGCCGTCCCCGGCATCCCCCGCCAGGTAGCCGAAGACATCCACGCCCTCCTCACCGAGCCCGCCGGCGAGTAGCGCCCCGAGCGCGCACCCCAGCGCACCCAAGCGCCGACGCGGGGCGAGGTGAGCAGGGAGAGGCGATGCCCAAAAATGCCGATTGGCGGGTCCGGTAGGCCCGTTTTGCCGAAAAACGACGGTTGGCGGGCTGAAAATGACGGCCTCGGGAGTCAGCAGAGCCACACTGCCCGAGCATGTTGGCAAGGGCCAGGGCTCTGAGCTGGGGTTTTGTCGAGCGACAAGACTGCGGCTCCGCCAAAGCGCGCCTGGAGGCCCCAATTCCAGCCCGCCAACCGTGATTTTTCGGCAAAACAGTCCTTCCCAGCCCGTCAACCGTCGTTTTTCGACACGGCACTACCGGGTTGCGAGTTGCCGAGGAAGGTCAGGACGACTTGGGCCAATGTGTCACCAGGTGTTCGCCCGCTCCCCATTCCAGCGAGAAACGCTTACGCTCCCAAGAGAGCGCGGCGCAGTCTGACCTGGCGTGTTCGGTAGTCCCTGACCGTGGTGGGGTGTCTCTTCCCGCAAGAGGCGGCGACCACAGAGGCGAGGGCGTCCATGCGCCTCAGGCTCTTGATTTGCGAGTTTGTGACTGAAAGCTCGGTGATGCCGGAGGCGGAGAGTGCGTTGTGCCTCAGTGCGTCGTTGTGCTGCTGCTTGACGCTGAGATGCGTGTCCTCGCTGTCGTAGAACACGGCCAGGCCGGCTTCGCTGAAGAAGAGGTCGCACTCACAAGCAGGGCGGCCGTAGATTCCCGCCGCAGCGGCACTGAGCTCTACAGGGTGGTTGAGCAGCGGCTGGGGAAGGCCATAGCCGCCGCAGGTGCACGGGAGGCTGAGAAGCAGGGCCAGCTGGGCCTCGCGGGGAGAGCGCGAGCGCTCCAGGAGCGCGCTGGCGGCAAACCTCGCCCGCTTGGCTCCCCGCGAGCCGTCCATCTGCGTTGACAGCTGTTGGAGGAGGCGCTTTTGGGCAATCTGGGGGCGTTCCAGCAGGGCGCCGCTGACGCTCGTCAAGGGAACGCGCCTCGAGAAGCCCCAGGCTGCGCCAGAGCTCGAGGGCAGAGCTCCCCCTCAAGGCGATGGAAAACGAGTTTCTCTCGCGTTGCACTGTCAGGCCCTCCATTCAACGGAAACGCCCCACGGGAAGGCAGATTATATCCTCCGCCAAGCGCGAGACAACGCCCGATTTCAAAGAGCTCGCCCGTTCTGCCATGCAGCTGCAAGTTGGAGCGCGCCAGGGTTTGGTACCAAACAGGCAATGGGCTCTGGATCTGTGCGGGCGGGCAGGAGGGGTCTTGCCCCTTGACTTTGTTTTCTAGAAAAAGTGTCACTCAAGAGGTGTTGACTCGCACTAGCGAGAAGGATGGGCACCCGATTTCGGTGCGGTCCTGCTGCAATGGGCCAATCGCCTGAGCAGCGGCCTGGCAGCCTCCCACGCTAGGCGGGGCGCTGCCCGCCAGCGCCCCTCATCTCCGCGGCGTAGCGCGAGATGGCATCGAGGCCCTCTGCAGACAGCGTGTAGTGGCACCACTTGCCGCGCTTCTCGCAAGCCACCAGCCGGGCTGCCTTGAGCAGCGACATGTGGTGCGACAGCGTCGACTGCGACATGTCGAGCTCCTCGAGCAGGCTGCACGCGCAGACGCCGGGGTTGGCGGCCACCATGTCGAGCATGCGCAGGCGCTTCTCGTCGCCGAGCGCCTTGAAGACGGCCGCCTCGGCGGACCTGCTCTCAGCGGCTGCCGCCGCGCATGCGCGCTTGCACTCCTCGGCCATGCGGTCCCCTCTCGGTTCGAAGGATGTCGAACCAATTCTAGCAGCGCTCGGCGCAAGGCCCCGCGTTTTCCAACAGCTCCCTGACCTGCGCGGCAGTGAGCACCCTCCCGGTGCTGACGACGCGCCCGCCGACCTCGAGCGCAGGCAGTGACAGGATGCCCTTTTGGGCGATGGCGACGGGGTCGGAGACGTAGCTGACACGGGCATGCTCCCCCAGCCCGTCAACCGCCGCGAGGGTGTTGGAGTGCAGCTCCCTGCACTTCTTGCACCCGGTCCCGTACACGGTGATCTCGATCATGGCCCTCTCCCTTTCTCTCGACAGCTCCCTTGCCCCTACAGCAACGGCTGCAGGAGGTTGAACACGTAGCCGCTGATGATCATGCCCGCCATGCACACCGCGATGAAGGTGCCCATCAGGCGGGGCTTGATGACGCGCGACAGCATGGTGAGGCTGGGGATGGACAAGGTGGTGACGCTCATCATGAAGGCCAGCACGGTGCCCAGGCCGGCGCCCTTGAGGTAGAGGGCCTCGGCGATGGGGACGGCTCCGAAGGTGTCGGCGTAGACAGGCGCACCCACGAGGGTGGCGAGCACCACGGCCAGCGGGTTGCTCTCTCCGAGGACGAGCTCGACGGCCTCCTGCGGGATCCAGTTGTGGATGAGGCTGCCGATGACGAAGATGAGCACCACGAGCAAGATGACGATCTTGGCCGTGTCGTAGAGGAAGAAGTGCAGCGTGCCGCCCCACTGGGACCGCGGGTCGAGCCCGAGGGCCAGCAGCAGCGCGGCGAGCGAGTCGCTCAGCCACTGCATCTTGAGCACCTGCTCCATCAGGAAAGAACCGAGAGCCTCCATGTGCTACTCCTCATCCCCGTACCAGCGCCTCTTGAGGGCGAGCGCGCCGTTGACGAGCAGGATGAGCGCCGGCACCTCGACGAGCGGCCCCACGACAGCGGCAAGAGCCTGACCGCTGGCAAGCCCGAAGGTCGCGGCCGCAACGGCGATGGCGAGCTCGAAGTTGTTGCCCGTTGCCGTAAAGGCTACCGAGGCCGTGCGCGGGTAGTCGGCGCCCAGCCTGTGGGCGAGCCAGGCGCTGGCGAAGAAGGTGATGCAGAAGTAGACGAGGAGCGGCACAGCGATCCTGGCGACGTCGAGCGGCAGGCTGGCGATCATGTCTCCCTTCATCGAGAACATGACGACGATGGTGAACAGCAGGGCAGCGGGCGTGATCTTGGAGACCTTGGGCAGCACGCGCTGCTCGTAGCCCTCCTCGCCGAGCCTGGCAACACCGACGGCGCGCGTGATCGCGCCCGCTACAAGCGGCACGCCCAGGTAGACGAGCACGCTCTGGGCGACCTGCCAGGCCGAGACCTCGACGGCGACGGCCGGGGCGCCGAGCGCCGGTGCGAGGACGGAGAGGAACAGCCAGGCCATGGGCCCGTAGAGAGCCACCTGGAACAGCGCGTTGACCGCCACGAGACCCGCGGCATATTCGGCCGAGCCGCCGGCGAGATCGTTCCACACGAGCACCATGGCGATGCACCTGGCCAGCCCGATCATGACGATGCCGGCCATGTACTCGGGCATGTCACGCAGGAACAGCACCGCCAGCACGAGCATGAGAAGCGGGCAGAGCACCCAGTTGAGCAGCAGAGAGAGCCCCAGCAGGCGCTTGTCGGCGAAGACCTTGGGCATCTCCGCATAGCGCACCTTGGCCAGCGGCGAGTACATCATGAGGATGAGCCCGGCAGCGATGGGGATGTTGGTGGTGCCTATGCTGAGTGAGCCCAGCACCTGGCTGAACTGCGGGAACAGCGCCCCTATCCCCAGCCCCGCCGCCATCGCGGCAAAGATCCACAGCGTCAGGTAGCGGTCGAAGAACCCGAGACGCCCGGTCACTCCAGCCATGTCATCCTCCAGTCAGTTCGAAACTTATCGAAATGTCTGGAGAGAGAATACATCGAAGACAGTCGAAATGACAAGAACAAATCGAGATTCTTCGATATTTCTTGCAGCTGCGGGGCGGTCCGCCTAGTCGACGTCGGTGGGCCCCTTGACCCAGGCCAGGATCTCCTCGTAGCTGCGCTCGCTCTTGGCGACGGCCTCCCACAGCTCGTCTTTGCGCATCGCGTCGCGCTTGGCGATCAGGTCCTTGAGCTCCGCGCAGGCCCTGTCGTAGCGCTCCTTGGCCTTGAGGACCTGCTCCTCCGCAGCCGCGATCCTGCCCTCGATGTCGACCCGCTTTCCCCTTGCCATGCCTAGATCTCCTTCCCGTTTTCCTGCAGCTGGCTGCCTATCTCGTCTGCGACCCCCTTGATCGTGTCGGCGTCCATGCCGAAGGCCGCGAGCACCTCCCTCTGCGTGGCCGTGACCGCGTGGTCGAGGCGGTAGACCCCGTCGGCCTGCCGCACCACCTCGATCTTCTCCAGCTCGCGGATGGCGGCAGGCACCGTCAGGCAGTTGGCCTTCGTCGAGCCTGCGGCGGCGCGCTCCGCGAGCAGCACGTGCATGCGGTTGCGCATGATCAGCGCGACGAACTCGGCCAAAAGCTTGCCCGAGGCCGACTCGTCGGAGTGCACGCGCAGCGCCCGCCCGCCGAGGAAGGACTTGCTGCCGCAGAACAGCTTCTCGGAGGCGTCTCGCGCCTTGTAGAGGGTGAGCGCCTCCTCCGCCGTCATCTCGTCGGAGGTCACGATCGCGAAGTAGCCCGCCAGCTCGAGCTCGCGGCTGATGGCGTCCTTCCTCTCCCTGGCGCACATGAAGCAGCCCTCGTCGTCGTAGCAGGCCTCGTAGTAGCGGGAGTAGCTGTCGGGCATGGTCCACTCCTTGCCAACCATCTTGCGCATGAGCCTCGCCGCCTTGTCGAGGTTCGACTCTATCGCCTCGCGCTCGCGCGCCACCCTGCCGGCCGAGTAGTACACGTGGATCCACCTGGGCCTCTCGTCGGAGGCGTACAGGGGCCGCACCACCGTGGTGCCGTAGGCGTGGTAGCGGCGCACGCAGCGGTCCCTGTCGGACTCGAAGGTGCCCCTCACCTCCTCGACGACAGAGCTCACGAGCTTGGCCATGCCCTTGACCATCATCACGAACGAGTAGCCGCACCGGTCCATGTAGGCGATGTTGTCGCGGCTGAAGTAGCCGCGGTCCAGTATGAACCCGCAGTGGCGGTAGCCGTACGAGCGGGCCTTCTCGAGCATCAGCTGCAGCTGGGAGACGTCCACGATCGATCCGGGGTACTCCTCGTAGAAAAGCGGCACGCTGTTGCTCCTGTCGTAGGCCACCGCGACGTTGAACACCGGGCCGGTCAGGTTGTCCTTGGTGCGCCCGGTCTCCACCATGGATATGTCGCCCGCCTGGCAGTCCTTGTTGGTGGAGTCGTAGGAGATCCAGACCTTCTCGCGGTGGTCGCGCCCCTCGCTCCAGCGGTTGAGGAAGGGAACGCAGGCCTCCCTCTCGCCGACCGAGCGCAGCAGCTCGGAGACCTTGGAGTCCGAGTACATGCGCATGCCGAGCGTCGCCAGCGGGTGCGAGTAGGCGTAGGCGGGGTAGTGCTGGGCGGCGTTGCCCTCGGTGACCACCGAGTAGAAGGCGAGGTCCAGCATCAGGGCCCCGTCGCGCTCGCCGAGCACGTCGGAGAGCATGGCCGGCAGGCCGCAGTCTGCGGCGATTCTGCTCATGACGGCGTAGGTGCCGATCCTCAGGCAGCTCGAGCGCATGGAGCCCTCCCGCTCCTCGGGGACCTCGAGGGGGTAGTGCTTGGCGTAGTTCTCGTTGGGGTACATCCTCGAGCGGTCCCCCGGGTCGACGAGCTTTCCGATGGTGACCCTCCTGGGGATGGTGAACTTGCGCGCGGGGTCGTAGGTGCGGCCGGTCTCGAGGTAGACGTAGACCGAGCCCTTCTTCCTCGTGAAGACGATCTTGCCGGGCTCGTCGGGCACCGCGACCGGGGTCTTGAGGTACATCGCGCCTCCAAAATGCGAGAGATAATTAACACTAAAATTATAGCAGAGAAAAGGGGCCGAAGCCCCGGGATTCACACCTTTTTACCTGGGAAAACGCGGATTTCAGCCCGCTTGAGTGCCAGTTTTTCTGGAAGTTAAGGCTTGAGGCGTGCCTCAAAAATCATGGCGCTGTTAGACCAAAATGGAGCTGTCGAGACGCCCCCGGAGCCATCATTTCGACCGGAGGCGCTGAAAGTGAGTAGTGGAGAAATCTCAGGTTGGGCTGCAAGACCGTGTCCCGAGTCACGGTGCCCTGGCTCAACCGTAGATTTTTCGTCAAATCGGCCCCTCCCAGCCCGCCAATCGACGTTTTTCGGCTACGCCCCACCCCTCCCAGCCCGCCAACCGGGATTATTCGGCGTGTCTCGAACGTGTTCCTTCGCTCTTCGACATAGACTTGGCAAAAGCTCCAAAGTCGTTGGGGGAACAATGGAGAGCGAAAAACGCATCATGCAGCTCGAGGAGCGTATCGCGTTCTTGGAGGGGCGGGTATCTGAACTCGAGACAACGCTAGCCCAGCTTGCGGGTTTCCCTGTGCAGGAATCCGCTGTGCACGACCATGTACTTGAGAGACACGAGCAAGCGCCGATGCCACGCGAGCTCGCGCCTGCTGCCGAGCGCCCCCGCGGCCTTCCCTCAGAAGACGACTTGCGCGTGTTTCCTTTTCTGAGGGCAGGCGAGAGGCTTCATTTGTTCATGGAGCTCTTTGGACACAGAAAAGACTGCTTTGCCCTGCGCTGGGAGAAAGCGTCCGGAGAGGCGGGTTACTCGCCCAAGTGCGTCAATTGGCACCGCCCAGGGGTGTGCCGGCTTTCGGTTGGTTGCTCGCGTTGTCGCCACCGTGTTCTCGAGGCTCTCAACGAGACCCACCTGGAAGGACATCTCGACACCAAGAACCCGGATACGAGTAAGACGGTTGCCATCTACCCTCTTGATGCATGCGAGTGCACGTCGTTCTTGGCAATCGACCTCGATCACAGGAGCTGGCAGTCTGCAGCGCGGGCGCTGGCGATGTCGTTTTCGGAGATGGGAGTAGCGGCCTATTGCGAGCGCTCTCGCTCGGGTGACGGAGCCCACATCTGGGTGTTCTTCGCAGAGCCCGTACCGGCTAAGAAGGCGCGTGACCTGGGCTCGTTGGCGCTGACCCATGCAATGGAGAAAACTGGGGCGATCGATTTTTCCTGCTACGACAGGATGTTTCCCAGTCAGGACCTGTTACCGGAGAGGGGCTTTGGGAACTGCATCGCGCTCCCGCTGCAGGGAGGGCCTCGAAACTCGGGGTTCAGCCTCTTCGTCGACGATGCTCTCTCCCCTTATGAAGACCAGTGGGCGCTCCTGCAGCATGCCGCTGCAAACAAGCTTGGGCATTCCGAGCTGGACTCCATTCTCGCAACGCACTCGCAAGAGGGATTTTTGGGAATGATGTCGTCTATGGGCTCGGGAAACGTGGACCTTGACGAGGAGAAGCCATGGGAGCGGCTTGATAAGGCTGAGCTTGCTGTAACGGATTTCCCAGAAACAGTGCAGGTGACAAGGGCCAACAAGCTCTACGTCTCCACCGTGGGTCTGAGTCAGAAAGCGGTGCTTGCTGTTTCGCGCTTGGCCGCCTTCTCGAATCCTGAGTTCTACAAGAAGCAGGCGCTTAGGAAGAGCGTGTACAAGGTTCCGAGGGTGATCTCATGTGCGAGCTCTGAGGGTGAGTGGGTCGTCATTCCAAGGGGCTGCGAGGAGGAGTTGCTCAAGCTCATTGGAGACGCGGGTGCATCGGTTCAGGTCAACGACGAGACCGACCACGGAAAGAGCATCAAGGTCTCCTTTACTGGCGAGTTGCGTCCTCACCAAGTGCCCGCTGCGGAGGCTATGCTCGCACACGAGAACGGCGCCCTTTGGGCTGCAACAGCGTTTGGAAAAACCGTCGTCGCCGCCTACCTCATTGCAGAGCTCGGGGTGAGTGCGGCGATTCTCGTCCACAGCACCACTCTGGTGCAGCAATGGCAGGAGCGCTTGCATGAGTTCCTCAGCATCGACGAGCCCCTCCCCGAGGTCAAGACAAGCCGCGGGCGCAAGAAGAAGCTCACGCCGGTGGGGGTGAAGGCGGGAGGGAAGGACACCCGTACGGGCAACGTGGATATCTTCACCTACCAGTCCGTCTTCATGAGCAAAGAACCCGAAGAGATGCTCAAGGGCTATGGGGTGGTGATAGTCGACGAGTTCCACCACAGCGCTGCCGTGAAGTACGAGAGCGTGATCACCGCATCCAAGGCAAGCAGGATCTACGGGGTCAGCGCAACTCCGGTGAGGGGAGACGGACATCACCCGATCTCCTTCATGCTGTGCGGACCGCTGCGCTTCAAGCGCACCGCCAAGGAGCAGGCAGAATGCCATGGCTTCGACCACGTGGTGATACCCCGTTTCACGGGGTTCAAACGCCCCCTGAGCCCCGATGGCGAGGAATGGGGCTACTCCAAGCTCCTAGACGCTGTCGCCCAAGACGATGTCCGCTCGAAGCTCATAGTGGACGATGCGCTCTCCGCGTGGAAAGAGGGGCGTTCGCCTCTCGTTCTCACCGAGCGCGTGGGCCATGCCAAGAGGCTGTTGGAGATGATCGAGGAGGAGTGTCCCAACGCATACCTGCTCATTGGGGAGGGAACGGCCAAGGCAAAGCGAGAGCGTGTGGAGGCCCTGCGCCGGGCTGCCGAAAACGGCCCTGTCATCGCCGTTGCAACAGGGCGGTTTGCAGGGGAGGGCTTTGACCTGCCTAGGCTCGACACGCTGCATCTCTCAGCCCCCATTGCAAACGGCATCCCGCTCAGGCAGTATCTCGGGCGCTTGCACAGGGAGTTCCCCGGCAAGCAGCGAGCCTTGGTCTACGACTACATCGACTTCAACGAGCCGATGTTCGAGAGCATGTATCACAAGCGCCTCAAGGGCTACGCCTCCGAGGGCTACAGGGTGGCCGCAAGCAAGGGAGATGCCGAGAACCCAGAGGCCCAGGAACGACGGGGTCTCTATACGGGAGCGAGCTTTCGCGACGACTTGCTTGCCGATATCGAGGCAGCCTCGCACGAGCTGGTCATCTGCAGCCCCATGCTCCACAAGTCGAGGTTCTTCTCAATGGCAAAGGCGTGCAGTGCAGCGCAGCAGCGGGGAGTGAGGGTGATGATCATCACCCAGCCCACAAGCGAGTACCCGCCTTCGAGGCAAGAAGAGGCGGAGAGGCTCGTTTCTGCTCTGGAGGCGAACGCGCTTGGTCATGTAGAGCTGCCGCAGCCGCTGCATCGATTCGTAACCGTCGACGGGCACATTGCCTGGTACGGGAGTGCCAATGCCATGGGATATTGGGGAAACGACGACTGCATGGCCCGTCTCGAAGACGCTGCCGTAACGGTGGCACTCCAAGACAGCGTGCGCCCCTTCCTGTGAGCGCACCCGGGCGCACCCAAGCGCCAGCACGGGAGGGGAGCGGTATACTCTAAGGTCAACGCGCGGGCGCAGGGCAGGCGCGAGAGAGGAGCACCATGGCAACCCAGGAGACCTTTGAAGAGCTGGAGCAGCCCTCCTTTGGGCCGGATCTGATCATCATCACGGGCATGTCCGGCGCCGGCCGCACTGAGGCCATGCACACCTTCGAGGACATCGGCTACTTCTGCATCGACAACCTGCCGCCCAGCCTCCTCATGAACCTCGTGAGCCTGGCGGGCCTCAACAGCGGCACCCTCCAGCGCCTCTGCATCGTCTGCGACCTGCGGGCCAAGGAGTTCTTCGGCGAGCTCACCGGCGAGCTGGCAAAGCTCGACGGCTGCGGCCTCAGCCACGCAATGATCTTCCTCGACGCCACCGACGAGGTGCTCCTCGCCCGCTTCAAGGCCTCCCGCCGCCGCCACCCCCTCTGCGAGGGCGGCATGACCATCACCACCGGCATCCAGAAGGAGCGCCGTCTCCTGCGCGAGGCGCGCCAGCTGGCCGACTACGTGCTCGACACCTCCAACGTCAAGCCGCAGGAGATGCGCCGCCGCATCCGCGCGCTCTTCTGCCAGGAAAGCGAGCAGGAGGGCATGGGCGTGAGCGTCTACAGCTTCGGCTTCAAGCACGGTGCTCCCGTCGACGCAGACATCGTCATGGACGTGCGCTTCCTCCCCAACCCGTTCTACGTTCCGGAGCTGCGCGCCAAGACCGGCCAGGACAGCGAGGTCCGCGACTACGTCATGGAGCGCCCGGAGACCAAGCAGTTCTTGGAGCGGTGGTTCGCCCTGCTCGACACCGTCATGCCCGGCTACGTGGAGGAGGGCAAGCAGTACCTCTCCATCGCCGTGGGCTGCACCGGCGGCCAGCACCGCAGCGTGGCCCTGGCAGAGGCGACGGGCCGCTACCTGGCCCAGGCCGGCTACCGCGTGGGCATCACGCACCGCGACCTGCCGTTGGCGGAGGTGACCCAGTGACAGAGGCCCGCACCCCCGTCAAGGCCGTCGTCATCGGCGGCGGCAGCGGCGCGCCCGTCTCCATCCGCACGCTGCTCGACATGGGCTGCCGCACCAGCAGCATCGTCGGCATGATCGACGACGGCGGCTCCACCGGCATCCTGCGCGAGCGCGGCGGCGTCATCCCGCCGGGCGACATCCGCAAGTGCATACTCGCCATGAGCGCAGACACCAAGTCCGCCTTCGCGCAGGCGTTCTCGCACCGCTTCTCGTACCTGGACGACCACTCCCTCGGCAACCTCATCCTCATCGCCTTTGCAGAGGAGACGGGCTCGTTCTCGGAGGCGATCCACATCTGCGAGTACATGCTCGACGCCCGCGGCCACGTCTTTCCCTCGACGCTGCAGGACGTCAAGCTCGCCGGCGTCACCGCAGACGGCCGCGTGCTCGAAGGCGAGCACGTCATCGGCGACTCGGACTGCCATATGCGCACCGTGAGCCTGCACCCGGCAGACGCCCAGCCCCACCCCGCCGCCCTCAACAAGATCCGCCAGGCCGACCTCATCGTCTTGGGCCCCGGCAGCCTCTTCACCTCGATCATCCCCAACCTCCTGGTGCCGGGCGTGGTGGAGAGCATCGCCAAGGCCCGCAGCCGCGAGGACAACCCGGCCCACACGGTGTTCGTGTGCTCGCTTGCAGACATGCAGGGCGAGACCTGGGGGATGAACTGCTACGACTACGTGGAGGCGCTCATGCGCCACGGCATGGAGGGCCTGCTCGACTACGTGCTCATCCACAAGGACGCCAACGGCGACCCCGGTACCACCGGCTTCTTCCCCGTGGTGCGCGACTACTCGGACTCCCGCTACCAGACCCGCGGCCGCCGCAGCGGCCAGGTCCGCCGCGTGGAGGTCAACGACGAGCTGGTGCAGCGCATACAGGGGCTGGGCACCACGCCCATCGTCCGCGACCTGGTCGACCCAGAGCGCCCCACCTGGCACGAGCAGCAGGCTCTGGCCCGCGCCTTCGGGGAGGTGCTCGAGGCATGTCGTTTACGTCGGAGGTAAAAGACGAGCTCGCCCGCGTCGAGCTGGGCTGCAAGGGCTGCGTCAAGGCCGAGCTGGCCGCCCTCATCCGCATCGAGGGCTCGCTGGGCATCAGCGGCGGCCACCCGCGCCTCGAGATCACGACGGAGACGGCGTCTGTGGCGCGCACCATCATCACTCTGCTGCACGATGCCTCGTTCGGCCTCAAGACCGAGCTCACCATCAGGCGCAGCGTGCTGCACAAGGCGCACAACTTCCTCATCGTGGTGCCCTACCAGGCCGGCCTCACGCAAGCGCTCAAGGACCTGGGCATCTTGGGCGACGAGGGCTTCGAGCAGGGCATACGCTACGGCCTGGTGGCCAAGGAGTGCTGCGCGGCCAGCTACCTGCGCGGCGCCTTCCTGGCGGGCGGCTACGTGGCAGACCCGCGCGGCGACTTCCACTTCGAGCTCTCCACCACCAGCCTGGGGATGGCAGAGGGCCTCATCAAGCTCATGGGCCGCTGCGGCATCCACGCCCGCTGTGTGCAGCGCCACAACACCCATGTGGTCTACCTCAAGGGCTCGGAGGACATCCTGAGCTTCCTGGCGCTCACCGGCGCGCACCAGGCAGCCCTCAAGCTGGAGGAGCACCGCGTGCTCAAGAGCGTCCGCAACGACACGAACCGCCGCGTCAACGCAGAGATCGCCAACGCCCGCAAGACGAGCAAGGCGGCCGAGGAACAGGTCGCGGCCATCAGGCGCCTGGTTGCCCAGCGCGGCATCGAGGCCATCCCCAAGTCGCTGCAGGAGGTCTGCCTGCTGCGCCTCAAGCACCCGGAGGCCTCCATCAAGGAGCTAGGGGAGTACGCCAACCCGCCCCTGAGCAAGAGCGCCGTTTATCATCGTATCCGCAGGATCAACGAGATGTTGGAGGAGTAGATGTCAGAGGTTCTCACCAAGTGCCGTGCCGCCAAGGCCGCGAGCACCAAGCTGGCCGCCGCAAGCGGCAGTGCGCGCAACGCCGCCCTGCTTGCCATGGCCGCCGCCCTGCGCGAGCACAGCGCCGCCATCCTGGCCGCTAATGGGCAGGACATGGAGGCCGCCCGCGCTGCAGGTACGCCCGCGCCGCTGCTCGACCGCCTGCTCCTCACGCAGGAGCGCATCGAGGGCATCGCAGACGCGCTGGTCAAGCTCTCCAAGCTCGACGACCCCCTGGGCGAGGTCGTTGAGGGCCGCACGCTCTACAACGGCATCCAGCTCACCCGCCGCCGCGTGCCCCTGGGCGTGGTGGCCATGATCTACGAGGCGCGCCCCAACGTCACGGCAGACACGGCGGGCCTGTGCATCAAGACGGGCAACGCCTGCGTGCTGAGGGGCGGCTCGCTGGCCGTCAACTCCTGCGTTGCCATGGCGCGCGTGCTCGCCGCCGCCGCTGAAGGCGCCGGCATGCCCGCCGGCTGCATCCAGATCGTCGAGAGCACGGACCGCGCCGCCACCACGCAGCTCATGGAGGCCACCGGCCTGGTGGACGTCCTCATCCCGCGCGGCGGCGCCGGCCTCATCCGCGCCTGCGTGGAAAACGCCAAGGTCCCCGTCATCGAGACAGGCGTGGGCAACTGCCATGTTTACGTGCATACCAGCGCGGACATGAACAAGGCCGTTCCCATCGTGGTCAACGCCAAGACCCAGCGCCCCGGCGTGTGCAACGCCGCGGAGAGCCTGCTGGTGGACGAGGGTGCCGCAGACGCCCAGCTCCCCGCCCTGCTCGTGGCCCTGGCGCGCAAGGGCGTGGCCATCCACGCAGACGAGCACGCCGCCCGCCTGGCAGCCGAGCTGGGCATCCCCGTCCAGCCCGCCACGGAGGACGACTGGGGCACCGAATACCTCGACCTGGAGATATCAGTCAAGTGCGTGGCCGGCCTGGACGAGGCCATCGCGCACATCAACCGCTATGGCACCGGCCACTCCGAGTGCATCGTGGCGCAGGATGCGGACGCCATCCTGCGCTTCACCAACGAGGTCGACGCCGCCGCCGTCTACGCCAACGCCTCAACCCGCTTCACAGACGGCGGGGAGTTCGGCCTGGGGGCAGAGATCGGCATCTCCACCCAGAAGCTGCACGCCCGCGGCCCCATGGGCCTGCGCGAGCTCACCAGCACCAAGTTCGTGCTCCTGGGCAGCGGGCAGGTGAGGGAGTAGCAGTGCGGGCAGACGGCGATGCCACAGCGGGCCGCAGCGCCCCGTGCGAGCGGCTGGCCGTGCTGGGCGGCACCTTCGACCCGCCCCACAACGGCCACCTGGCCCTGGCGCGCGGCGTGATGGATGCGCTGGGCTTGGAGCGCCTGCTGCTGATGCCGGCCGGAGACCCGCACTTCAAGCAAGACGAGGGACTCACCCCCGCGCGGCACCGCGCTGCCATGGCGGGGCTGCTGGCGCAAGAGGACCCGCGCCTCGAGCTCAGCCTCATGGAGGTCGAGCGCCCCGGCATCACCTACACGGCAGACACCTTGGAGCAGCTCGCAGCCGCCAACCCGGGGGCGCAGCTGCTCTTCGTGATAGGTGGTGACTGCCTGGGGCACGTGATGCGCTGGCGGCGCGCGGCAGACATCGCGCGCCTGTGCACGCTCGTGGCCGTGGCGCGCCCAGGGTACGGCTTCGAGGCCGGCCGCGCCGCCGTCGAGGCCTGCGGACTGCCCTTCCGGGTGGAGTACCTCAGCCTGGACACGCCAGACGTCTCCTCCACCCAGCTGCGCGAGCGCGCGGCGGCGGGGGAGGGCCTGGATCAGCTGGTGCCGCCCAGCATCGCCGCCTACATCGCCCGCCACAACCTGTACGCACGCTGCTAGCGCCCGCGCGCACGCAGCCGGCCGCTATTTGAGAATGAGGAGACCATGAAGGAAGACAAGAAGCAGTTCCAACGCTATGTAGACGCAGTCGACGCGCGCCTCTCCGGGCGCAGGCTCAAGCACGTGCACTCCGTGAGCGAGTTCGCCGCGAAGATGGCGCGCGCCTACGGGGTGAGCGAGTACGACGCCCGCGTGGCCGGCCTGCTGCACGACTGGGACAAGCTGCTCACAGACGAGGAGTTCCCCGCGCGCATGGAGGAGCTGGGCGTGGAGCCGCCGGAGAACGTCGAGCTCATGTGGCCCGTCATCCACTCCTTCACCGGCGCCAAGGCCGTTGAGCGCGAGTTCCCGGAGCTCGAGCCCCAGATCATCAGCGCCATCTGGAAGCACACCCTGGGCGGCATCGAGATGAGCCCTCTGGACATGGTGATCTTCATCGCAGACATGATCGAGCCCAACCGCAAGGCCTACAACCGCCCCTACGCCGCCGAGCTGCGCGAGCAGGTGGGCAAGATGCCGCTCGAGGACATGTACTTCGAGGCCTACAAGGAGACCATGATCTCGCTTGCCACGCGCAAGCGCTTCATCCACCCCATCGCCTTCGAGATCTGGAACCACCTCGTCCTCACCCACAACCCCCACCCTGGTGCGGGCCGCCAGGGGGACCCGGACGTGGTTCTCTAGCCGCCGCTGCCGCAGGGGCGCGTTCTTCGCTAAACTACAAGGTCACGTTTGAACACGAGAGAAAGGGCCGCGCACATGGCTCAGGAAGATACAAGGCAGTACGCGTTGGTGGCCGCCCGCGCCATCGACGAGAAGAAGGGCACGGACATCGTCATCCAGGATGTCTCCAACCTGCTCAAGGTCACCGACTACTTCGTCATCGCAACCGGCGCCAACAACCGCCGCGTGGACGCGATTGCCGAGGAGGTCGAGGACAAGCTGCGCGAGGAATGCGGCATCAAGCCCATCAGCCGCGAGGGCAAGGACGAGCAGGAGTGGGTCCTGCTGGACTACGGCTGCATCGTGGTGCACGTCTTCCAGCCTGCCAGCCGCGACTTCTACCGCCTGGAGCAGCTGTGGGAGGAAGCCCCCACCATCGACGTCGCAGCCGCCGGCATCGAGGACCCGGTCTACTCGGAGCGCATCAAGAACCTGCTCGAGCGCCGCTAGGCGCCCGGGCGAGGAGGCCCCATGGGAATCAGGACCATCGCGGCGGGTGCCGTGTGCAAGGCCAGCTACCGGCTCCTGCGCATGATGGGCAGGGGCGGCACGAGCCTCCCCGGCAAGCTGGCGCTCAAGATCGACCCGCACTACCTCAAGACGCTCAGCTCCGGGGTGAGGACCGTCGTGCTCACGGGCACCAACGGCAAGACCACCTCCACCCATATCGTGGCTCAGGCCCTGGAGAACGCCGGCCAGCATGCGTTCTACAACCGCAGCGGCGCCAACCTCATCCAAGGCATCACCACGGAGTTCTCCGTCAACTCCAGCATCACGGGCAAGCCGTGCTGCAAGTACGCCGTCATCGAGTGCGACGAGGGCGCCCTGCGCCGCGTGTGCGCGGGCCTCGACCCAGACGTGGTGCTGGTGACCAACGTCTTCCGCGACCAGCTCGACCGCTACGGCGAGGTCATGCACACGCGCGACAACATACTCGCCGGCCTCAAGAACAGCCCCAACGCGCAGGTGCTGCTCAACGCGGACTGCTCGATCACGGCCTCGCTCGCCGCAGAGATCGACAACCCCGTGAGCTACTACGGCGTCGACTGCGAGATCTACCCCAAGCGCGTCCCGGACTTGAGCGACGCCACCCATTGCATCAAGTGCGGAGCGCCCTACGAGTACGAGTACACCACCTACGCCCACCTGGGCGGCTTCTTCTGCCCGCAGTGCGGCTACCGCCGCCCGCAGTGCTCCGTGGCGGTGGAGGAGGTCGTCGAGCGCGGCACGGACAGCTGCGTGCTGCGCATGCGCGTGGGCGAAGAGAGCTCGCTGGTGCGCGCTGACGTCCCCGCCGACTATGACATCTACAACTGCGCCGCCGCTGTGGCCGCGCTCACGGCCTTCGGCCTGCCGGCAGGGGAGGCTTTCAAGGCCATGGGGCACTTCAAGCACGGCTTTGGCCGCGGCGAGGTCTTCGACCTGGGCGGGGTCAAGGTGCGCTTGATGCTCATGAAGAACCCGGCCGGCTGCAACCAGATCATCAACCTGCTGCTCAACGAGCCCGACCAGGAGATGGGCTTGTGCGCCATCCTCAACGACCAGGACTGCGACGGCACGGATGTGAGCTGGATCTACGACGCCGCCTGGGAGGCCCTCGCGCCGCTGCAGGCGGGCGCCCTGTGCTCGGGAGACCGCGCCGAGGACATGGCCCTGCGCCTCAAGTACGCCGGCATGCCCGCCGGCGCCATCAGCATCGAGAAGGACTACGACGCGCTCATCGACCGCCTGGCTGCCGCCGGCCACAACACGACCGTGGTCGCCAACTACTCCAGCATGATGGAGTTCCGCAAGCACATCGCCGCCCGCTTAGGGCTGGCCGGCTTCTGGGAGGGTTAGCTTCGCAATGAACATGCGGGGGCGGCACGGGCGGGGACAGCCAGATGCTACAGGTGCTCCGGCTTTGGCGCTGAAGCGCCTGCGCTTCCACCGCCGTCCTATATGGCGCCGCCTTGCGGCGGCTGGGGGAAGACAGAGGGCTTAGCCGTTCCGCATCTGGCTGCCCCCGCCCGTGCCGACGGACCGGCAATGTCCGTGCTCCACGGTCCGGAGAATGTTTGCTGTCGCGCCTTTGGCGCTCCGATTTGTTAGGAAAGAGCATGAGTGAGCTGCGCATCTGCCATCTGTACCCCGACGTGTTGAACCTGTATGGCGACAGGGGCAACACCATCACCTTGCAGCAACGCTGCCTGTGGCGCGGCATCGAGGCCAGCGTGACGGGCGTTGGCGTGGGCGAGCGGGCGGACCTCGGGGAGTTCGACCTCTTCTTCATCGGCGGCGGCCAGGACTTCGACCAGGGCACGCTGCTCGGCGACCTCTGGGCTGGCGGCGAGGACTCCAAGGCCCGCCAGCTCGCCCGCCTCATCGAGCAGGACGCCCCCGTGCTCGCCATCTGCGGCGGCTACCAGCTGCTGGGCGAGTACTACCTCACCCACACCGGCAGCGAGTGCCGCTTCATCGGGGCCATCCCCTTCCACACCAAGGGCGCCAGCCAGCGCATGATCGGCAACCTGCTGTTCACCGCCGGCGCCATCCCCGGCGCGCCGCAGGTGGTGGGCTTCGAGAACCACAGCGGCAAGACCCACCTCGACGCCGCGCTCACGCCGCTGGGCACGGTTGACAGGGGCTTCGGCAACAACGGCGAGGACGGCACGGAGGGCTTGCGCTACCGCAACGTGGTGGCCACCTACTCCCACGGGCCGCTGCTCCCCAAGAACCCCGCCGTGGCAGACGAGCTGCTGCGCCTGGCCCTGGAGCGCAGGGAGGGCGCGCCGGTGGAGCTTGCGCCCCTCGACGACGCCCTTGAGATGCGCGCGCACGACACCATGGCAGCCCGCCTGCGCTAGCCGCCGGCGCCGTGGCGGCGGGCATGCGCCGCAGACCGCAAAACCTGCAGTAAAACGGCAAGTTTTGTATTGCCAGTGGGTGTTTGTGCGTGTATTCTGAAACGGTTCGACTACTTGAGCCCCGTGAAACTCATGTAATAGAACAGCAAGTATTAAGTTTTTGGAGGAATATCCGTGAAGACCTATTACGCGAAGCCCAGCGAAGTCCAGCGCGAGTGGCTTCTGGTCGATGCGACCGACATGACCCTCGGCCGCCTTGCCTCTGAGGTTGCCCAGATCCTGCGTGGCAAGAACAAGCCGACCTACACCCCCCACATCGACACCGGTGACTACGTCGTCGTCGTCAACGCCGAGAAGATCAAGATCACCGGCGCCAAGGCTACCGACAAGGTGTACTACCGCCACACCGGCTACGTGGGACACCTCAAGTCCGAGACCTTCGCCGAGGCCATGGAGAAGCACCCCACCCGCGTCATCGAGCACGCAGTGCGCGGCATGCTGCCCAAGGGCACCCTGGGTACCCAGATGTACAAGAAGCTCAAGGTCTACGCTGGCCCCGAGCATCCGCATCAGGCACAGAACCCTCGTAAGATCGAGCTGAAGGGCTAGGGGATAGACTATGACTAACGAAGCAATCTACATGGGCACCGGCCGCCGCAAGAACGCTGTCGCCCGCGTCCGTCTGGTTCCCGGCACCGGCAAGGTCACCGTCAACAAGCGCGACGGCAAGGAGTACTTCGGCCGTGAGGCCCTGCTCGAGCAGGCACTCATGCCCTTCAAGGTCACCGACACCGAGGGCCACTTCGATGTCATCGCTATCTGCAACGGCGGCGGCGTCTCCGGCCAGGCTGGCGCCCTGCGCCACGGCATCGCCCGCGCCCTGCTCACCGCTGGCGACTATCGCGCAGACCTCAAGAAGGCCGGCTACCTCACCCGCGACCCCCGTATGGTCGAGCGCAAGAAGTACGGCCTGAAGAAGGCCCGCAAGCGCCCCCAGTTCTCCAAGCGCTAGTCTTCACGCCTCTTTGGCAATCAGAAACGCCCCGCCCCGCGGGGCGTTTTTTTACGTGCTCGCTAGCTGGCGGTGATGAAGGACTGCTTGCCGATGCGCTTGTAGAGGGTTGCGCTGTCGTTGCTTGAGAAGGGGAGGTAGAGCTCCCCGTGTTCGCGCTCGAAGGCAGCGGTGTCGCTTCCGGCGGTGGCAAGCACCCACTCGGCTTCTCCCAGGGGAGCCCAGCCGCCCGCGGTACCCAGCAGCGCCCACTGGGCATCGCCCAGCACATAGAGGTCGTCGCTTTCCACCTCGCCCAGCAGCTGGAGGGTCTCCCCGTACACGGCTGCCTGGCTCGCTGCCGCGCTGAGGCCGGCGCAGGGCCCTTCTTGAAGCTCGGTGCCCCTGCTGGGGTTGTGGGCCAGCGCGCCTGCGGTGCAGGCCAGGCCCAGCGCGAGCATGGCTGCGCAGCAAGCGGTTCTCACGCGCGCCGGCATGGGCTTGCGCTTGGAGAGTAGGCTGCCTGCATAGAGGGCCGCGGCGGGGATCGCAGCTGCCACGAGCAGCAGGCTGGGCAGATCGCCCTGGAGGGTGGGGCGCTGCGCCTGCAGGCCTGCAGCAACGGCGTGCAGCTGCCCCAGCGGGTCGCTGCCCGCCGTGGCTGCCAGGAGGAAGACGGCGGCGCCCAAGACGGCCCCGGCGGCGTTCCAGAGCATCTGGACGGCCACCTCGCGGCTGCGCTCGAAGCTGAGGGCCAAGACCCACAAGACGAGCATGAGCGCGGCTGCGACCGTGTTGCACACAACGGCCATAACGGCAAAGAAGCCCGCTCCCAGCGGGGTGAGCACGCGCGCATACCCGGTGCCGCCGTCGTCTTCGTTGCGCTGCCGCTGGGAGCACAGCGTACAGAGGAAGGCCGCGTAGCCGAAGAACACGCACAGGCCGTATGGGGCGGCGATCTGCAATCCGCAGCCGCAGCACAGCAGCGCGCCCAGGCTCAGCATCACCGAGCCTGCCTCGCCCAAACTCCCCTGCAGCAGCTTGAAGGAGACCAGGGCCTCGACGAAGGCCAGCGCGAGGAAGGCGAGGCGCATGCACGCCACGGCGCCTTCGGGACCGCCGAGCAAGGCTGTGCACGCTGCAAGCGCGGGTTGGAGCAAGGCGGCGCTGGCCTGCAAGGGCCCCCACTGCGGGTTGAGCGTGCCCTTGCCCTGCAGCAGCTGGCTCGCCGCGGCGAGGGCCTGGCCCTCGAGCTCCGAGGGCAGACCCCGCATGCATACAGAGGCAAGTGCTGCGAAGGCCAGGGCCAGTACAAGGTAGGGGAGGGCGGTATGGAGGAGGCGCTTTGTATCCATGGCAGCCATTATAGGGCCCTGCCCAGCACCTCTTGCCAGCTGTTAACGCACCTGTAGCCAGCTGCTGCGGCCTATGGCTACAATGGGGCCCATGACTAAGACGAGCAACATCACACTCATCGGCATGCCGGGGGCGGGCAAGTCCACCCTGGGCGTTGTGCTGGCCAAGCGCAGGGGGATGCGCTTCGTCGACACAGACCTCCTCATCCAGGAGGGCGCGGGCTGTTTGCTCTGCGACTACATCGAGCGCAACGGGCTGCAGGCCTTCATGGACTACGAGAACAAGGTCATCTCCGGCCTCGAGTGCACTGGCCACGTCATCTCCACCGGCGGCAGCGCCTGCTACGGCAAGGAGGCCATGGAGCACCTGTCCAAGATCTCCACGGTGGTCTTCATCGACATCAGCTTCAAGGAGATGATGCGCCGCCTGGGCGACCTCACCAAGCGCGGCGTGGTCATGCGCGAGGGCCTCACCATCGGCGACGTCTACGACGAGCGCCGCCCCCTCTACGAGCGCTACGCCGACCTCACGCTCTGCTCGAGCACCATGGGGACGCGCGAGGCCGTCGAGGCGCTCGACAGCCTGCTCGCAGAGCACGGGCTCTAGGCTCGTGGCATAATCTCCCCTCGAGACAACGCACGAGGAGGAGGCACAGTGGAGACCCAGACCGCCAACACCGCACCCAAGACGCTCATCGCCTGCGTGGGCAACATGCTGCTGCTCGACGAGGGCTTCGGGCCGTACATGGCGCGCGTGCTCACAGACCGCAGCGTGGCGGGGCTCTACTTCGACCAAGCGCACGTGGACAAGATCATGTCGATGTTCAGGCTCGACGAGGTCAACGCCGTCGACGACGGGCGCATCCCCGTGCTCGACGCCGGGACCATCGGCATGGGCCTGCTGCCCTGGATCAGGGACTACGACCGCATCATTGTCCTCGATATCATCGACACCAAGAACCCCGCCATCCCTGCAGGCAGCGTCTTCGTGCTCACGCCGGAGGAGATGGCCGAGAGCGTGGTCCTGCACTCCCTGCACGACCTCAAGCTCGTCGACGTGGTGAACAACTGCGCGCTGGCAGGCTACACCGCAGACGTCACCTGCATCTGCGTGCAGGCCAAGGACTACGACCCCCTGGACTTCGTCATCGACCTCACCCCGGAGCTCAAGGCATCCATCCCCCTGGTGATGGGCGCCCTCATGGAGCAGCTGGGGGAATAAGGCCGTCGCAGCAGCAAAAAGGCCCCGCGTGTGCGGGGCCGTTTTCGTGCTGGTGCCGACGGCCAGATTCGAACTGGCAACCTTCTCATTACGAGTGAGCTGCTCTACCGTTGGAGCTACGTCGGCGCGAGGGTGCAGTATAGCGCAACTTACCCCAGCTGCGCTACCAGGTCCCGCAAAGCCTTTCCCCGGTGGCTGATGGCGTCTTTGGCTTGGGCGTCGACCTGCGCCAGGGTGAGGCCGGGGTAGTCAGCGCTGAGGAAGTAGGGGTCGTAGCCAAAGCCGCCATCGCCGGCTGGCTCGAAGCCGATCTCTCCCTCGCAGGTGCCCCAGGCGCTGCGCTCGCTGCCGTCCTCGTCGACGAAGACGATGGCGCAAGCGTAGGCGGCCTTGCGCTGGCCGGCCGGCACGCCCTCCAGCTCGCGCAGGAGCTTGGCGTTGTTGTCGGCATCTGTGGCGTCCTCGCCGGCATAGCGGCTGCTGTAGACGCCGGGCGCGCCACCGAGCGCCTCCACCATCAGGCCGGAGTCGTCCGCGATGGCGGGCAGGCCCGTGTTGCGGTGGGCGGCGCGCGCCTTGATGCGCGCGTTGCCCTCGAAGCTGTCCGCGTCTTCCACCGGCTCTGGGAAGCTCCCGCAGCTGCGCAGGCTCACGACCTCCCAGCCCAGGCTGGTGAGGATGCGGTTCATCTCCTCGAGCTTCTTGGCGTTGTTCGTCGCCGCAACGACCTTCTTCACAGCGTTCCCTCCGCTCTCACGTGCTTACAGGTGCTCGATACCCAGGGCCTCGAGCTGTGCGTCGAGCAGCTCCTGGATGCCGCCTTCGGCCAGGTCGAGCATGGCGTTGAGCTTGGCGCGGCTGAAGGTGGCGCGCTCGCCGGTGCCCTGCACCTCGATGATCTCCCTGCGGCCGTTCATCACCACGTTCATGTCGACCTCGGCGCGGCTGTCCTCCTGGTAGTCCAGGTCGCACAGCAGCTGGCCGGCCACCTGGCCCACGCTGATGGCGGCCACCTGGCTGGTGATGGGGTTGGTGCGGATCTTGCCCGCGCCCTTCCAGAACTCGAAGGCGTCGTAGAGGGCCACCCAGGCGCCGGTGATGCTGGCCGTGCGGGTGCCGCCGTCTGCCTCGATGACGTCGCAGTCCACGTAGAAGCTGGTCTCGCCGCCCATGCCGCCCATGTCGACGGCGGCCCTCAGGCTGCGGCCGATGAGGCGCTCGATCTCCATGCTGCGGCCCTGGCGGTTGGCGCGCTCGCGGGCGGTGCGCTTGCCGTTGGCGGCGGGGAGCATGGCGTATTCCGCGGTGATCCAGCCCAGGCCGGTGCCCTTGCGCCAGGCCTTGACCTTCTCGTCGATGGTGACGGCGCACAGCACCTTGGTGCCGCCCGTCTGGATGAGGCAGCTGCCGGGCGCCTGCTCCAGGTAGTGGCGGGTGATGGTGGTGGGGCGCTTCTGCGCGGCGCTGCGCCCGTAGCTGCGCGCCAGGCCGATGCTGGTGGTCATGGGTGCTCCTCTCTCAAAGCGGCGCTACAGGGCCGCGGGTTCGTCCAAGCTGATGTGCGAGACCTCCACGTCCTCCATGCGCAGGACCCTGCGGGCCAGGCCGCTGAAGTCTTCGAGGTCGTCTCCGGTGGTGTAGAAGCGCAGGGCATCTGGCCCGGCCGCGTAGGTGCGCAGCTGCCCGCGGCGCTCCAGGGTCTGGGCCACGTCTTTGGCGGTCTCGTCTGCCGAGCTGATGAGGCGCACGCCCTCGCCCACCGCCTGCTGGATCAGCGGCGCCAGGATGGGGAAGTGCGTGCAGCCCAAGACCAGGGTGTCGATGCCGATCTTCTTCAGCGGGTCCAGGTAGTCGCGGGCGATTTCCTGGAAGGCGGGGCGCAGGTAGACGTCGCTGGCGTCTGCAGTCATCTTCTCGATGGCGGAGTCGCTGCGGCGCAGGCCGTCTTCGACGATCTCCACAAAGCGCGGGGTGGCGGTGCTGAAGACGGTGACGCCGGCGTCGCGCGCGCGGATGGCGTCGCTGTACGCGCAGCTGTCCACGGTGCCCTGGGTGGCGATGACGCCCACCTTGCGGTTGAGCGTGGCGCGGGCGGCGGCGCGCGCGCCGGGCTCGACCACGCCGATCACCGGGACGTCGAACTCGCGCTGCGCCATAGCCAGGCCGGCTGCGGTGGCGGTGTTGCAGGCGATGACGATGAGCTTGACGTCTTGCGCGGTGAGCCAGCGGCAGATCTGCCGCACGAAGCCGCGCACCTCCTCCTGGGGGCGCGGGCCGTAGGGGCAGCGGGCGCTGTCTCCCAGGTAGACGATGGACTCGCCCGGCAGCGCCTGGTGGATTGCGCGCACCACGGTGAGCCCGCCAAAGCCGGAGTCGAAGATGCCTATTGCGGAGTCTCTGTTCATAGCGCGTAAATTATAGGCCCCCGCTGCGCCTGCTTGCGCTTCTGTTTCGCCGGCCCTCAAAGCTTTCATTTGCGCAACGCCCGCCCGCGCTGTGTGCGGCGCGCGCGTGCCGCATGGTAAGGTGGCAGGGTTATGAGCGCAGAGAAGAGAAACATCGCCAAGAACCGCAAGGCCTACCACGACTACTTCGTCGAGGAGACCTACGAGTGCGGCGTGGTGCTCACCGGCACAGAGGTCTGCAGCCTGAGGGAGAACTCCTGCCAGCTGCGCGACTGCTTTGCCCAGGTGCGCAACGGCGAGGTCTGGATGAATGGCGTGCACATCAGCCCCTACAGCCACGGGGGCGTGTGGAACGTGGACTCGGAGCGCCGCCGCAAGCTGCTGCTGCACAAGCGGCAGATCCTCAAGCTCGCCCAGATCGCCAAGGAGAAGGGCTACTCGCTCATCCCCTTGAGCATGTACTTCGACGAGAACAACCGCGTCAAGGTCGAGCTGGGCGTGTGCCGCGGCAAGAAGAACTATGACAAGCGCGCTGCCATCGCAGAGCGCGACGCCAAGCGCGACATAGAGCGCGCTATGAAGGAGCGCTACCGCTAGTGCACAACCTGCGCAAGGCCGCAGTGCGGCCCGCACGCTATACTCAGTGCGAGCACGTTGACAACGCTCGAACCCGGGGGTGACTGGTTTCGACATGATAGCTTTGACAGGGGCAGCAGGCCGTGGTCTCCTCGCCACGCTAAACAGGGGTAAAGCCAATTAACTGGCAACAAGGTTGTTTCTTTCAAGGGTCAGCAGCTGGCTCTCGCTGCCTAATCTATTAGGTTCAGCACCCTCAATCCGGGGTTAAATCCCTGGCGCCGGTGCGAGGTCATCTAAGGGGATTGCTGCCGCGGACGCAGCTGGCATGCCGCGGAGTAAGCCTGGACCAGCAAGGGCGGGTGACGCTTGTCGCTTCCCCGACCCCGCCCTCACCGAGAACCGACTAAGCCTGAAGACACCTCTCGATTGGCTGTTGTGGACAGGAGTTCGACTCTCCTCACCTCCACCACTAGTTCAACGCCGTCCCAACTGGGGTGGCGTTTC
>JBJEHN010000073.1:0-70298 GCA_051876105.1 Coriobacteriales bacterium | reverse complement strand
GCGCGCCACCTCTACCTGGCAACCCGCTGACCCAGCGGCAAGCCGGTCGCAGCGCTTCGGGCCCTCTTCAGCGGAGGGCCCGAAGTTTTTCAAAATTATTCTCCGCAAAGTATAGACATTATTCTCCGCAACGAATATATTGTCCTTGTTGCTTCTCTTGGTTCTCCCTTTCCTCTCAGGTTCCGGCCTGTTCTCTCGCCAAGAGGACTCTCTCTCACCGGTAAGGCCCCGTTCCCTCGGCGGGACTTGACCACAGCAAGCTTGGTGCCTCGCATCCCCTCTTGCAGGCGAGGCACCAGGGTCGGTGGCGGCAACACCGCCGACGCAAGACGCCCCGAGCTGTCCCTCGCAGCCCGGGGCGTCTTGCTGTTCGATCCTATCTTTATCTCGATGCATCTCGTCCCTGTTCGTCCCTCTATCATCTATAGCGGTAGAGGGACGTGCGAGCTGCGCGAGGGAGCAGGCTATGCCGGGTATCGGGAGTGTGAAGAGGGTCGATGAGGCCGACTACCGCCTCGTCCCCATGACCGAGGACTACATCCAGCCCGGCACTATGCTGGGCTTCAAGAGCGGGCGCATCGTGAGGCGCATCCTGTGCATGGACGGCAACGAGGTGGTCTTGCGCGGCTGCGCGGGCATGCGCGACGTCTTCGAGGCTGTGCCTGCAGAGTCGCTTATTGCGGATTGGTACCGCCTGGAGCCGCTGGGAGAGGCCTGACGGGCCGCAGCGGCGCGCGGGGCGGGCAGAGAGAGGCTACCTGATGATGGCGTAGCGCCCCGTGGCGCTGGTGTCGTAGCCGCTGGCGCACGAGAACGCATCCTGCAGCTCCCCGCCGCTCAGGACCTCGAGCAGGACCTTGGCCTGCGGCGTCTTGAGCGTCTCCTCCCGCAGCACGAGCGAGTAGTCCTCCGAGCCCAGGGGGATGAAGTCGAGGCCCTCGATGCGGCTGGCCGTCTGCTGCCTGCCAACGCCCGCATCCGCGTAGCCCTGGGCGATCTTGGCCGCCATGCCCATCTCCGTGGTGCTGGTGTCCTCGTAGCCGCTGATCATCGCGGGCGAGATGCCGAGCTTTTGGAGGTTGCTGTCGAGGAAGATGCGGGCCGACGAGCCCTTCTCCCTGTTGGCGATGCGCACGCCCGGGCGCGAGAGGTCCTCGATGCCGGCGATGTTCTTGGGGTTGCCTGCTGCCACCAACAGACCGCGCGACATGCTAGCCAGGTGGATCAAGACCGTGTTGACACCCGGGAGCATGCGCTTGATGTAGGGCAGGTTGTACTTGCCGGATTCTGCATCGTAGAGGCTGCAGCAGGCGGCGCTGGCCTGGCCCTTGTAGAGGGCGCTGAGGGCGTCGTAGCTGTTGAGCCCGCAGACAGAGACGAACACACCGCGCCGGCGCGTGTGCTCGGCGAGGACGTCGACGATGGCCTCCTGCCCGCAGAGGACGAACTCCCCGGGCTGGGGGAGGGGCAGGCCCGAGCCGGCTGCGGGCGCGGTGCCGGTCTTGGAGCTGTCGATGTACTCCTGGATGTCCTTGTAGGTGAAGCGCAGCTTGCGACCGATGTGGTAGGAGCGTAGCTCCCCGCTCTTCGCCATGCTGTACACGGCGTTGCGCCCGATCTTCAAGATCTTGGCAACATCTTCTGCTTTGAGGGCGTTCTCGTTTTCCAACAGCATCGCCAGCGCTCCTTAAGGTGTAGACGCCCAGCATTATAGCGTGTAGAGGCTAATTCTATACTTGAGAGCGAATAATCTGGCAATCCTTTGACGGATTCAACGCGTTCGGGGCAGGCGATGCGCGGCTGGCTGTTGACCTGCTGTAACCTGGCGTAACCGAACCGAGGCTGCTGCGAGTCTTGCTCGTTGCCGTGCCTGCGTATAGTAAGTGCTGTAAGTCCTCTCCTTTCTCTTTCCAACAGGGTGCGCGGCTCTCCTCTCCTCTTCAAGCAGGCGCACCACGCCGCCCAAACGGCGGCTCCACCGAGGCCCGGCTCCCAACAGCCGGGCCTCGGTGCTTGCAGGGGGCGGCGCGCTTATACTCTGGCCTGCACACCGATACGAGGAGGCTCCCGTGCAGCAGCGCAAGAACGCCATCCTGCTCTTCAGCAAGGTCCCGCAGGAGGGCAAGGTCAAAACCAGGCTCACCACGCTCAAGGACGGCTTTCTGGCCCCGGAGTGGGCGAGCAACCTCTACCATTGCATGCTCTTCGACGTTGTGGAGTGCTGCTGCAGCTTTGCGGCGCGGCTCGAGGCCGCCAGCGCCAGCGCCGGCGCGCAGCCGCTGGACAGCTACGACATCATCATCTCGAGTCCCGGGCAGGCCCAGCAGGAGGCCATGCGCGCGCTCTTCGCTGCATCTGGCAGCTGGCCGCGCCCCATCACCTTCATCCAAGACAACGGTGCCAGCTTCGACGAGCACTACAACGATGCCTTCCAGCAGGTGTGGGAGATGGGCTACAGCACCGTGCTCTCCATGGGCTGTGACATGCCCGCCCTTACCCAAGACGTGCTCGAGCTGGGCTTCAGCTACCTGCACCGCCTGTGCGAGAAGGAGCGCGGCGGCATCGTCTTGAGCCCGGACCAGGAGATGGGTGTGAGCATCGTGGGCTGGACGCGCCAGACGCCCTTCGACCACAGCGGCGTCTACTACTGCGCCAACGGCCTCACCGTCCTGCCCGCCTACATCGATAAAGCCCGCCGCCTGGGGCTGCCGGCGCACTACCTCCCGGCCATGCCGGATGTCGACACCTGGGCGGATCTGCGCCACAACATCACGCTCATGCAGGCCATCGAATATGCCGCGCGCTTCCAGGATGACCTGACCGTTCCATACCGCACGCTCGCCGCCTTGGGCGAGCTGGGGCTGGTCGACGTGCGCGTCATGCCCAACGACCTCTTCGACCCCCGCGACGAGATCGACCTATAACGAAAATGGGACAGTGGGGACTGTCCCCACTGTCCCATTTTCCGTGCCCTTGCTGGTTTACTTGTAGCCCAGCTCGGCAGCGTTGGTGGCGTTGGGGCCCCAGTCCTGGTCGTTGGGGCGGGGCATCCAGCCGCCGCCGAGCACATGCACGTGGAAGTGCGGGACGCTCTGGCTGGCGTCCTCGCCCGTGTTGATCAGCAGGCGGTAGCCGTTGGTGAGCTCCTTGATGGCTGCGACCTCCTTCACGGCGGCGAAGACGTGGCCCAGGGTCTCCTCGGGGACGTTGTCGCCGATGTTGGCGTAGTGGTCCTTGGGGATGATCAAGGTGTGGACGGGCATCAGGGGCTCCATGTCGTCGAAGGCGATGACATGCTCGTTCTCGTACACAACCTTGGTGCCGATCTCATGGGCACCGATTTTGCAGAAGATGCAATCCGGGTCGGTCACGGTGGTCTCCTCTCGTTGGTGGGAATCATGCGCTCCTAGAAGGGTAGCACCCTATCTCTTCAGCGAGCCGAAGATACCGCGTATGAGCTGCTTGCCCACCTCGCGGCCGATGGTGCTTGCCATGTTGCCCACGGCGCGCTCGGTAGCGCTCATGCGCTTGGAGCCGCTGGCCTTCTTCGCAGCGGCCTTCTCCTGGCGCTCCTTCTCCTTGGCGAGCTGCTCCCTCTCCTTCTCAAGGGCAGCGCGCTCTGCCTCCAGGGCGGCCTGCTCGGCCTGCCTCTGCGCGGCCTCGGCCAGCTGCTCGTAGGCGCTCTCGCGGTCAACGGCGGCGCCGTACTTGCCCATGAGCTCTGCCTGCTCTGCCAAGACCACGTCCACGTAGCGCTGCTCGGGGGCGGCCATGAGGCACTGGGGCGGCAGGATCTTGGCGTTCTCGACAACGGAGGGGCGGCCCTCCTCGTCGAGGAAGCTCACGAGCGCCTCGCCGGTGCCGAGGTTCATGATGGCGTCCTCGGTCTTGAAGGCCGGGTTGGCGCGGAAGCTCTGCGCGGCGGCACGCACGGCCTTCTGCTCGGCGGGGGTGTAGGCGCGCAGCCCGTGCTGCACGCGGTTGGAGAGCTGGGCGAGCACCTCGTCTGGGATGTCGCTGGGGCTCTGGGTGATGAAGTAGATCCCGACGCCCTTGGAGCGGATGAGCTTGACCACCTGCACGATCTTGGACAGCAGTTCTTTGGGCATGCCGTTGAAGAGCAGGTGCGCCTCGTCGAAGAAGAAGACGAAGCGCGGCTTGTCCGGGTCGCCCACCTCGGGCAGGGCCTCGAAGAGCTCGCTCATCATCCACAGCAGGAACATCGAGTAGACCTGCGGGCTTTGGATGAGGCCGCGCGCGTCGAGGATGTTGACGTAGCCCTGGCCGTCTTCCGTGCAGCTGAACCAGTCGCTGAGCTGCAAGGCAGGCTCTCCGAAGAAGCGCTCGCCGCCCTGGTCCTCCACGGCGATGAGCGCGCGCAGGATGGCACCCACGGAGGCGCTCGAGACCTTGCCGTAGGTGGTCTCAATCTCCTTGGCGTGCTCGGCCAGGTGGTTGAGCATGGAGCGCAGGTCCTTGAGGTCGATGAGCAGGAGCTGCTGGTCGTCTGCCACACGAAAGGCGATGTTGAGCACACCCTCCTGGACTTCCGTGAGCCCCAGCAGGCGCGAGAGCAGCAGCGGGCCCATGTCGCTCACGGTGACGCGCACCGGCAGACCCTGGCCCTCGAGTATGTTCCACAGCCGGCAGGGGCAGCCCTCGTAGCGCCAGTCCTCGATGCCGAAGCGCTCGATGCGCGCCTGCATCTTCTCCGAGCTCTCGCCCGGCTGGCACATGCCCAGCACGTCGCCCTTTGCGTCTGCTAGGAAGACGGGCACGCCCGCCTTGGAGAAGCCCTCTGCCATCACCTTGAGGGTGACGGTCTTGCCGGTGCCGGATGCCCCGGCGATCAGGCCGTGGCGGTTGGCTTGGTTCAAGAGCAGGCTGCAGGGGTTCTCGCCCGCCGCCATCCAGATTCTGTCGTGCTGGAACATGGGCGCTCCAATCGCAGGGTTGTCAAGACGCCGTAAGTCTAGCGCAGGTTGGCGGACAGGGGCCCCTTGGCGGAGCGAGTTCAAATCCCCGTTTAATCCGGCTCTTCCAGATGGTAAAGTCTCGAGTCACCTGTAACCGTTTTGTTACTGAGTGCGAGTGAGGAAGAGTATGGATAACGAGAAGAAGCACGCCCGCGCGTCGTGGTCCGGCAAATGGGCCTTCGTGCTGGCCGGCGCAGGCTCCGCCGTGGGCCTGGGCAACATGTGGCGCTTCCCCTACTTGGACGCCAAGTACGGTGGAGGCACCTTCCTGCTGGTGTACCTGATCTGCGTGTTCACGCTGGGCATCTCCCTGCTGCTGCAGGACATCGCCCTCGGCCGCAACGCCAAGCAATCCGTGGTGGGCGTCTTCAGCCGCTACGGCAAGAAGTACAGCATCATCGGCATCCTGGCCGCGGCTGTCCCCTTCATCATCCTGCCCTACTACAGCATCATCGGCGGCTGGGTCGCCAAGTACACCGCCGCCTACATCACCTCCAGCCCGGCTGCTCTGGCAGACGGCGGCGGGTTCTTCGTGGGCTTCATCGGTGGCGGCTTGGAGAGCTACCTGTGGATGATCCTGTTCGCCGCCATCGTCATGGCCATCATCTTCATGGGCGTCAAGGGCGGCATCGAGCGCATCAACCTGGTCCTCATGCCCCTGCTCATCCTCATGGCCGTCGGCATCGCCATCTTCACCATGACCATCCCCGGCGCCCTGGACGGCGTGAGGTACTTCTTCACCCCGGACTTCTCCAAGATGTCGCCCGAGCTGGTGCTCGCTGCGATCGGCCAGTGCTTCTTCAGCCTGTCCATCGCTATGGCCATCATGGTCACCTACGGCTCCTATGTGAAAGACGATGAGTCCCTCACCAGCTCCACCACCCAAATCGTGGGTTTCGACCTGCTGGTCTCCATCCTCGCCGGCCTGATGATCGTCCCCGGCGCCTTCGCCGCCCTGGGCAGCGCGGAGGCGGTCGCCTCCTCCTCCGGCCCCGGCCTCATGTTCATCACCCTGCCCCAGGTCTTCGCCCGCATGGGCGGGGCCGCGCAGGTTGTGGGCTTCCTGTTCTTCCTGCTGGCGCTCTTCGCGGCTGTCACCTCGGCCATCTCCATCGCCGAGGCCTGCGTGAGCATCGTGGCAGACGGCATGAAGTGCTCCCGCACCAAGGCCGGCGTCATCATCGCCGTCTACACCCTTCTCATGGGCTGCCTCATCAACGCGGGCTACAACGTCCTGAGCTTCATCCAGCCCCTGGGCGAGGGCAGCTCGCTGCTCGACCTGGCGGACTTCCTGTCCAACACCGTCATGATGCCCGTGGTCTGCATCCTCACCTGCCTCTTCGTGGGCTTTGTGATGAAGCCCAAGACCCTGGTCGAGGAAGTGCGCAAGTCCTCCCCGTTCAAGCTGGCGGGTGCCTGGACCGTGATGATCAAGTACATCGCCCCCATCCTGGTCTTCGTGGTGCTGCTCGCCTACGTGGGCGCGCAGTTCGGCGTCATATCGTTCTAGCGGCCTGAGGCTGCCTGCCCAGCGGCCCGGGTTCCCGCGTGTGCGGGGCCCGGGCCGCTTTGCTGTGTGCACATACGTTTCACCTGATACAATGAAACGCTTGCATTCACCGGTAAACCAGTCCCGCTGCCTGAGCGGCGGTGCGAGAGGATCATCATGGCAGAACAGACCAACGAGCACGGCAGCGACGCCCTCTGGGGCGGGCGCTTCGAGGACTCACCCAGCGACTTCACCCAGATCTTTGGGACGAGCCTCCCGGTCGACCAGCGCATGTGGGAGGCAGACATCGCCGGCTCCAAGGCCCACAGTGCGATGCTGGGCCGCCAGGGCATCATCCCCGCGGAAGACGTCGAGGCCATCCACCAGGGCCTTGACGCGATCGCCCGCCAGATCGAGGAGGGCGAGTTCGAGTTCGACATCAACGACGAGGACATCCACATGTCCATCGAGCGCAACCTCACGGAGGCCATCGGCCCCGCGGGTGGGCGCCTGCACACCGGCCGCAGCCGCAACGACCAGGTGGCCACGGACACCCACCTCCACTGCAAGCAGCTGAGCCAGGGTCTGATGTACCTGGTGCTCGACCTGCGCCGCGCCCTCTACGAGGTGGCGGTGGACAACTTCGGCGTGGTGATGCCGGGCTACACCCACATGCAGAGGGCCCAGCCGGTGCTCTTCAGCCACCACATGCTGGCCTACTACTGGATGTTCACCCGCGACTTCAACCGCCTGAAGGCTGCCATGGACGCCTGTGATGTGCTGCCCCTGGGCTCTGCCGCCCTGGCCGGCACCACCTACCCCCTCGACCGCGCCTTCGTGGCCGAGCAGCTGGGCTTCAGCGCCGTCTACCCCAACAGCATGGACGCTGTGAGCGACCGCGACTTCCTGCTCGACCTGAGCTATGCCTGCTCTACGGCCATGATGCACCTGAGCCGCCTGAGCGAGGAGCTCATCTACTGGAGCAGCGGCGAGTTCGGCTTCATCCGCCTGAGCGACGCCTACTCCACCGGCAGCAGCATCATGCCGCAGAAGAAGAACCCGGACTTCGCGGAGCTCATCCGCGGCAAGGTTGGCCGCGTCTACGGCGACCTCATCCAGCTGCTCACTACCCTCAAGGGCCTGCCGCTTTCCTACAACAAGGACATGCAGGAGGACAAGGAGGGTGTGTTCGACGCCGTTGACACCCTGAGCGACAGCCTCATCGTCATGGCGGGTATGATCCGCACCATGACGGTCAACGCAGATGCCATGCGCGCCGGCGCCCACGGGGGCTTCATGGCTGCGACCGACCTCGCAGACTACCTGGTGGGCAAGGGCATGCCCTTCCGCGACGCCCACGCCGTGGTGGGCCACCTGGTCTTGGAGTGCGAGAAGGCCGGCAAGACCCTGCAGGAGCTCACCCCGGCAGAGCTGGCGGCGGCCAGCGAGCTGTTCGGCGAGGACGCGGTCAAGGCCGTCGACATCGACGAGGTGGTCTCCAAGCGCACCACCTACGGCGGCACCGGCCACGAGGCCGTCAAGGTGCAGCTGCAGGAGGCGGCCGAGCGCCTGCGCGAGGACGCGGCGCGCCTCTAGAACCCAAGGAACGGAGCGGGTCCGGCCCGCTTGCACGAGATGAGACAGCCCCCGCGCGCGCCGTCGAAAGGCGCCGGAGGGCTGTAGGACGCCCTGAAGAAAGGACGAGAGACGTTATGAGAAAACCCGAGCTCCTTGCCCCTGCCGGCAACCGCGAGGCCTTCGAGGCCGCCCTGGCCGCCGGCGCAGATGCCATCTACCTGGGGGCGGGGGAGGGCTTCAACGCCCGCTGCAACGCAGATAACTTCGCGCCGGAGGACCTCAAGGCCGCCTGCCGCGATGCCCACCTGAGGGGCCGCAAGGTCTACCTCACCGCCAACACCTTGGTCTACCCCGGCGAGATGGACCAGGCGCTGGGCCTGGTGTGCTCTGCCGCGGAGGCCGGCGTCGACGCCGCCATCATCCAGGACGTGGGCCTGGCCCAGCGCCTGCGCGAGGAGCTGCCCCAGCTGGAGCTGCACACCTCCACCCAGATGAACATCCGCGACGCCAAGGGCATCGAGTTCGCGCGCCAGCTGGGCTTCGGCCGCGTGACCCTGGCCCGCGAGCTCTCCGTCGAGCAGATCGCCAAGCTGGCCGAGCTGGGCATGGACCTCGAGGTCTTCGTCCACGGCGCGCTGTGCATCTGCCAGAGCGGCCAGTGCCTGCTGAGCAGCCTCATCGGCGGCCGCAGCGCCAACAGGGGCGTGTGCGCCCAGCCCTGCCGCCTGCCCTACGCTCTCGTCGATGCAGACGGCAAGAAGCTCGCCGACCCCGGCGAGTACCTGCTCAGCCCTAAGGACCTCATGGGCATCGACTACCTGCCGCAGCTCATCGCGGCGGGTGTGGCCTCGCTCAAGATTGAGGGCCGCATGAAGTCTGCCGAGTACGTCTCCACCGCGGTGGGCACCTACCGCGCCGCCCTCGACCGCGCCTGGCTCGAGGAGGATGGCTATGAGGCAGCGCCCGAGGAGAAAGCCGGCCTCTCCGAGGCCTTCTCGCGCGGGTTCTCCCCGGCCTATCTGGCTGGCGAGCGCGGCAACGAGATGATGGGCTACAAGCGCCCCAACAACCGCGGCGTGCTGGTGGGCAGGGTCTCCGGCTTCCGCAACGGCATGGTCCAGGTGGAGACGAGCGAGCAGATCGAGGCTGGCGACCTGCTGGAGGTCTGGACCTCCAAGGGCCGCACCACCTACGAGGTGCAGCAGGCAGACGACCTGCGCCCAGGCCGCGTGGAGCTCTACATCCGCGGCGCGGTGAGCCCGGGAGACCGCCTTTTCCGCATCCGCAGCGCCGCCTTGGCGCGCGAGTGCCGCGAGCGCACCCAGGAGGGCCTGCAGACCGTGGCCCTGCGCGCGTCTGTGACCGCACTCAAGGGCCAGCCCCTGATGGTCGTGGTCAGCGACGACAAGGGCAACCACGGCCAGGCCGAGGGCGCCGTGGTGGAGGAGGCGCGCAGCATCGCCATCACAGAAGACGACGTCATGGAGCATGTCAACCGCCTGGGCGGCACCCCCTACCGCATCATCGAGTGGGACATCCAGCTCGACGAAGGTGTGGGCATGGGCTTCTCCGCCCTGCACAAGTGCCGCGCCGCTGCCATCGCCGCCTACGAGGAGGCCGTGCTCGACCTCGCTGCGCACGAGTCCCGCGAGAGGGGCCTGGCCTGCGGCAAGCTCGACACCTCCGCCGTGCCCCAGCTGGCAGACAAGATGAGCGCCTTCGTCACGCGCATCAACTTCAACGAGACCACCAGCGTTGCCCAGACCATCAGCGAGCTGGAGGCGGGCAAGGCCGCTGGCCCCAAGCTCTACGCCACCAACTCCGACGCCCTGCGCGTCTGGGCGGCGCTGGGTGCCGACTTCGCCTGGATCAGCCCGGAGCTCACGCTGGCCCAGATCAAGCAGCTCGCAGACGCCAGCCCGCTGCCCCTGGGCGTGGTGGTCCACGGCAGGCAGGAGCTCATGGTCTCGGACCACTGCTTCCTGATGGCAGAGGGCCCCTGCGACGGCAAGTGCGCCAAATGCAAGCGCCGCAAGGGAGCTCCGCGCTTCTACAAGGACCGCAAGGGCTACCTCTTCCCGGTCACGGCTGACATCTACGGCCGCGGCCACCTCTACAACGCCGTCAAGCTCGACATCTCCCATGCCATCGGCGACCTGCGCCGCGCCGGCGTCACGGGCTTTGCCGTCGACACCACCCTGCTTGAAGAGCAGGAGGGCGAGGAGCAGTTCTACCGCGCCCGCCGCGCCCTGCAGGGCAAGCCGCTCGAGAAGGAGGAGGGCTGCACTGCCGGCAACCTCTTCCGCAACCGCACCGGCGCCAAGAAGACGGTCAAGGAGAAGGAGGCCGAGCGCCGCGCCGCCAAGCGCGAGCAACGCTGGGGCAAGACCTTCGACGGCAACCGCATCGACAGCGAGGCTTCTGTCAAGGCAGGCAGGGAGGCCCGCGCTGAGTTCGAGCTCCAGGAGGCCCGCAGCCAGGCGCGCGCCCAGCGCAAGGAGAAGGGCGGCCTGGCCGGTGCCAAGAACATGCAGGCCCGCGGCGACGCCGGCACCAAGCGCGGCGTGGTTCGCAAGGAGAACCGGGGCAAGTTCAACGCCAACAAGCGCGGCGGCAAGCGCTAGGGCGTGACGCCGAACACTGTGATACGAGAAAAGGACGCCCCCGGCGCTGCTGCCGGGGGCGTCCCTCGTTGTTGTGGGGGAGGCAGCTACTGCCGCTCGAGCTGCTCCTTGGCCTTGCGCTCGGCGTTGACGAGCTCGGTGGCCGGGTCGTCTGCGCTAACGGGGGTGCCCAGGTCGTCCATCTGCTCGCGCAGGGCCTTGCTCGGGCCCTCGAGGGGGTTCGTGGGCTTGTCGTCGTCAACAGGCAGGACGGCGTTGAGGATGATGCCCGCCAGGGAGCCCACGGCCAGGCCGGAAAGGCTGATGGCCACGCCGCCCACGGTGAAGGCGATGGCGCCGCCGGCACTGTAGGCGATGCCCAGCGCCAGGACCAGGATGATGGCGGCGATGAGGACGTTGCGGGTGTGCGAGAAGTCGACGCGGGCCTCGACCAGGTTGCGCACGCCCACGGCAGAGATCATGCCGTAGAGCACCATGGAGACGCCGCCGATGACGCAGGTGGGCATGGCGCCGATGACTGCGGCGAACTTGGGGCAGAAGCTGAACACGATGGCGAAGCAAGCCGCCAGGCGTACGACGCGCGGGTCGTAGACCTTGGTGAGGGCGAGCACGCCGGTGTTCTCGCCGTAGGTGGTGTTGGCCGGCGCGCCGAAGAGGCTTGCCAGGATAGTGGCCAGGCCGTCGCCGAGCAGGGTGCGGTGCAGGCCGGGGTTGGCGATGAAGTTGCGGTTGCAGGTGGAGCTGATGGCGGAGACGTCGCCGATGTGCTCGATCATGGTGGCGAAGGCCAGCGGCATGATCGTGATGACGGCGGTAATCAGCAGGCCGGTGTCGCAGCCGTTGGCGAACAGCCCGAAGACCGTGTTGTCAAAGGCCACCGGCAGGCCGATCCACGGGGCAGTGGCGATGCCCTCGAGCGCGGCCACGCTCACGAGCTGCAGGTTGGGGTTGCCGAACATGCAGTAGGTGGCGGTGCCGGCGATGTCGACCACCTGGCTGCAGGTGGGGATGAGCAGCATCGCGGCCACATAGGAGACGAGCACGCCCATGAGGACGGGGATGATCTTGATCATGCCCTTGCCCCAGATGTTGCAGATGAAGATGATCACCACGGCCACAGCTGCCATGAGCCAGTTGGCGGAGCAGTTGTTGATGGCGCTGGGCGCCAGGGTGAGGCCGATGGCGATGACGATGGGGCCGGTGACCAGCGGCGGGAAGAAGCGCATGACACGCTCGGTGCCGAAGGCCTTGAAGCAGGCGCTGAGCACCAGGTAGAGCAGGCCCGCACACGCCACGCCGAAGCAGGCGTAGGGCAGCAGCTCCGCCTCGCCGTTGGGGGCGATGGCGGCGTAGCCTGCGATGAAGGCGAAGGAGCTGCCCAGGAAGGCAGGCACGCGCCCCTTGGCCAGGAAATGGAAGAGCAGGGTGCCCAAGCCGGCGAAGAGCAGCGTCGCGCTGACCGAGAGACCGGTGAGGATGGGCACTAGGATCGTGGCACCGAACATCGCGAACATGTGCTGGAACCCGAACACCACCATCTTGGGCGCCCCCAGCGTGCGCGCGTCGTATATTGCCTCGGGGCTGTCCTCAGCGCCCATGGTGGGGACGAGGTCTTCTTGTGACGTAGCCATTCCATCTCCTTTGCGATTGAGGCTTCAAGGCAAAACCGCCGCAAGTATACTTTAGGGAAATGAACTATGGTGGCGTCGTTGCACAGGGAGCGCGCGCTTTGCTTCCGGGCCGGCCGCCGCACAGACAAGGAAGGGTCTGCCATGAGCCAAGTCCACGTGTTCGACCACCCGCTGATCTCCGACAAGCTGTCTCGCATGCGCCGCAAGGAGACCTCGTCGATGGACTTCCGCCACCAGCTCACAGAGATCTCCATGCTCATGGGCTACGAGGTCTTCCGCGACCTCAAGACCAAGATGGTCGAGGTCGAGACGCCCATCTGCAAGGCCGAGTTCCCCATGCTCGAGGACACTCCCATCACCATCGTCCCCATCCTGCGTGCCGGCTTGGGGCTGGTCGACGGCCTGCAGAACCTCCTTCCCACAGCGCGCGTGGGCCACATCGGCATGTACCGCGACGAGGAGACCAAGCAGCCTGTCGAGTACTACTACAAGATGCCCGTGGGCATCGAGAAGGGCGAGGTCATCGTCGTCGACCCCATGCTCGCAACGGGCGGCAGCGCCGTCGACGCCATCAGCGCCCTCAAGGCCCGCGGCTGCGCCAACATCCGCCTCATGAACCTCGTGGCGGCACCTCAGGGCATCGAGGCCGTGCGGGCTGCCCATCCGGACGTCGACATCTACGTCGCCGCCGTCGACGAGTGCCTCAACGACGACGCCTACATCGTCCCCGGCCTGGGCGACGCGGGCGACCGCATCTTCGGCACCAAGTAGCGCCCGGCAGCCGGCAGGCTCCAGCGTGTAGGCATGCAGCGTCCCGTGGTGGTATCATCGCGGGACGTTTTCGCATTTCCACGGAAAGGTCAGGCACCTATGCTTTCCACAGAAGAACAGCTCCACATCATCCAGTCGGGTGTTCATGAGATAAAGCCCCTCGACGGCCTGAAGGAGAAGCTGGACCGCGGCGAGCCCCTCAACATCAAGCTGGGCGTCGACCCCACCAGCCCGGACCTGCACATCGGCCACGCCGTGCCCCTGCGCAAGCTGCGACAGTTCCAGGACCTGGGCCATCGCGTCACCCTCATCATCGGCGACGGCACCGCCCTCATCGGCGACCCCAGCGGGCGCAACTCAACCCGCCCCCAGCTCTCCAAGGAGCAGATCGAGGCCAACGCCCAGACCTATATGGACCAGGCCATGAAGATCCTCGACCCCGCCAAGACCGACGTCCGCCACAACAGCGAGTGGATCCTCAGCCTTGACCTGGCAAAGCTGTTGAGCATCCTCTCCAACTTCACGGTTGCCCGCATCCTCGAGCGCGACGACTTCAACAACCGCTACACCAACCACCTGCCCATCGCCCTGCACGAGTTCCTCTACCCGGTCATGCAGGCCTACGACTCCGTCGTCATCAAGGCAGACGTGGAGATCGGCGGCAGCGACCAGCTCTTCAACCTGCTGGCGGGCCGCGAGCTCATGGAGAAGCTGGGCATGGAGCCCCAGGTGGCGCTCACCCTGCCCCTGCTCGAGGGTACTGATGGCGTGAAGAAGATGTCCAAGAGCTACGGCAACTACATCGGCCTCACAGACGAGCCGGCTGACATGTTCGGCAAGGTCATGAGCATCCCCGATGAGCTGATGGTCAAGTACTTCCGCGTGGCCACCGCCATGCCTGTTGCCGAGGTCGACGCCATCGAGGCCGGCCTGGCCAGCGGCGAGCTGCACCCCAACAAGGTCAAGCGCCAGCTGGGCCGCGAGCTCGTCACCATCTACCACTCCGCGCAAGACGCCGCGGCGGCCGAGGAGGCCTTCGACAAGCTCTTCAAGGAGCACGAGGCCCCCGAGGACATCGAGGAGTTCTCCATCGAGCTGGTGGACGACGCGGAGAAGGGCGGGGTCTTCCTGCCGCCCGTGCTGGTTGCCTGCAAGCTGGCCGGCACCAACGGCGAGGCCCGCAGGCTCATCGACGGCGGCGGCGTGAAGGTCAACGGACAGGCCCTGGCCGCCAAGACCTACAACGTCCCCGCTCAGGAGCTGGCAGGCGCCGTGCTGCAGGTGGGCAAGCGCAAGTTCGCCCGCCTGGTCTAAAGACCTTGCCCCAGGGCCCCTCCAATCGGGTATCATGGGGCCCGCTCGCACGTCGGGGTGTGGCGCAGCCTGGTAGCGCGCCTGCTTTGGGAGCAGGATGTCGCAGGTTCGAATCCTGTCACCCCGACCACCTCAAACGCAAAAGGCGCCTCGCGGGGCGCCTTTTCCATGCTGTGGCCTGCGCTACCCTGCGCTGGCTTAGCGGATCATGTTGGTGTGGATGCTCTCCTCGCGCTCGGGCAGGCCGTAGGCCTCCTTGCCCAAGGCGATGGACTTCATGAGGAAGGCCATGTTGCGTGCCAGGGTGCGCATCTGCTGCATGCCCTCGAGGTCCTGGTCTGCCTCGCCGGGGATGCGGCCGTGCACGCCGTTCCAGTACTGGCCGCTGGCCACGGGCATGCCGCTGATGAAGAAGTACTTGTTGAGCTGGTCGAAGGTGGCGGTGATGCCGCCCCTGCGGGCCACGGCCACGGCCGCGCCCACCTTCATGGTCTTGTCGAACTTGGTGCTCATGAAGAGGCGGTCGAGCAGGGCGCTCAGGGTGGCGTTGGCGCTGGCATAGTAGACGGGCGAGCCCACCACCAGGCCGTCTGCCTCGGCGAACTTGGGTGCCAGTTCGTTGACCATGTCGTCGTAGACGCATTTGCCGAGCTTGCCGCAGCCGTAGCAGGCCACGCAGCCGCGGACTGCCTCGCGGCCCACCTGGACGGTCTCGACCTCTGCGCCCTCCTCCTGCAAGACCTTGGCCATCTCTGCCAGCGCCAAGGCGGTGTTGCCGCCTTCGCGGGGGCTTCCGTTAATCATGAGAACCTTCATGCTCTGCTCCTTCTCTGGTACGGGTGGCTGCGTGAGCCGGGGTCGGCTTCTGCGTGCGTTTGGGGCCGATGATACCAGCCGCTGCCTGCGTGTGGGGCCAAGTTGTGCTAGACTACCTCGCTACGCGCGGCAGTAGTTCAATGGTAGAGCCCCAGCCTTCCAAGCTGGTTGTTGCGGGTTCGAGTCCCGTCTGCCGCTCCATAGCACTGTACCGGGCTGCCCTCGTGGCGGCCTGTTTTGATGTTGGGGGCCTATCTTGGCACAGGACAAGCCCGCAGAGCGCCCCGAGTGGTTCTTCCGCTTGGTGCTGGTGAGCGCCACCGTCATCTGGGGCGGCAACTTCGTCGTGTCCAAGTTCGCCGTGGGCTCCCTGCACCCCGTCTGGGTCATCGCCGTGCGCTTTGCCCTGGCAGGCGCGCTGCTGGGGCTCGCCTTCCTCCCGCGGGTGCGCCGCACCATGAGCCCCGGGCTCCTCAAGGCCGGCATCGTCATCGGCTTCTTCAGCTTCTTGGGCTACGGCAGCCAGTTCTGGGGCCTGAGCGGCACGACGCCCGCCAAGAACGCCTTCCTCTCGGCTTGCTACTGCGTGACCGTGCCCTTCATCTGGTGGCTCGTGGCCCGCCGCCGCCCCAGTGCGCGCAAGCTCCTCGCTGCTGCCGTGTGCGTTGCGGGCATGGCGCTCGTGACCCTGCAGGGCGACCTGAGCGTCAGCTGGGGGGACGGCGTGAGCGCGCTTTCGGCCGTGCTCTACGGCGCAGAGATCGTCTCGATCGCCCTGCTCATCCGCCAGCACGACGTGGTGGCCGTCACCGTGGTGCAGATGCTCAGCAGCGGGGCCTTCGCCGCCGTCGCGGGCCTGCTGCTCGGCATCCCCTTCGAGCCGCAGGCGTTCACCGAGCCCGCCTTCCTGCTGCAGATGGCCTACATCGTCGTCTTGGGCAGCTGCTATGCCAGCACGGCGCAGAACCTCGCCCAAACCCACGTGCCACCCGCCCAGGTGAGCTTGCTCTTCGCCCTGGAGAGCGTCTTCGGGACGGTCTTCAGCGTGGCCTTCTTCGGCGAGGCGCTCACACCGCGGCTGCTGCTGGGGTTTGCCCTCATCTTCGCCGCTATCCTCGTCTCCGAGTTGAGCGGGCCCAAGGCATCTGGGGAGAAGGCCGCCCCGCGCAGCTAGAGCGCCTTTGGCGGGCGAGGTAACGCCTTGGCGGGGGAGGGGGAGCCCTGGGGGCGCTCAGTGCGCGCATGGGGTATCCTTAACGTCAAATAAACTGCACCAAATGGAGGCTCCATGCAGCTAGCTCCCGTAACGGCGGGTGTGCCCGTCATCACCGTCACCGGCTGGTCCAACTCCGGTAAGACGACGTTTTTCACCAAGGTAGTCGAGATACTCACCGCCGCGGGCTACAGCGTGGGCGTCATCAAGCACCACGGCCACAAGGCAGAGACGGTGGATCAGAAGGGCAAGGACTCCTGGAAGTACGCCCAGGCCGGCGCCAACCCCGTGGTGCTCTCCAGCGCCATGCAGTACGCGATCTTTCGCTCGACACCCCAGGGGGAGGTCACGCGCGACGAGCTCATCGCGCAGATCGGCGCCGAGGTCGACTTCGTCATCGTCGAGGGCTTCCGCGTGGATGCGGAGGGCGCCGTTGAGCTCAGCCGCGTCGCCAACGGCAAGGGCCTCAAGCTGGCCCCCGAGGAGCGCATCGCCCTCATCACCGACAACCCCGCGTTCGCCGAGCAGGTGTGCGCGGAAGGCAAGCCCGTCTTCGGGCTGGAAGACCACCTGGAGGTCGCCCGCTACTTCTGCCAGCTCGCTGGCATCCGCGACCCCAAGCTCTAACGTAATGCGCCGGGGCGCTATCATCGGCCCCGGACCAAGGGAGGAGAGACCGTGAAGGACCATCTTGGCAGAGAGATAGACTACCTGCGCATCTCTGTGACAGACCGCTGCAATCTGCGCTGCATCTACTGCATGCCGGCCGAGGGCGTGGCGTGGAAGTCGCACAAGGAGATGCTGCGCATCGAGGAGATCGCCCGCGTGGCCCGCATCGCAGCCGAGGAGGGCATCAAGAAGGTGCGCCTCACCGGCGGCGAGCCCCTGGTGAAGAAGGGCCTCGTGAGCCTCATCACAGACATCAAGGCCGCCGGCATCCAGGACGTGAGCCTCACCACCAACGGCATTCTGCTGCCGCGCATGGCGCGCGAGCTCAAGGACGCCGGGCTCGACCGCGTGAACATCAGCCTCGACACCCTCGATGCGGACAAGTACCGCGAGATAACCCGCCTCGGCAAGATAGAGGACGTTTTCGCCGCCATCGACTGCGCGCTGGAGTACGGCTTCGACCCGGTCAAGATCAACGCTGTGGCCGTGCGCAGCGAGCACCAGAACTTCCTGGAGTTCGCCAAGATGTCGCTCGACCGCCCGCTGCACGTGCGCTTCATCGAGTACATGCCCGTGGGAGAGAGCAGCGGCGGCACGGGCTCCGGCTGGGACATCCACGACACCATCCCCAGTGAGGAGCTGCGCCAGATCATCGACGACGCGGCAGCCGCGGAGGGTCTGCCCGCGCTTGAGCCCCTCTCCAAGGAGGACGCCCCCGGCGGAGGCGGCCCCGCCCGCTACTGGAGGTTCCCGGGCGCCCAGGGCACCGTGGGCTTCATCAGCGCGGTGAGCAACCACTTCTGCGCGCAGTGCAACCGCCTGCGCCTTACGGCAGACGGCAAGATCCGCCCCTGCCTGTTCAGCGACGAGGAGATCGACGTCAAGGCGGCCCTGCAGGGCAGCGACGACGACGTCCGCAACGCCCTCTACGCCGCCCTCAACGTCAAGCCCGACGCCCACCACCACCGCGAGGGCACCGATCGCCGCATGAGCCAGATCGGCGGCTAGCCGCCCCACCAGCCACACCAGCCACACGCCCCGCATCGCGGGGCCAGCGAACACGAAAGGAAGCCAACCCATGAGCGACACCATCCCCGGCGGGCTCTCTGCCGGCACCGCGCAGATCACCGGAGCAGACACCGGCGCGCTGACCCACGTCGACGAGCACGGCGCCGTGCGCATGGTCGACGTCTCTGCCAAGGCAGACACCCAGCGCATCGCCACCGCAGAGGGCTTCATCTTCATGCACCAAGACACCCTCGACATGATCGTCGAGGGCACTGCGGCCAAGGGCGACGTCCTGGCCTGCGCTCGCGTGGCGGGCATCATGGGCTGCAAGCAGACCAGCAGCCTCATCCCCATGTGCCACCCGCTCAACCTCACCAAGTCCAAGTGCGACCTCGAGCCCATCCTGCCCGGCGAGCGCGAGGACGGCCGCGTGGGCATCCACGCCGTCATGACCACCGGCGTCACCGGCAAGACCGGCATCGAGATGGAGGCCCTCACCGGCGTCTCGATCGCGCTGCTCACGGTCTACGATATGTGCAAGGCCGTCGACCGCGGCATGGAGATCTGCGACGTGCGCCTGCTGCGCAAGGAGGGCGGCAAGACCGGCCTTTGGACCAGGGACTAGGGAGCGAGGAACACCATGGCACTGCGCTTTGCGATCATCACCTGCAGCGACACCCGCACCATCGAGGAAGACACCGCCGGCATGCGCCTCGAGGAACTCATCCGCGCCAACGGCTGGGAGGTGGCAAGCCATGTCATCGTCAAGGACGAGGCCTCCCAGATCGGCAGCGCGATCATCGCCGCAGCCGACGAGCTCAAGGCAGACATCGTCCTCACCTGCGGCGGCAGCGGCCTGAGCCTGCGCGACGTCACCCCGGAGACCACGCTCGCCGTCTGCGACCGCGAGGTCCCCGGCATCGGCGAGGCAATGAGGGCATACTCCATGACCAAGACCGGCCGCGCCATGCTGAGCCGCGCAACCGCCGCCCAGCGCGGGCGCTGCCTGGTGGTCAACCTCCCTGGCAGCAAGAAGGCTGCAGAGGAGAACTTCGAGGCCGTGTACGGGCAGTTCGAGCATGCGGTTCACATGATGGCCGGCGAGGGCCACAAGTAGGGGGCTCCATGGCTATACGCAGGAAGAAAGAGGGCGAGTACCACACCGGCCGCCTCAACATCAGCTGCAACCCCGCGCAGAAGGACGCCATCGCCGCGTCTGCCACGGAGCAGGGCAAGTCGATCTCGTCGTACTTGCTCGACCTCTACGAGGAGAGCCAGCGCGCGGGCAGCAGCGAGAGCCTGGCGCGCATTGGGCTCGAGGTCGTGGGTGTGAAAAAGCGCCTGGTAGACGTCGAGACCCAGCTGCGCCGCCACCTCGCGCGCAGCCAGGGCACCGTCGACATGACGGTGGCAGACGACCTGCGCAACCTCCGCGAGCTCGAGGGGCAGATCGACCTCACCTTGCGCGAGCTCGTCGAGACCGTGAAGCTGCTCAAGGCCAAGGGCCTGTAGGCGCGCGGCCTGCCGAAGAACGCGAACGGGCCGGGGGCGTGCGCCGCCCCCGGCCCGTGTTGCTCGAGCTGGCGCCCCCTGCAGGGCTCGAACCTGCGACCGCCGGATTAGAAGTCCGATGCTCTATCCAACTGAGCTAAGGAGGCGTGTGTGAGACCACATTCTAGCGGTTATGCGCGCCGCGGGCGCGCGCAGTGCGGCGTGCGGCGGCAGCGCGTCACCCGCCGCACGCCGCCGCCCATGCGCTACATTATGCTGAGCAGGCTGGACTAAATCCTACTGAAGGACTAGGATTTAGCCACCGTTTCCACCAGAGAGGGGCCGCATGCTACACGTCGAGGACAGCCGGGTCAGGTCCCTGCTCTTCAAGGGCAACTTCGGGCTCGAGCGCGAGAGCCTGCGCATCACGCGCGACGGCTTCCTCGCCCAGACCCCCAGCCCCTTCCCGGACCACCCCAACATCCTCTGCGACTTCTCCGAGAACCAGCTCGAGATCAACACAGGCGTGAGCGGCAGCCCCCAGGAGGCTGTGGCCGAGCTCGAGGCTCACGACGCACTCGTGCAGCGCACGCTGGCGGCCCTGCCGGAGCCGGAGCTCCTGTGGCCCTTCTCCAACCCGCCCTACATCCGCAGCGAGCAGGACATCCCCATCGCCCAGTACACGGGCGAGCAAGCCTACAAGACCGCTTACCGCGAGTACCTCAGCGAGCGCTACGGCCGCTATAAGATGGCGTTCTCCGGCATCCACTTCAACTACTCGTTTGCCGACGAGCTGCTGCAGGCGAGTTTCGAGGCGAGCGGCGAGCAGGACTTCACCGCCTACAAGGACGAGCTCTACGTTCGCCTGGCAGAGCGCGCGGTGGCCTACGGCTGGCTCATGACGGCCGTCACGGCGGCAAGCCCCCTCATGGACTCGTCGTTTGTGGAGAAGAAGCGCATGGGAGAGGACCTCTTCCTGGGCTTGGGCACGGTGCGCTGCAGCGAGCTGGGCTACTGGAACTACTTCACCCCGGTGCTCGACTACTCCAACGTGCGGGCCTACGCGGACAGCATCCAGCGCTACGTGGACAGTGGGCTCGTCTGCGCGCCCAGCGAGCTCTACTACCCCATCCGCATCAAGCCGCGCGGCGCCTACGGGCTCGACGCCCTGAGGGCGGGCGACGTGAGCCACATCGAGCTGAGGATGTTCGACCTCAACCCGCTCTACCCAGCGGGCGTCAACGTGAGCGACGTCTTCTTCGCGCAGCTGTTCTTGGTGTGGCTCGCCTCGACGCCGGCCGAGCCCTTCGAGGAGAGGCACCAGGTCCAGGCCGCGCAGAACTTCAAGAACGCCAGCCACTACGACCTCAAGACGGTGCGCATCGTGAGCCCCTTGGGCACGGCCAACACGGCAGCCAAGGCGGCGCGCCACGTCATCGGCTTCATGCGGGAGTTCTACGAGGGCATCGGCGCCGGCGGCGAGGTCATGGCCTGCCTCGACTACCAGCTCTCCAAGTTCGTCGACAGCTCGAACCGCTACACCCACATCATCCGCGAGCGCTATTCCGGCGGCTTTGTGGCCAAGGGCCTCGAGCTTGCCAGGCAGCGCCAGCAAGAGCGCCTGTAAACGCAGAGCAGGCCAAAGGCGGGTGTGCCTTTGACCTGCGGTTTTGCTGGTGCCCTCTACAGGGTTCGAACCTGCGGCCTTCTGCTCCGGAGGCAGACGCTCTATCCAGCTGAGCTAAGAGGACGTGCGCTGCCACGGGCAGCTGCAAGCAAGAAATCTACCACAACGCCGCTGCTAAAGTGGCTCGCAGCCGATAACTGCTAGAATTGGGGAGTTAATGTCGTATAACGGCGCGCGTTAGCGTGCTCTCAGGAGGAACAGAAATGGCACTCTACACCCCCGAGTACAAGCCCAACGGCCGCGAGACCGCAACCATCACCACCAACAAGGGCGTCATCCGCGTCCAGCTCCACGGCGAGGACGCGCCCATCCACGTGGGCAACTTCGTCGAGCTCGCCCAGAAGGGCTACTACGACGGCCTCAAGTTCCATCGCTACGTGCCGGACTTCGTGATCCAGGGCGGCTGCCCGCTGGGCAACGGCACCGGCAACCCCGGCTACTCCATCCAGGAGGAGTACTCCACCAACCCCCACAACAGCCACGAGGACGGCACCATGGCCATGGCCCGCTCCTCCATGCCCAACTCCGCCGGCTCCCAGTTCTACTTCTGCCTGGGTGCCCAGCACTTCCTGGACCCCAACTACACCGTCTTCGGCGACTGCATGGATGCAGAGAGCATCGAGGTTGTCCACAGCCTGCGCAAGGGCGATGTGATGGAGTCCATCGTCATCGAGAACGCCAACTAGACCGAATGCGAGGATAGGGGCTGCCAGTGGACATCGCGGTTTTCACAGAGGCACAGGAGGCATACGCTCGGGGCGATTACAAGACCGCCCTCGTGGGCTTCTCTGCGTGCAGCCATGACGTCGAGGAGCTCTCTGACGCAGAGGCCGGCAAGTTTTTCCACTTGATCGGCAACTGCTACATCAAGAGCGGCCAGCCCGCAAAGGCGGCTGAGTACTACGGTAAGGCCATCGAGCTGGTCGAGCCGGAGCGCCAGCCCTCGCTGCTGGTCAACCTGGGCACGGCTTACCTGTCCTCGGAGGACTATCCCAGGGCCCTTGCGGCGTTCGCCAAGGCCCTGGACTACCCCGGCTACCCCACGCCCTACAAGGCTCTCAGCGGCATCGGCGCCGTGCAGCTCAAGCTCGGCTCCATGGAAGAGGCCGGCACCGCGTACCGCGAGGCCGCGCTCGACCCTGCCAACCCCGCTCCGGGCAAGGCTCTGATCAACCTCGGCATCTGCTTCATGGGGCTCGAGCGCCACGCAGACGCCGTCTCCACGCTGGAGACAGCGCTCGACCTGGGGCTCTCCGCTGCGAGCGCCAACAAGTGCCGCGCCTGCCTGGGCCAGGCCTACCTGGCATGCGGCAGGGTGGCAGAGGCCGTGGCCTCCCTCGAGGCCGCCACCGCGGACGGCAGCTACCGCCTCTCGGCCGTTGCCGCACACGACCTGGTGATGGCGCGCTCCCTGCGCGACCGCTTCGGCGCGGTGCTGGGCGCAGTTGACGGGCGCTCCCTGCAGGCAGGGCCTGCCGCCGAAGAGCTCGAGCCCGCCGAGCTAGCGGAGCCCTCGCCGGCCGAAGATCCTGCCCCCGAGCCCGAGCCGGCCCCCGAGGCCGCTCCTGCTCCCGCAGACGAGGCCGGGGAGGACGAAGCTGAGCCCGCGGCCGAGCAGCCGCAGGGCGGCGAGCCCGAGGACAGCGCCGCCATGTGGGAGCCCTCTCCGCTCGTGCAAGGCGAGCAGGAGCCCGAGCCTGCGGACGCCCCCGCCGAAGAGCCCGCTGCAGACATCTCCGAGGCTGTGACCGAGACCTTCCCCGTCATCTCCCTGCCCGTCATCGGCGAGGCGGCGGAGGGCGAGGAAGAGGCCGCACCCGAGCCCGAGTACGAGCCCGAGCCCCTGCAGCCGCAGGAGGACACCCTTATCCCCAGCCCGGAGGACACCGCCTTCTTCACCATCACGGAGGAGGCTATCGAACAGGCTGCCAAGGAGGAGCGCCGCAAGGCCCGCAAGGGCAACCGCGGTCTCAAGGTGGCGCTGGGCATCGTCATCGTCCTCATCCTGCTGGCTGCCGCAGCCGCCTTCGCCTACGTGCGCGGCTACGGCTACCCCCTGCAAGAGCAGGTCGCCCAGCGCTTCCTCGACGCAGCCATCGCGTCCGAGAGCACCGACGTCTACTGGAACGAGTCCGTGACCCAGGAGTCGCGCGAGACCCAGATGGCCGTGCTCGAAGGTATCGAGTCGTACGAGGTGGCCGCTGTCGAGCGCGGGCTCTCCAACAGCACCGTTTACGTCGAGGCCGCCCTCGAAGAGGGGGGCACCGCATACTACGAGGTTATGATGGGGCGCGACCTCATCAGCTGGAACATCGAGTATGTTGAGCTGTACTTCCCCAGCGAGCACTAGCCCGCGGGTGGTAATAGGCAGCGGGGCGCGCGCCGCGCTGCCGGTGAAAGAGAAGGAACACAGATGAAAGGAGCCATCTAGATGGCCATCGAGAAGACTTACAACATGATCAAGCCCGACGGCGTCCGCAACGGCCACATCGGCGAGATCATCACCCGCATCGAGCGCGTCGGCCTGACCATCGAGCGCATGGAGCTCGGCATGGTCACCATGGAAGAGGCCGAGTCCAACTACGGCGAGCACAAGGGCAAGCCCTTCTACGAGGGCCTCATCTCCTACATCACCTCCGGCCCCGTCGTGAAGATGGTCGTCTCCGGCGAGAACGCCGTTGCCACCATGCGCAAGCTCATGGGCGCCACCAACTGCGCAGAGGCTGCCCCCGGCACCATCCGCGGCGACTTCGGCCTGACCGTCGACGAGAACGTCATCCACGGCTCCGACTCCGTCGCCTCCGCCGAGCGCGAGATCAAGGTGTTCTTCGGCGAGTAAGCCGCTTTTGACAGCAGAATCCGAGGGGGCCGTTGCCTGGGTGCAGCGGCCCCCTTGTTCACAGGGTCTCCATTGGCCCCGCCTATGACCCTCTGTTACTATTAGCGTTTGCAACACCCTGCTCGTGATTAGAGAAAGGGCGACTATGTCGCTATTCGACTCCCTCTTCGGTAACTTCGGCAACGACATGGCCATCGACCTGGGCACCGCCAACACCCTGGTGTCCGTCCGCGGCCAGGGCATCGTGATCAACGAGCCCTCTGTCGTCGCCATCGACCAGTCCCAGCAGCGCGTGCTCGCTGTCGGCGCCGAGGCCAAGGAGATGCTTGGCCGCACCCCTGGCAACATCGTTGCCATGAGGCCTCTCAAAGACGGCGTCATCGCCGACTTCGACACCACCGAGGCCATGCTGCGCTACTTCATCAGCAAGGCCCAGGGCCGTCGCATGCCCTGGAGCGCCAAGCCGCGCGTCGTCGTGTGCGTGCCTAGCGGCGTCACCAGCGTCGAGAAGCGCGCTGTCTTCGAGGCCACCATCACCGCCGGCGCCCGCCAGTGCTTCCTGATCGAGGAGCCCATGGCAGCCGCCATCGGCGCGGGCCTGCCCGTCGAGAGCCCCACCGGCTCCATGGTCGTCGACATCGGCGGCGGCACCACGGAGGTCGCCGTCATCTCGCTCGGCGGCATCGTCAACGCCACCTCCATCCGCGTTGCCGGAGACGCCTTCGACACCGCGGTGGTCCAGTATGCCAAGACCCACTACAACCTCGCCATCGGCGAGCGCACGGCCGAGGAGATCAAGATCACCATCGGCTCTGCCGCCCCCTTGGTCGAGGAGGTCGACGTCGAGGTTCGCGGCCGCGACCTGCTCAGTGGCCTTCCCCGCACGGTGCGCATCGAGAGCGAGGACGTGCGCGAGGCCCTCGAGGAGCCCGTCGCCAAGATGATCCAAGCGGTCAAGGACACCCTCGACGAGACCCCGCCCGACCTCGCCAGCGACCTCATGGAGTACGGCATCACGCTCACCGGCGGCGGCGGCTTGCTCAGGGGCCTCGACGAGCGCCTCCGCAAGGAGATCGGCATCCCCGTTCACGTCTCCGAGACCGCCCTCATCAACGTGGTCGAGGGCTGTGCCGCGGTGTTGGAGTCCCCGGACTTCCTCGCCCAGGGGACCCAGGGCGTGGGCCAGCGCAGATAGGCCCCACCGATGCCCGGCTTGAGCTTCTCAAACCAAAACCAACCGAGGCGACCGGGTGGATGGATCATCCCGGTCGTCTTGGTTGTTGTGTCCGTTCTCCTGATGACCGTCTCCGTCCGCATGGACAACGGCGGGGCCTTCGGCGTGGTGCGCAACGCGGTGCACGCCGTCGCGTCGCCCCTCCAGGAGCTGACCTCCGTCATCGCCACCCCGTTCAGGGCGCTCAGCAGCGAGCCTGACGGCACGGCGGGCATGAGCGAGGAGGACGTCTCCGCGCTCAAGCAGGAGAACGAGCAGCTCCGCGTGCTCGTTGCCCAGCTCGAGGAGTACCGCCAGCAGGACCAGCGCCTCACAGCTCTGCTCGGCCTGTCGGACAGCTACGGCTTGGAGACGGTCTCCGGCAGGGTCCTCAACGTCAAGAGCGGCTGGGACCACACCGCCACTATCAACGTTGGCAGCGACGACGGCGTGCGCGTCGGTATGGGCGTCATGAGCTCCTGCGGCCTCTACGGCCAGGTCGAGAGCGTGAGCGCCGGCACCTCCGTGGTGCGCCTCATCACAGACGCAGACAGCAGCGTCTCCGCTATGATCCAGGGCACGAGGGCCACCGGCATCATCACCGGCTCCTACGACGGCACCCTGATGATGGAGTACGTCAGCGTCGACAGCTCCGTGGGCGAGGGCGACATCGTCATCACCTCCGGTGCCGGCGGCACCTACCCGCGCGGCATCGTGGTGGGCACGGTTGGCTCGGTGGAGAGGGATGCCTCCAAGATGTACTACCGCATCATCGTCAACCCCATCTCCTCCATCCGCAACTGCGAGGAGGTGCTGGTTCTCACCGGCAACGAGGACGCCACCAAGAGCCTGGTCGACAAGGAGCTCCTGGAAAGCATCCTCGCCCCGGTTGTGGGCAGCACCGCCACCCCCCAGGACGGCGAGGACCAGGGCGCCGGCGAGGGCGACGGTGACGGTGGCGGGCAGGACCCGCAGCCCGGAGAGGGGGAGTAGCCCATGGACAAGGGTCTCGTCTACATCATCACGGTCGCCGTGTGCACCCTGCTCCAGCTTGCGATCGCGCCGGCGGTGCAGCTCTTCGGCGCGCTGCCCAACTTCCTCATCATCCCGGTGCTCTTCATCGGGCTGCGCTCGGGGGTTGCGGCGGGAGCGGTGGCCGGCTTTGCCCTGGGGCTGCTCTACGACTTCGCAGGGGACGGCGTGATCGGCGCGATGGCACTCACCTTGGTCATCGCGGGCGTCGTCTGCGGCGCGCTCGGGAGCAACATGGAGACCGGGCCGGTGATGGCCGCCGTCATCGGCATCGTCGTGAGCATGCTGGCGTCGCTGCTCTTCGGGGTGGCAACGGTGCTCGGCAGCTCCGCTGTGGGCGGCTCGCTGGGCACCATGGTGACCTACGCCCTGCCCTGCGGCGCCTACACCGCCGTGTTTGCCGCCATCGGGCTGGCGACCATGAGCATGGTGACCCCGGCCGAGGCGCCCCGCATGGGCTCCGGGCTCGGGCTCGGCGGCAGGGGCGGCTTCCTGGGCTAGCACGGCCCGCCGCTTGCGCAGAGAGAGATCCCAGAAGGAGGTGAGTCGCCCGTGACCGAGGCTGTGCGTGCATCGTTGATCGTCTTGCTGTTCATCGCGGCGATCGCCCTCATCATCGTCGTCATACGCTCCGGCAAGAAGCCCGGCAGCGTCTTCAAGCTCGACTCGACCAAGACCAACTCCACCATGGCGGCAACGCAGACCGTCGACAACGACTCCGTCGATGGCGAGGCCAACATGCGCCGCCGCTTCCTCGCCTTCATGGGCATCGCGGGCGTGGGCCTGGGCGCGCTCTTCGTCAAGCTGTGGTCGATGCAGGTCATCAGCGGCCAGGACTACACGGAGAAGGCCGAGGAGAACCGCATCACGGAGTACACCACCGTGGCCCCGCGCGGCCGCATCTTCGACCGCAACGGCGTGGAGCTCGTGGGCAACCGCTCGTCCTTCGCCGTTCTCGTCAGCGCAGACGAGCAGTCGAACAAGAAGGTCATCCGCCGCCTCTCCAACGTGCTCGGCATCCCGCGCGAGACGGTGGCCCAGCTTGCGGGCAGCTCCACTGAGGGCGCCCAGGCAGACCGCCTCATTGCCCTCGACGTCGACGAGCGCGCTGTCGCCTACATCACCGAGCACCCCAGCGCCTTTCCCGGCGTGAGCGTCGAGGCGCGCACCGTGCGCACCTACCCCCAGGGCACTCTGGCCGCCCACGTGCTGGGCTACGCCGGCACCATCAGCCAAGAGGAGCTTGCCCAGACCAACAACGCCCACAGCTACGAGAGCGGCGACATCGTGGGCAAGGACGGTGCCGAGCAGGCATTCGAGAGCTACCTGCAGGGCGACCGCGGCGTCAAGCGCGTGGAGATCAACGCTGCCGGCAACGTGGTGGGCACGGTCGACACCATCGACCCCATCCAGGGCAACGACGTGCGCCTCACCATCGACGCCAAGGTGCAGAAGGTCGCCGAGCAGGTCCTGCAGAAGGCCTTTGCAGACGCGGCCCGCGCCAAGTACACCAAGGCAGCCGCCGGCGCCATAGTCTGCCTCGACGCCAACACCGGCGAGGTCATCGCCATGGCAAGCGCCCCCACCTACGACCCCGCGGAGTTCGTGGGCGGCATCTCGTCGGATACCTGGGAGTGGCTCGTCGACGAGGAGAACGAGTACCCGCTCTCCAACCGCTGCATCGCCGGCCTCTACCCCGCGGCCTCGACCTTCAAGGGCTTCACGGGGCTTGCGGGCCTGGAATACGGCTTTGCGGACAACGGCAGCGTCTGGGACTGCAAGGGCACGTGGACCGGCTTCGGCAAGGCCTGGCCCCAGAAGTGTTGGAACCTCAACGGCCACGGGCACATCGGCTTTTACAAGGGCATCGTGGAGTCCTGCGACGTCGTCTTCTACGAGATAGCCAAGAAGTTCTACTACTACAAGGGCTCGGACACCGTCTTGCAGGAGTACCTGCAGAGCTGGGGCTTCGGCTCCAAGACGGGCATCGAGCTCTCTGGCGAGCAGGAGGGCCGTGTGCCCACCCCGCAGTGGAAGAAGGAGTACAACCGCGATGCCCCGGAGAGCCAAGCATGGCAGCCTGGCGACGTCTCCAACCTCATCATCGGCCAGGGCGACCTTCTGGTCACGCCGCTGCAGATCGCCTGCGGATATGCGGGCCTGGCCACGGGCACCGTGCCCAAGCCGGTGCTGCTGCACTCCGTCCTGGCGGCAGACGGCAAGACCGTCGTCGTCGACGGCGAGCGCTTCCAGGGCTCCGTGCTCACGCCCCAGTACGAGGAGAAGAACCTCAAGACCATGCGCCGCGGCTTCGAGGGCGTCGTCTCCGAGGGCTCTGTGAAGGATGTTTTCAGAGGCATGGGCGTCACCACCGCCGGCAAGACCGGCACCGGCGAGGTCGCCGGCAAGGACAACTACGCCTGGTACGTGGGCTACGCCCCGGCCAGCAAGCCCAAGTACGTGTGCGCATGCATCATCGAGCAGGGCGGCGCCGGCGCCACCTCGGCGGCCCCGGCCGTGCGCTCGGTGCTCGCGAAGGCGCTCGGCAAGGACGCCAAGCACGTTTCCGGCGGCTCCACCCACGAGAGGTAGGCACATGGCACCTCTTCAGTTCTCAAAACGCATCTCCAAGCCGTCGAGCATGGGCACCGGCGGCTCCGGTCACGGCCCCAAGCTCTCCATCGGTGGGCTCGGGGGCGTGCTGCATGCTGTGAACATCCCCCTGCTGCTGTGCGTCCTGGCACTGCTCGCCCTGGGCCTCGTGACCCTCTACGCGGTCACGCTCACCGACAAGGACTACTCCATCTCCAAGCAGTGCATGAGCATCGGCATCGGCGTGGTGGCCGGCGCGGTGGTCTGGGCGGTCGACTACCGCAGGCTCGGCACGGGCAACGCGGCGGTCTTCGGGCTGCTGGCGCTGGACGTCTTCGTCATCCTGCTGCCCATGACGCCGCTGGGCTTCGACGCCAACGGCGCGCGCTCGTGGATCGCCATCGGGCCGCTCACATTGCAGCCCTCGGAGATAGGCAAGCCCATCACCATCGTGATGATGGCGCTCTTCGTGTCGCGCTATGGGGGCAACATCAGCAGCGGCAAGGACTTCCTCAAGTGCGTGGGGCTGCTGCTCGTGCCCACGCTGCTGCTGGCCAAGGAGGACCTGGGCACCGGCCTGGTCATCCTCATCATCGGCTTTGTCATCATCTTCGTGGGCGGTGCCAACATGCGCTGGATCCTCGTGACGGTGATGGTGTGCGCGGTGGGCGTCGCCGGCCTGCTGGTGGGCAACTACGCCGTCTCGACCTGGACGGGCGGCGAGACCCAGATCATCAAGGAGTACCAGATGAGCCGCCTGCTCGTCTTCGTCGACCCCGACAACCCCGACTACGCCAACGACGCCTACAACCTCAACCAGGCCAAGATCGCCATCGGCAGCGGCGAGATAACCGGCAAGGGCTGGGGCAATGCCACGCAGTCCAACGGCGGCTTCTTGCCGGAGTCCGCAACGGACTTCATCTTTTGCGTGTATGCGGAGCAGTTCGGCTTCGTGGGCTCGGCGCTGCTGTTGCTGCTCTACCTGGCGCTGCTGGCCAGCACCCTGTGGATAGGCCTCTCAGCCGGCTGCCTGGAGGGCTCGCTGATCGTGGCGGGCGTCATGGGCATGTGGCTCTTCCAGATCATCGAGAACATCGGCATGGACATCGGCCTCATGCCCATCACGGGCATCCCCCTGCCCTTCATGAGCTACGGCGGCAGCTTCATGATCGCGAACTTCATCTGCATCGGCCTGCTCATGAACGTGTGGATGCGCAGGGGCGTTGCCGCTGCCAAGGCGCCGGGGAGCGTGTAGGCGGCTATGGGAGCGCAGAAGGGAAAGAAGCGCAAGCGCACGAGGAACCCAGTCGACCTGGGCAAGCTGCGCGCGGCGGCGGAGGAGTACACCGCCAGCCTCGAGGCACCGCTCAACATCAGCCTCGTCATCGACGCCACGGCAGGCGACGGGCTCATCAACTGCCTGCTCGGGGCCCTGCGCACCCAAGAGCCCAGCATCGACCTGCGCTGCACGGTGCTGGCCGGGGAGCTGCCGCAGCTGGGCTGGCAGTGCGACCTGTGCGTGGTGGTTGCCGGGCAGTCGCTGCTGTTGGGCGAGGTCGTGGCCCAGGGCCAGGCGCAGGGCGTGCCGGTCGTGGTTGCCCTGGAGGAGGGCGAGACCTACTTCGCCCAGAGCCCGGAGCAGGCGGCGGAGATCTTGGGCCTGGAAGGCGATGACCCCGCCGCGGCGGCCCCAGCGGGCATCCCGCTCGACTGCATCGTCGCCGTCGATCCGGGCGGGGAGGAGCCCCTGGCGGAGCTGGGCGCCTGGATCGCCTGCAACGCCCCGCAGGCGCGGCTCGCCCTGGCGCGCAGCTACGCGTTCTGCCGCAGGCCGGTGGCCCTCGAGCTCACCCGCCGCGCCGCTCTGCTCAACGCCGGGGTGGGGGCGCTCGTCATGGTCCCCGGCGCGGACATGCCCGTCATCACCATGAACCAGGCCAAGCTGGTGCTGCAGGTCGCGGGCCTCTACGGGCAGCCGCTCGACACGGGCCGCATGCGCGAGGTGCTCGCCGTGGTGGCGGGGGCCTTTGGGCTGCGGGCTGTCGCGCGCGAGCTGGCAGACGCCGTCCCGGGGCTGGGCTGGGGCGTCAAGGGCGCCGTGGCGTACTCTGGCACCGTGGCCATGGGCCGTGCGGCCATCGACTGCTTCGAGGAGGGTGGTACCCTCAACAGCCTGGGGGCCGCGCTCGAGCGCGCCGCTGGGGAGCTCTCGCACCAAGGCGAGTAGTATGCCAGCAAGGGAGAGCTGCGGGCGCCGCCCCGCGGCTTGCAGAGGAAGGAACCGAGCATGACAGACCTGTGGCCGCGCTACGCGCCGCTGCTTTCCAAGGTGGAGAAGCCCTCCCGCTACCTGGGCAGGGAGTACGGGGCGGTCGACCCGGCCGAAAAGCCGCAAGCCGACTACCACGCCGTCTTCATCTATCCCGACACCTACGAGATAGGCCAGGCCAACCAGGCCATCGCGATCCTCTACGACTGCCTCAACGCCGACTCGCACATCCTGTGCGAGCGCGCGTTCCTGCCCTGGATCGACATGATCGCCCTCATGCGCGAGCAGGGCCTGCCGCTGTGCTCGCTGGAGAGCTACGCGCCCTTGAGCGAGTTCGACTTCGTGGGGATCACCCTGCCCCATGAGCTCGCGGCCACCAACGTGCTCGAGGTTCTCGACTTAGGCGGCATCCCCCTGCATGCCTGCGAGCGCGGCGAGGGCGACCCGCTGGTCATGGCAGGCGGCCCCTGCGCCTACAACCCCGAGCCCTACGCGGAGTTCTTCGACGCCTTCTTCGTCGGCGAGGGAGAAGAGCTCGACCTGCTCGTCGCGCGCACGCACCGCTCCTTACGCGATGCCGGGGCGAGCCGCGCCCAGATCCTGCGCGAGATCGCCAAGCTCGAGGGCATGTACGTTCCAAGCCTCTACCGCGAGAAGACCTCCGAGGAGCAGGCCCGCCCGCTCGAGGGTGTGCGCGACACAATCTGCACGCGCTACGCCCCGGCCGAGGAGGGCGTGCCCGCGCTGGTGCGCAAGGCCGTCATCGCGGACTTCGACGCCACCAAGGCGCTGCCCACGCCCATCGTGCCCTACCAGGAGTTGGTGCACGACCGCCTGGCCGTGGAGATCCTGCGCGGCTGCGCCCGCGGCTGCCGCTTCTGCCAGGCGGGCATGATCTACCGTCCGGTGCGCGAGCGCACGGTCGACCCGGTGGTCGGGGCCGTGTGCCAGGGGCTGGCCTTCACGGGCTACGACGAGGTGAGCCTCACCAGCCTCTCGTCCACGGACCACAGCTGCATCATGGACATGGTGCGCCGCATCAACAACCAGTACCGGGGGACGGGCATCGGCATCTCGCTGCCCAGCCAGCGCGTCGACGCCTTCGGCATCGAGCTGGCCACGCTGGTGGCCGGCGAGCGCAAGCCGGGCCTCACGCTGGCCCCGGAGGCGGGCACCCAGCGCATGCGCGACGTCATCAACAAGGGTGTGACCGAAGAGCAGATCTTCAACGCCGTCACCAGCGCCTTCCAGGCGGGCTGGCGCCGCTGCAAGCTTTACTTCATGATCGGCCTGCCGGGCGAGACCGACGAGGACGTCGCCGGCATCGGCGACCTCTGCCGCCGCCTCTACAACGCCGCCAAGGACTCCGTGCCGGACGACCAGCGCGGCAACGTGCGCATGAGCGCCAGTGCCTCGCTGTTCATCCCCAAGCCCTGCACCCCCTTCCAATGGGACGGCCAGATTGGCCTCGAGCAGATCGAGCACCGCATCCAGGTGCTGAGGGCGAGCATGCCCAAGAAGGGCGTTGACCTGCACTACCACGACAGCCAGACCTCCTACATCGAGGCCGTGCTCGCCCGCGGCGGGCGCGAGTGCGCTGCGCTCATCGAGCAGGCGTGGCGCCACGGCGCGCGCTTCGACGCCTGGAGCGAGCAGTTCGACTTTGCCGCCTGGGAGCAGGGCGCGCAGGAGAGCGGGGTGGGCATCTTCGAGGCCGCCACGCGCACCTTCGAGGAAGGCGAGGCCCTGCCGTGGAACCATATCAGCTGCGGCGTCACCGAGGAGTTCTTGCTGAGGGAGCGGCGCCAGGCGCAGCTGGGCAAGACGACCCCGGACTGCAGCTTTGGGCCCTGCAGCGCTTGCGGCGTCTGCCAGGACCTTCCCGTCAAGACCTTCACCGAGAGGGAGCGTGTGCTGTGAGTGAGAACATGGGGTTCCTGATGCGCATCAAGTACGTCAAGCGCGGCCGCCTGGCCTTCCTCTCCCATCTCGAGACCATACGCAGCATGGAGCGCATCATCCGCCGCGCCCAGCTGCCCTACGCGGTCACGGAGGGCTTCAACCCGCACATGAAGGTGAGCTTCGGGCCGGCGCTGCCGGTGGGCGCGGCCAGCGAGTGCGAGTACCTCGACCTGCGCCTGCGCGAGCACGTGAGGCCCGAGCTGGCCCTTGAGCGCATGCTCGAGGGCAGCGTGGGCGACCTCGCCCCCGTGGAGTGCAGCTACATCGACGTGCGTGCAGACGCCGTGACCGTGGCCTTCCCCATAAGCGACTGGGAGGCGAGCTTCGAGGACTGCCGCTGCGAGGAACTGCAGGCCGCCTTCGGCGCGCTGATCGAGCGCGGCTACGTCGAGGTCATGCGCAAGCCCAAGAAGCGCCGCGGGCCGATGGAGGTCAAGCAGGTCCCGCTCGAAGGGCGCCTGCTGGGCGCACCGGAGCTCGAGCAGCGCGGGCCGGACGTGGTGGCGCGCTTCTCGACGCGCGCGCAAGACCAGGGCTCGCTGCGCCCAGACCGCTTCATCGAGCAGGCGCTGGGCATGATGCAGGGGCCGGCGCCGCGTCTGGCGGGCCTCACACGCACCCTGCTCAGGGGCGAGGGCTAGGGCACGCCGCTACACCCGGCGGCGTGGCTAAAAAAGCTGCTCTCAGGCGTTGTAAAGGCGGGTTTGATTTGTTATCATTCCCATTCGCGTCTGTGTGCATTGGTGCGTAATTCCCTCACGCAGGAATGCGACGCAGGGCACTTCGGTTAAAAGTTGAAAGGCAAAACCAGAATGTACGCAATCATCAAAACCGGTGGCAAGCAGTACACCGTCAAGCCGGGTGACGTCATCGACGTTGAGAAGATCGAGGGCGAGGCTGGCACCCAGGTGCAGCTCCCCGTCCTGTTCCTCAACAACGGCACCGACGTCGTGACCGATGCAGACGCTCTCGCCCAGACCACCGTCACCGCAGAGATCGTTGACCAGCACAAGGGCCCCAAGGCCATCATCTTCAAGTTCAAGAAGCGCAAGGGCTACAAGAAGCTCCGCGGCCATCGCCAGAACCTCACCAAGATCGTCATCACCGAGGTCGCAGGCGTCAAGGCCGAGCCCAAGGCTGCCAAGCCCGCAAAGGCAGAGGCCCCCGCAGAGCCCGCTGCCGCTGCAGAGCCCGCAGCTCAGGCCGCTGCCCTTCCCTCCGTCGAAGAGCTGAACAAGATGACGGTCGCCCAGCTCAAGGAGCTCGCAGCAGAGCGCGGCGTCAAGCTTTCCTCCTCCGCCCGCAAGGCAGAGATCATCGAGACCATCCAGAACGCTTAAGGTAAGGGAGGCGAAAGACAATGGCACATAAAAAGGGTCTAGGCTCCACTCGCAACGGTCGCGACTCCCGCGCACAGCGTCTGGGCTGCAAGAAGTTCGCCGGCGAGGTCGTCACCACCGGCATGATCCTGGTCCGCCAGCACGGCACCCACTTCCACCCCGGTGAGAACGTGGGCCGCGGCAAGGACGACACCCTGTTCGCCCTGGCAGACGGCACCGTCAAGTACACCCGCGGCGACAAGCGTCGCGTGCACGTCATCCCCGCAGAGGCCTAAAGCCTCTTGGCGACATAGCAATGGAAGGGCCCCCGCACGGGGGTCTTTTCATTTGGTCCCCGAAGAATGGGACAGTGGGGGACAGTGGGGACTGTCCCCACTGTCCCATTCTTTGCAATGAGCGAGGCGGTTTTCGGGCCGCCTTCGCTTCGCGGGCGCTGCATTGCCACCGCTGGCACCCTGCGGCGGGCTCTGAGGCCAGCGGGCTGTGCCTGCGGGTAAAATCGTTCGGTACGCAAATCCACAAGAAGGAGCGCCTCTATGTGCGGAATCGTCGGATATGTGGGCGGCAGCCCGGCCAAGGACATCCTGGTGGGCGGTCTGAGGCAGCTCGAGTACCGCGGCTACGACTCTGCCGGCATCGCCGTCCCAGATGGCAGCGGCGGGCTCGAGGTCGTGTGCAGGGTCGGCAAGGTGCAGGAGCTCGCGGAGGCCGTCGAGGGCATGGAGCTGCCCGCCTCCTGCGGCATCGGCCACACGCGCTGGGCCACCCATGGCAAGCCGAGCGAGACCAACGCCCACCCGCACCGCGATTGCTCGGGCAAGATCGCCGTGGTGCACAACGGCATCATCGAGAACTACGCCGCCTTGCGCGAGCAGCTGCGCGAGGAGGGCCACGTCTTCGCCAGCGAGACCGACACAGAGACGGTGGCCCACCTGCTCGAGCGCTACTACGAGGGCGACCTCGCCGCCGCGATGCGCAAGACCGTCACCCAGCTCCAGGGCGCCTACGGCATCGCCGCCATCCATGCCGACCACCCCGACCAGATCGTGGTCACCCGCAAGGACAGCCCCATCGTGGTGGGTGCGGCCGAGGGTGCCAGCCTGGTGGCAAGCGACATGGTGGCCGTCATGGGCTACACCCGCGATGTCGTCTTCTTGGAAGACGGGCAGCTGGCCGTGCTCTCGCCGGGCGTGGTGCAGATCTTCGACGCGGGCGGCGCGCCGGTCGAGCCCCAGGTCACCCACATCGACTGGGACACGGAGGCCGCAGAGAGGGCGGGCTACCCCGACTTCATGCTCAAGGAGATCCACGAGCAGCCCCGTGTGGTGCGCGACACCGTGGCCGGCCACCTTAAGGACAACAAGATCGTGCTCGAGGACCTCAGCCTGAGCCAAGAGGACATCGAGGCCATCGACCAGGTCTACATCATCGGCTGCGGCACCAGCTACCATGCCGGCCTGGTTGCCCGCGAGCTCATCGAGGGCTGGGCGCGCATACCCACGCGCGTCGAGGTGGCAAGCGAGTTCCGCTACCGCAACCCCATCGTGACGCCGTCGACGCTGGTCATCGCCTTGAGCCAGTCCGGCGAGACCGCCGACACCCTCGCCGCCGTGCGCTTGGCGCGCAGCAAGGGCGCCAAGGTGTTCGCTGTGACCAACGTCATGGGCAGCCGCATCACGCGCGAGAGCGACGGCACCCTCTACGTCAAGGCCAACATGGAGATATCGGTCGCAGCCACCAAGAGCTTCCTGGCGCAGATCGCCTGCGTCACGCTCATCGCGCTCTTCCTCGCCCAGCGAAAGGGGCGCCTCAACAGCCGCCAGGTGGTCTCGCTCTTCCACGAGCTGCGCGCCACCCCCGCCCAGATCGAGTACATACTCTCCGACACCTCGGCTATCGAGGAGGCCGCCGAGCTGCTCAAGGACTGCCACAGCGCCATGTACGTGGGCCGCGGCATCAACGCAACCACCTGCTACGAGGGCGCGCTCAAGCTCAAGGAGATCAGCTACCTGCACGCCGAGGCCTATGCGGCCGGCGAGCTCAAGCACGGCCCGATCGCCCTGCTCGACCCAAGCGTGCCCGTCGTGGCCGTGGTGACCGAGAGCCCCACGCGCATGCAGACCCTGAGCAACGTGCAGGAGATACTTGCGCGCGGCGCCAAGGTGATCGCCATCGCCACAGAGGGCGACGAGGACGTCTGCCAGATCGCGGACTGCGTCATCTACATCCCGCCTGTGCGCGACTGCTTCTCTGCCATCACCGCAAGCGTCCCGCTGCAGCTGCTGGCGCGCAGCGTGGCCCTCAAGCGCGGCTGCGATGTCGACCACCCCAGGAACCTGGCCAAATCCGTGACCGTGGAGTAGGACATGAGCGTTGAAGAACCCCAAGAGCTGAACGAGGCGCCCCAAACGCAGCCAACCGTCCCCATCGCGGGGCTCGGCGTCGACATCGTGGAGATCCCCCGCATGGAGGCGATACTGCAGCGCAGCCCTGCCTTTGCGAGGAAGGTCTTCACCGAGGGCGAGCGCGCCTACTGCGATGCCAAGCACAATCCCGCCGTGCACTACGCCACGCACTTCGCTGCCAAGGAGGCGGTGGTCAAGGCGCTCGGCACCGGCTTTGGCAGCGGCGTGGGCTTCGCGGACGTTGAGGTCACCCACAACGACCGCGGCAAGCCGGTGGTGCTGCTGCACAACCGCGCGCGGCAGATCGCTCAGGAGATGGGTGTCCTGGAGATCCCCGTGTCGTTAAGCCGCACCCACGGCACGGCGGTGGCAAACGCCATCGCCACACGCGAGGACACCAAGCCCGCCCCGCCCGAGCAGGGCAATAGCCAGAAGCGCCAGATCGCCTCTGCCTTCAAGGAGCTGCGCGGCATGCTCGACGAGCTCGACGCCCCGGCACCAGCCGAGCCCGCAGGCGGGGAGGGCGCCTAGCATGGCAGCTCCTCCACGCGAGTTCACGGCCTGCGATGCGGCCGGGCTGCTGCCCCTGCCCGCCGCAGACGCCAACAAGTACAGCGCGGGCCAGGTGCTGGCAGCTGCAGGCTCTGGGGCCTACCCGGGCGCAGCGGTGCTCGCAGCCCAGGCCGCAGCGCGCAGCGGGGCCGGCTACGTGACCCTGCTGACCCCGGAGCCCGCCGTTCACGATGCCCGCGCACACCTGCTGAGCATTCCCGTGGTGCCCTGCGCCCAGGAGGGGGGCTGCTTTGCCGCTGCAGCGCTGGACGAGCTGGAGGCGCGCGCCCCGCGGGCCAAAGCCCTGCTGCTGGGGCCGGGCATCGGCCGCACGGCGGAGTGCGCGGCCTTCGTGCGCGCCGTGGCGGGCAGCCCGGCGCTGATGGGCCTGCCCCTGCTGCTCGACGCAGACGCGCTCTTCGCGCTCGCCTGCAGCCCCGGGCTGCTGGACGCGCGCCGTGCGGGCGGGTGCCGCACGCTGCTCACCCCGCACGAGGGCGAGGCCGCACGCCTGCTGGGCGGCGCGCTGGGCCCGCGCGAGGACGCGGCCAGGGAGCTCGCACGCCGCTATGGCGCCATCGCGGTGCTCAAGGGCCCGCAGACCCTGGTGGCGGCCCCGGACGGCAGCCTGCTGGTGTGCCGCAACGCCGGCCCGGAGCTCGCGAAGGCCGGCACCGGCGATGTGCTAGCGGGCATGATCGCTGCGTTTTGCGCTCAGGGCCTGCGCGACGTGGACGCAGCCTGCCTTGGGGTGTATCTTCATGGGCGCAGCGGAGCGCTGGCCGCCGCCGAGCTGGGAGTGCCCGGCGTCATGCCAGAGGACCTGATAGCAAGGATCGGGCGTGCCGCGTGCAGCCTGGAGGAGCTCTCGCCGCGTTTGGCGGCCGCTCGCTCCGGTGCACTGCAACGCGCCTGCGGGACTGGAAGCAACAAGGCAAAAGAGGACGAGCATGACTGATTCCATCAACTACTTCGGCTCCAACCCCAAGCTGCCCAACGACACAGCGGCAGGGGACAGGCCCTTCGACAGTGCTGGAGACACCCAGCTCACCTTGGGGGCTGAGGTCGAGCGGGCTGCGAGCGCGCCCAGCGTCACGCTCCACGACTCCTACACCCGCCAGAGCGTCCCGCGCGGCGCCTGGGCAGAGATCGACCTCTCCGCCATCGCGTTCAACGTGCAGCAGGCCCGCCGCGCCTGCGGCCCGCAGCGCCTGCTCTGCGCCGTCGTCAAGGCAGACGCCTACGGCCACGGTGCCGTCCGCGTTGCGCGCGCCGCACTCGACGCCGGTGCCGACCGCCTTGCTGTGGCCACCCCGGAAGAGGGCGTCGAGCTGCGCCAGGCCGGCTTCACAGAGCCCATCCTCCTGCTGGCCCAGCCCCCGCAGCGCACCATCCCGCTGCTGCTGGCCTACAGCATCACCCCCGCCGTCTACACCCAGGAGTTCGCCCTCGACTACGCCGAGCAGGCAGACCTCCAGGGCAGGGAGGCCCCCTTCCACCTGGCGGTGAACACCGGCATGAACCGCATCGGCGTCTTCTACCTGGATGCGGGCGACTTCATCAAGGGCATCTCGTTCCACAGGGCGCTCAAGTACGAGGGTACCTTCACGCATTTCGCCACCGCCGACTGCGCCGAGCAGCTCGACTTCTACGAGCAGCACCGCCGCTTCGAGGAGGCCCTGCGCCTCATCCGCGAGGCGGGCTTCAACCCCGGCATCGTCCATGCCGCCAACAGCGCCTCGATCTTCCGCTACCCGCAGGTGCACTACGACATGGTGCGCCTGGGCATCTGCCTCTACGGCCTCGACTACAACCCCGAGGTCTCCGGCGGCAGCGTCGTCCTCAAGCCGGCCATGAGCATCAAGGCAGAGATCTCCGCCGTCAAGGAGCCCCAGGTGGGCGAGGGCGTGAGCTACGGCATGAACTACCGCGTGGGCAAGCCCGTGCAGATCGCCACCCTGCCGCTCGGCTACGCAGATGGTGTCAGGCGAGAGCTCACCAAGAAGGGCTTCAAGGTGCTGTGGAACGGCCGCCCGGTGAGCCAGGTGGGCAACATCTGCATGGACCAGATGATGATCGAGATCCCCTTGGGCTACTCCGTGACGGGCATCAAGGGCGGCGGCGCCCAGCCGGGCGACGAGGTCGTCATCATCGGCACCCAGGGCGACTACGAGCTCACGGCAGACACCATGGCCGAGGCCCTGGGCACGATCACCCACGAGATAACCTGCCTCTTCGGCCTGCGCCTGCCCAGGGTGTACGTCTGATGCCGCGCCCCCTCGCAGACATAGAGCGCGAGTGCGCGGGCTGCGCCAAGTGCGCGCTCGCCGCCACGCGCACCAACCTCGTCTTCGGCGTGGGAAACCCCCATGCCAACGTGATGTTCGTAGGCGAGGGCCCTGGCAAGAACGAGGACCTGCAGGGCGAGCCCTTCGTGGGCGCGGCCGGCCAGCTGCTCAACCAGATGCTCCAGCGCGCCGGCATCCCGCGCGAGGACATCTACATCGCCAACATCCTCAAGTGCCGCCCGCCGGGCAACCGCGACCCGCGCCCGGAGGAGATAGAGGCGTGCACGCCCTGGCTGCGCCAGCAGGTTGCCAGCGTGCACCCCACCGTCGTCGTGACCCTGGGCAACTTCGCCACCAAGTTCATCCTGCAGACCAACGAGGGGATCACCCGCCTGCGCGGCCGCGTGCAGAGCGCCGGCCCCTTGCGGGTGATCCCCATGTTCCACCCGGCGGCAGCGATCTACGATCGCTCCAAGGTCGCCGCTTTGGAGGAGGACTTCGACCTGCTGCGCGCCCTGCTCGAGCGCGATGCCAAGCTCTCCGCCGGCGGGGGTGAGGAGCGCGCCGATGGGTGAGACATTCATCTCCAACAGCGTCGAGGAGACCATAGAGCTGGGGCGCCGCCTGGCGCTCGAGGCGGCGCCAGACAGCTGCTTTGTGCTCACCGGCGACCTCGGGGCCGGCAAGACGCACCTCTCGAAGGGCTTTGCCGAGGGGCTCGGCGTGACCGAGCAGGTCACGAGCCCCACTTTCGCCATCGTCGAGCGCTACGACAGCGGCCGGCTCCCGCTGCTGCACTGGGACCTCTACCGCCTGGAGAGCGAGTGGGAGCTCGAGGACGTCGACTGGTACGGCCTTACGGAGAGCGGGGCGGTGAGCCTGGTGGAGTGGGGCGACAAGTTCCCCGACGCCCTGCCGTCAGGCTGCCGCTATGTGGACGTGCGCGTGCGCGACGACGGCTCGCGCCTCGTAACGCTGAGCTAGGGCAGCTGTTGCCGTCATGTTGAGCGGCATTCAGCCAATCTTCAAGCAATCCCTGTAAGATAGGGAACCACTATGGCAGAGACAAACCCCTACAAGGTCCTGGGCTTGAACGAGGGCGCCTCGAAGGACGAGGTGACCCGCGCGTACCGCAAGCTGGCAAAGAAGTACCACCCCGACCTCAACCCCGGCGACGAGGCAGCCGCCAGGAAGATGGCCGAGGTCAACGCCGCCTACGACGCCATCACCAACGGCACCCCGTACGGCCCCCGCGCGCGCCAGCAGGCATCCAACCCCTATGCCCAGCAGAGCTCTGGCGGCTATGCCAACACCCAGACCTACACCTACGACCCCACCACCGGCCGCTACACCCGCTCCGGCGGCTCGGGCCAGGGGGAGTACTACGACCCCTTCGAGGAGTTCTTCCGCAGCTGGTACGGCAACCAGGGCTCCCAGCACGACTCGAGCTACTACGAACAGCAGCGCAGCCAGCAGCAACAGCAGTACCAGCGCCAACAGCAGCAGCGCCAGCAGACCACGGTCTTCGGCGGCGGCTGCATGACCTGGATCATCGCCTTCCTGGCGCTCAATCTCCTGATCAACCTCTTCATGGGGGCCTGCACGCGGCTCTTCTACACACCGGTGTACTACAGCCAGAGCTCCGGGCCCAACAGCAGCTACAGCCAGGTCTACTCCGGCAGCGGCTCCCAGGGCGGCACGCAGGGCTCCACCCAGGAACAGGGATCCCCCAACCAGGGCCAGCAGGGCTCCTCCTCCAGCAGCAGCCAGGGCGCCCCCTTTGCCGCCGGCACCGCTTAGGCGCCCCATGCCCTAGAATCCACGGGTACGCATTCTTCACCTGGAGGGGCACATGCCAGCATCCCGCGAGAAGATCCGCGCTCGCAACCGCCAGGTCGGCTTGGCGGCTGGGATCGCCATCGCCGCCGCCGTCCTCATCTTCGGGGGCGGCTCATACCTGCTCACCAAGACGCTCTCTGCCAACCAGAGCCGCCCTGCCGCGCAGTACGACACCATGCTCCTTGCCGCGAGCAGCTACTCCAGCGACCTCGACGTCACCGGCGCGATCCAGTCTGCCAGCGTCTCGGCTGTTTGCGTCGAGGTGGAGGGGACCGTCCTCTCCGTCGAGGTTGCGGAAGGCGATGCCGTCAAGAAGGGCGACCTGCTGCTCACGCTCGAGAACGAGGCGGTGAGCCAGGCGCTGGCGGAGGCCCTGGCCGACTACCGTGCGTGCCAGGCCGCCCAGCGCGAGGCGCAAGACGCGCTCGCTGCGGCGCAGGAGGCGCTTGCAGGGGCTGCCGAGCGGCTCGAGAAGGCCCAGGGCAACCTCGAGGCCGCCCGCGACACCGCCGCGCAGCGGCCCGATGAGCCCTTCGACGAGACTCCCTACCAGGAGGCCGTCGAGAGCGCCCAGGCTGCCGTCGACGACGCCCAGGCGGTAGCCAGCCAGCAGGAGGCGGCGCTCTCCAAGGCGGAGAAGGACACCGCCAAGGCGCGCTCTGCCTTCACCAAGGCAAAGCGCGAGCAGGGCAAGCTGGCCGTGACCGCGCCCCAAGGGGGCACCGTCGCGGGTCTGCAGGTTGAGCCCGGCCAGCAGCTGTACCCCGCTACAGCGGGGACGCTGATGACAGTGGTGGACACCGCCAAGGTCAACTGCGTGGTGCAGGTGCCCGAGTCGAAGGTGGGCAGCATCAGCAAGGGCCAGCTCGCAAGCGTCACCTGCAGCGCCCTGCCCGGGCAGGTGCTCGCGGCAAGCGTCCTCAAGGTGGCTGACACGCCCACGGCCAAGAGCTCCGCTGGCAGCTCTAGCAGCGCGGTGATGGGGGACGCCGCCGGCAACGGGACGCTCTACGGCGTGACGCTGGCCTTCGACGAGGCGCCCCAGGGCCTCGAGCTGGGCATGGCGGTCTCTGCCAAGATCAGCGTCCTCGACTACGGGACGGTATACTACGTTCCCGCAACAGCCGTGGCCAACGGCCGCTTCGGCATGTACGTCGAGGCCGTCGTCGACGCGGCTACTGTCAAGCAATGCAACGTGACCCAGATCGGGACCGCGCCAGACGGCCAACTGGTCGTCCAGGGCGCCTCCCTGACCGAGGGTATGAGTATCCGCACCGACCTCTCTGGAGCCTGATGCCCTGTGACCCAAGCTAAGATCGCGCTGGCCTTCGACACCGCCAGCGACATGCTCGCCCTCTGCGTGGGCGATGTGGCGCCCAGCGACCCCCGCGTCATCGCCAGCGGCGACGCACCTGCGCCGCGCCAGTCCGACCAGGTCCTCCTCGACAGGGCAGCTGCGCTGCTGGAGAGCAGCGGCCTGGCCCCGCGCGACGTCGGGGTGGTCGTCGTGGGCAGGGGGCCGGGCTCGTTCACCGGCGTGCGCATCGGCATCGCCACAGCCAAGGGGCTCGCCTGTGGCCTGGGCTGCCCCGTCCACGGCGTGTCGACCATCGACGCTGTGGCCTGGCATGCCTGGCGCGCCGGCCTGCGCGGCCGCGTGGGCGTCGTCGAGGACGCCATGCGCAAGGAGGTCTACCCGGTGCGCTTCGAGCTGGATGACGAGGGCGTCAGCCGCCTCGACCTCGACAGCGTCTGCAAGCCTGCGCAGGTCGCGCAGGCGTGGCGCGAGGCCGGCGAGGAGCTGGTGCTGTTGGGCGACGGCCTGCGCAAGCACGCGGAATGCTTTGGGGAGGGCCCCTTCACGATCGGCCCCGAGGAGCTGTGGACGCCCGACGGCCAGGGCCTGCTGCAGGCCTATGCGGCCCTGCGCCGCGCCGGCGAGCTGGGCAGCGGGGACCCGGCGGTCCTGCTGCCTGTCTATACGCGCCTCTCCGACGCCGAGGAGGCGGAACGCGCGCGGCTGGGCATCGCAGACGCCCTGCCCGAAAGCGGCGTGGCAGACGGCCGCGCCGTGGGAGGCCTCTTCCTGCACCCGCTCTCGGTGAACGACGTCGCTGCCGCGGTCGGGCTCCAGCAGCGCGCGATGCCGCAGGACGCCTGGACGGAGGGCAAGCTGGCTGACGAGGTCGGCCGCCCGGACCGCAGCTGGTGGGTCGCCCGCAAGGAGGGGCGTCTCGTTGGCTGTGCCGGCGGCCAGGTGGTCGATGGAGAGCTCTGCATCTTCAGCATCTGCGTCGACCCGGCCCAGCGCCGCCAAGGCATCGCCCAGCGCCTGATCGAGCGCGTGGCCACAGACGCCCGCGCCTTAGGTGCGGAGACGGTGACCCTCGAGGTCCGCACAGACAACGCCCCTGCCATCGCGCTCTACCACCGGCTGGGCCTGGAGGACGTGGGGGTGCGCCCCCGCTACTACCACGACCGCGCAGACGCCCTGATCATGCGCGGCCAGCTGCCCTTGACCTACAGCTATGCCACCTCAGGGGCCAGCGCGCGCATGGAGACCGGCGGCGGCCCGCGTGCGCAGGCGGGTGCCTGCGCGGCCTCGGCCCGCCCCCTCATCCTGGCTATCGAGAGCTCTTGCGACGAGACCGCCGCGGCCGTCGTCGACGGAGAGCGCCGCATCTGGGCAGACCAGGTGGCCAGCCAGATCGACTTCCACAGCCGCTTTGGCGGCGTCGTGCCGGAGATCGCCTCGCGCAAGCACACCGAGGCCATCGTCCCTGTGGTGATGGACGCGATGGGGCAGGCCGGCGCGCGCTGGGAGGACCTCTCCGCCGTGGCGGTGACCCAGGGTCCCGGCCTCGTGGGCGCGCTGGTGGTGGGCCTGGCCTTTGCCAAGGGGCTGTGCTTTGCCACCGGGCTGCCGCTCATCGGGGTGAACCACCTGGAGGGCCACCTCTACGCCAACCGCTACGTGGCGCCGGACATCCAGACCCCCTTCATCGCCCTGCTGGTGAGCGGCGGGCACACCATGCTCGTGCACGTGAGGGAGTGGGGCGACTATGCCGTCTTGGGCTCGACCCTCGACGACGCGGTGGGGGAGGCCTTCGACAAGGTTGCCAAGGCCCTGGGACTGGGCTACCCAGGCGGCCCCATCATCAGCCGCCTGGCCGCGCAGGGCGACCCGCAGGCCATCGACTTCCCGCGCGCGATGATGCACAGCGGCGATCTGCGCTTCTCGCTCAGCGGGCTCAAGACGGCAGTGGTCACCTACATCAACAAGAGGAACGCCGCGGGCGAGCCGGTGAACATCCCCGACCTGGCTGCGAGCTTCCAGGCGGCTGTCGTGGATGTGCAGGTGCACAAGGCCTGGCAGGCATGCAAGGAAACGGGCTGCCGCACGCTCTGCATGGGCGGCGGCGTGGCGAGCAACCCCGCCCTGCGCGCCGCACTCGCCGACAAGCTCGGCCGCCGCGGGGTACGCGTAGTGATGCCGGATGCCCACGCCTGCACGGACAACGCCACCATGATCGCGAGCTGTGCCGTCGACCTCTACGAGGAGGGCCTCTTCACCGGCCTCGACGCAGACGTGATCGCCCACATGCCCCTGCGCAGCAAGGACCCCGCGTAGGGCTGCCGGCCGCAGCGGCCCTATAATCGGCGCATGGACACCGCACCCCTCATCCTCATGGTCTCCGGCGGCTCCGACTCGACGGCGCTGCTGGAGCTCTGCGCCCGCGCCGCTGCCGGCACCGCGCCCGCGGGCCCCCTCGAGGAGCGCCTGCGCGCCATGCTGTGCGCCTGCCTGCCTCCCCGGGCCCAGCTGCTGCCGCTGTGCCTACATGTGAACCACCAGCTGCGCGGCGAGGACTCCGAGCGCGACCAGGCCTTCGTCGAACGGCAGTGCCGCCAGCTGGGCGTCCCGTTCGAGCTGAGCCGCGTCGACGTGGCCGCCCGGGTGGGGGAGGGCGCCGCCGGCATGGAGGCGGCGGCGCGCGAGCTGCGCTACGAGGCGGCCGCCCAGGCGCTCGAGCGGCACTGCGCCCGCTGCCGCACCCCGCTGCAAGATGGCCTCGTCCTCACGGCCCACACCCTCGACGACCGCGTCGAGACTTTCCTCATGCGCGCGATGGTGGGCACCGGGCCCGGCGGCCTGGGCAGCATCCCGCGCAGGCGCGGGAGCATCGTGCGCCCCCTGCTTGACGCCACCCGCCAGGAGCTGCGCGAGCTGCTGCTCGAGCTGCACCCCGGCGCTACCCCCGCCCAGCTGTGGTGCGAGGACGCTACCAACGGGGACGGCAGCAACTTCCGCAGCAGGGTGCGCACGCAGCTCGTCCCGGTGATGGAGGCCCTCAAGCCGGGCTTCCAGCGCAGCCTCGCACGTACCATGGACCTCATCGCCCAGGAGGACGAGGCCCTCTCCTCGGCGGCTGCGGCGCTCGTCTACCGCAACCTCTTGTGGGACGACGGGGCGGCCCGCCTGCCCCTCGCCGCCTTGCGGGGGCTCGACGAGCCCATGCTGCGCCGCGTGGTGAGGCAGAGCATGCTCGTCGTCAGCCCGCAGGCGCGCCTGGAGTCGCGCCAGATCCAGCGCGTGGTCGACGGCATCGCCCAGGGCCGCCCCTTCACCACCGAGCTCGACGGCGGCCTGCGCGCCCAGGGCCGCGAGGGGGAGCTCTGCATTTCCATACGTTGACGATTCCCGCGATTGCTGTGGGGCGCTGCCCAAGGTGTGAGACAATCGGCGGATGTCGTGACAGTAAGGAGTTGTCCAATGAACGAGGATGTCCAGAGGGTCCTGATCACCCGGGAGCAGATCAGCGGTAAGGTCGCCGAGCTGGGCGCCCGCATCACCGCCGACTACCAGGGCGAGCAGCTGCTCGTCGTGAGCGTCCTCAAGGGCGCTGCCATCTTCATGGCAGACCTCGTCCGCGCCATCGACCTTCCGGTCGAGATGGACTTCATGGCCGTCAGCTCCTACGGCAGCTCCCACGAGTCCAGCGGCGTGGTCCGCGTCATCAAGGACCTCAACACCCCCGTTGAGGGCCGCCACGTCCTCATCGCAGAAGACGTCCTAGACTCCGGCCTCACGCTCAACTACGTCGTCAAGATGCTCAAGAGCCGCAACCCCAAGAGCATCGAGGTGGCCGCCTTCCTCGTCAAGGAGGGGGCGCAGAAGGCCGCCGTCGAGTGCAAGTACACCGGCTTCGCCTGCCCGGACGAGTACCTGGTGGGCTACGGCCTCGACTACGCGGAGCGCTACCGCAACCTGCCCTACGTGGGCGTCCTCGATCCCAGGGTCTACCTGGCCTAGGCGCCCACATCCCCCGCACCCACTACTCCGAGGAGAACCATCAGCGTGGAAGACCCCAAGAAGCCCCAACCCAACCGCTCCGGCAACGGCACCCCTGGCAACGGCGACGGCAACAAGGGCCGCACCTTCGTCCTGTACGCCCTCATCGCCTGCGTGTTCATCGCCATCATCTCCACCCAGTTCTGGGGGGTGGGCGCCGCGCAGCAGCAGGAGATCGACTCCATCACCACCAGCCAGTTCGTCACCGCGGTCTCCGAGGACCGCGTGACAGAGGTCACCTACCACGCCGCCAAGGCCACGCTCGAGGGCGTCTACTACGTCTCTGCGGAAGACGCCGCGGCAGACCAGAACGCCCGCGCCTTCACCAGCACCTACGTGGGTGACGACTCCCTCCAGGAGCTCATGGCAGCGCACCCCAACACCAAGTACAACGTCGACGTCGCCACCAACAGCATGCTGATGACGCTGCTCACCACGCTCATTCCCTTCCTGCTGTTCTTCGGCGTCATGGTGTTCTTCCTGCGCCAGATGACCGGTGCCACCAACAAGCAGATGCAGTTCGGCAAGACCAAGGCCAAGAAGGACGCCCAGGAGGTTCCCAACGTCCGCTTCGCAGACGTGGCGGGCATCGACGAGGTTGTCGACGAGCTCGAGGAGGTCAAGGACTTCCTTGACAACCCCGCCAAGTACCAGGCCATGGGCGCCAAGATCCCCCGCGGCGTGCTGCTGGTGGGCCCCCCGGGCACCGGCAAGACCCTGCTCGCCAAGGCCGTCGCCGGCGAGGCGGGCGTGCCGTTCTTCAGCATCTCGGGCTCTGACTTCGTCGAGATGTTCGTGGGCGTGGGCGCCTCGCGCGTGCGCGACCTCTTCTCGCAGGCCAAGGAGGCCGCCCCCTCCATCATCTTCATCGACGAGATCGACGCCGTCGGCCGCCAGCGCGGCGCCGGCATGGGCGGCGGCCACGACGAGCGCGAGCAGACCCTTAACCAGCTGCTCGTCGAGATGGACGGCTTCGAGGAGAACGAGTCCGTCATCCTCATCGCCGCCACCAACCGCGTCGACATCCTCGACCCGGCGCTGCTGCGCCCGGGCCGCTTCGACCGCCAGATCACCGTGCAGCCGCCCGATGCCAAGGGCCGCGAGCAGATCCTCAAGGTCCACTCCAAGGGCAAGCCCCTGGCGGCCGCCATCGACCTCAAGAAGGTCGCCCAGCTCACCAGCGGCTTCACCGGCGCGGACCTCGCCAACCTGATGAACGAGTCCGCCCTGCTGGCAGCCCGCCGCAACAAGCGCTGCATCACCTCCGAGGAGCTCAACGAGTCCTTCGAGCGCCAGGTTGCGGGCCTGCAGCGCAAGGGCCACGTGCCCAACGAGAAGGAGCGCCGCTGCATCGCTTACCACGAGTGCGGCCACGCCTTGGTGGGCCATCTGCTCGACAACGCCGACCCCATCCACAAGATCACCGTCATCGGCCGCGGCCAGGCGCTGGGTTACACCCTCTCCATCCCCGAGGAAGACAAGGGCCTGCAGTCGCGCAACGAGATGATCGACGACATGGCCATGCTCCTGGGCGGCCGCGTTGCCGAGGAGATCGTCATCGGAGACATCACCACCGGCGCCAGCAACGACCTCGAGCGCGCCACCAAGATGGCCCGCAACATGGTCACGGTCTTCGGCATGAGCGACAAGCTCGGCCACCGCGTCTACGGCGAGCGCCAGCACAACCCCTTCCTGGGCCGCGACTACAGCTCGACCCCGGACTACTCGGACACCACGGCCGACCTCATCGACGCCGAGGTCACCCGCCTCATGAACGACGCGCACGACACCGCCTACCGCATCCTCACGGAGAACCGCGAGCAGCTCGAGCTGATGGCGGGCGTGCTCCTCGAGCGCGAGACCGTCGAGGGCCCGGCAGTCGAGGCCCTGCTCGAGAACCGCTGGGAGGAGTACCTTGCGGCCGAGGCGGCGGGCGAGGTCAAGCAAAACGGCGACCTCTTCGGCTTCGACGAAGATGAGCTGCCCGCCCAAGAGCCCGCAGCGGCCCTGCCCGAGCAGCCCGCCGCGCAGGAGCAGCCCCCGTACCCCCAGCCCCAGGCAGGCGGCCCCCAACCCCCTGAAGGCTATTAGCAAGACAACCGCGCCGGCGGCCCCGCTCGGGGCCGCTGCCGTTTGCGCTGGGCTATCATGGCCCGGTAGGCACAACGTTAGGAGAACCACCGCATGGACCACGCAAAGATCGAAGAGGGCGTCCGCCTGATCCTCGAGGGTGTGGGGGAGGACCCCACCCGCCCCGGCCTCGTCGACACCCCCGCGCGTGTGGCGCGCATGTACGAGGAGATCCTCGCCGGCATGAGCCAGGACCCGGCCGAGCTCTTCGCCACCACCTTCGACGAGGGCCACCAGGAGATGGTCATCGTCCACGACATCCCCGTCTACAGCATCTGCGAGCACCACCTCGTGCCCTTCTACGGCGTGGCGCACGTGGCCTACATCCCCAACGAGTCCGGCCGCGTCTGCGGCATCTCCAAGCTCGCGCGCTTGGTGGACCTCTATGCCCGCCGCGCGCAGGTGCAGGAGCGCCTCACCAGCCAGGTGGCAGACGCCCTGGTGCGCTACATGAAGCCCCTGGGCGCGATGGTCGTCATGGAGTGCGAGCACATGTGCATGACCATGCGCGGCGTGAAGAAGCCCGGTTCCAAAACCACCACATCCGCCGTGCGCGGCACCTTCCAGAGCAGCGACCGCACCCGTGCCGAGGCCATGCGCCTCATCACCCAGGGCCGCTAGCGCCCGATGCAGGAGGTGTGCGCGGCCATGTGGAAGTGCGGCGGCTTCGAGTTCCCTTGCGGCTCCTACATCATGGGGGTCCTCAACGTCACCCCCGACTCCTTCAGCGACGGCGGGCTCCACAACGGCTTGGAGCAGGCGCTTGCCCATGCCGAGCGCATGATCGCGGAGGGCGCCGACATCATCGACGTCGGTGGGGAGTCGACGCGCCCCGGCTCGGCGGCACCGGGCACAGACGAGGAGCTCGCCCGCGTGCTGCCGGTTGTGCGCGCGCTGGTCGGGCGCGGCGCGTGCGTGAGCGTCGACACCCGTCACTGGGAGGTCGCCCAGGCCTGCCTCGAGGCGGGGGCCCACATCATCAACGACGTCTCCGGCTTCAGGGACAGCCGCATGCGCGAGCTCGTCGCCCGCAGCAGCTGCGGCGTGGTTGTGATGCACATGCTCGGCGAGCCCGGCACCATGCAAGACGACCCCCGCTATGGCGATGTGGTCGCTGAGGTGGGCAGCTACCTGGTGCAGCAGGCGCGCCTGCTCGAGGAAGCGGGCGTCGAGGCCGAGCGCATCTGCATCGACCCCGGTCCGGGCTTTGGCAAGACCTTCGAGCACAACCAAGCGCTCATATCGCACACCCGCCAGCTCGCACAGCTCGGCTACCCGCTCATGGTTGCCGTGAGCCGCAAGAGCTACATCGGCGCGGCGACGGGCATTGAGGTCCCCCGCGAGCGCGACGCCGCGAGCGCCCTGTGCGCCGCAGCCGCCTGCCGCGAAGGAGCGATCGTGGCCCGCGTGCACGACGTGGCCGCCACCGCGCGCGCCTTTGCCGAGTCCAAACGGGCCGTGATCGCCCTGGGTTCCAACATCGGGGAGCGCTGTGCCCAGCTCGACGCCGCCGTCGCTGCCTTGAGGCGCTCGCCCGGCGTGTGGGTCTACTCCGTGAGCTCCTATGTGGAAAGCGAGCCCGCCTACAAGGAGGACCAGGCCCCCTTTGCCAACGCGGTGGCCGTGCTCGAGACCACCCTCGGTCCCTCCGAGCTGCTCGAGTTGCTCCACGCAATCGAGGACGGGCAGGGGAGGCTGCGCCTTGAGCCGAACGGCCCGCGCACCCTCGACCTCGACATCCTCGACTACGAGGGCGTCACCAGCGCCAGCCCCCAGCTCACCCTGCCGCACCCCCGGCTGCTGGAGCGCGACTTCGTCGTCACGCCCCTGCTCGAGCTGCTCGACGGCTACGTGCTCGCAGACGGGTGCCCCGTGACGCGCGAGCGCCTGAGCTGCGGCGCTGTGACGGGGGTGCTGCGCGCATCCTAGAGCCGCATGCACGAGGCTGGCATCATGCTCATCTTCAACGGCGGGTGCCTATGCTAGTATGGGTGTCATCGTGCGCCCTTTTTCCCGGCGCACCGCAAAACGTAGCAGAAACACACCAGAAGGAGGTGCCCCATGGATGAAGCCGGCATCGAGGAGCTGCTTGACGAGCTTGCCGAGCGCATCGAGAATTCCAAGCCTGTCCTGGGCAACAGCCAGAAGCGTCAGGTCGAGATCGGCCCTGTCTTCGAGATTATCGACGAGATCCGCGACATCCTGCCCGAGGAGCTCCGCCAGGCGCGCATCATCGTGCGCGACCGCCAGGGCATGATCGAGGCCGCAGAGATAGACGCCAACCGCATCCTCGAGGACGCGGAGCGCCAGGCCGACCAGATTGCCTCTGAGCAGGAGATCGTCCGTATCGCCGAGGCCAAGGCCACCGACATCGTCGAGGAGGCCATGATGCGCGAGCGCGAGATGCGCGTCGGCGCCGAGGACTACGCAGACCAGATCTTCGCAAACCTCGAGACCAACCTGGACAACCTCCTGAAGAACGTCACCCGCTGCCGCGCGCGCCTCAACAACAGCTCCGCAGACTAGCTCGCGAGCTTCATGAAGGGAGGGCCATGCAGGCCTTCGAGCAGTCAATCTACCCAGAGCTCGCCGAGCTCGGGGGCGTCCGCAGGCTGAGCGGCGTGCTGGACGAGCCCTCCTACGAGGTCGGCGGCATGGTCATGGAGACCCCTGCCGGCTGGAGCTACACCGCCACCCTCACCAACACCGGGGAGGCGATCTTGCTCCAGGGCGAGGTCAGCGCCGTGGCCACCACGGAGTGCGCCCGCTGCCTCGAGCCGGCCACCGTGGAGGTCTCCGCCGAGCTGCAGGGCTACTTCCTCCTTAACGAGGCGGACCTCTCAGAGGGCTACGAGGAAGACGAGGTCGACGCCGTGGATGCGAACGGCAACTTCGACATCTCGTACAACATCCTCGCCTCGCTGTGCTATGCGACCCCCTTCGTCGTGCTGTGCAAGGATGACTGCAAGGGCCTGTGCCCCCACTGCGGCCAGGACCTCAACGAGGCCAGCTGCGACTGCGCGGGCAAGCCGGACCCGATGAACCCCTTCGCTGCGCTCGCCGGCCTGAGCTTCAGCGAGGACGACGTCGCCCGCGGCCAGGAGGCGGCCAGGGAGTTCGGGGATGCAGTCGCCACCCTGCCCGAAGAAGAGCTCCCCGAGCTCTCCGCGGAGGAGGCAGCCGAGCTCGAAAAGGCGCTCTCCGCGATCTTCGAGGACGGGGCAGACGGCTACCTGGAGTTCGACGAGCAGGGCAACCTGGTCTTCATCGAGGAAGAGCCGCAGGAGCCCGAGGACTAGGCCCGCTGCCGCACACCGCGTTTGACGAGGCTCGCGTTGCGTGAGCCTCGTTTCGTCTGAGGAGAACCCATGACCGAGTATTACAAGACTCCCACCTGCCCGCAGGCCGCCCAGTGCGGCGGCTGCGAGTGGCTGGCCGTTCCCTATCCCATACAGCTCGAGCGCAAGCGCGCGGCCCTGGCCGAGCTCTTCGCTCCCACGGGCGTGGAGCCCCAGGAGGTTGTGGGGATGGAGGAGCCCCTCCACTACCGCGCCAAGGCCATGACGCCCTACCAGCCGGGCGAGAAGGGCACCCTGCGCCACGGCATGTACAAGGCGGGCACGCACCAGCTCGTCGCCTGCCCCAGCTGCCTGGTGGAGGACCCCCGCGCCCGCCCGATCCTTGAGAGCATCGCCCAGCTGTGCCGCAGCTTCCGCATCAAGGCGTACCGCGAGGACGAGGGCAAGGGCCTGCTGCGCCATGCCGTGGTGCGCTGCGCGGCGGAGACGGGCCAGGTCATGGTCACCTTGGTGGTCAACAGCAAGGAGTTCCCGCACAAGAAGGAGTTCGTCAAGGCGCTGAGGGAGGCCCACCCGGAGATCTCCACCGTGGTCTTCAACATCAACACGCGCGACACCAACGCCGTGTTGGGCAGCCGGGAGCAGGTGGCCTACGGCCAGGGCTGGATCGAGGACAGGCTCTGCGGGCAGACCTTCCGCATCCCCAGCTCGGCGTTCTACCAGACCAACCCCCGCCAGACCGAGCGCCTCTACGAGACCGCTGTCGAGCTTGCGGGCCTCAAGGGCGGCGAGAGCGTGCTCGACGCCTACTGCGGCATCGGCACCATCGGCATCGTGGCCGCAAAGCGCTGCCTGCAGCGCCAGAGGGAGGGCCATCCTGCGGGCTTTCACAAGAAGAAGGCCGCCAAGGCCGCGGCCAAGGGCAAGAAGGCGGGCAAGGAGCCCCAGGTCAAGCCAGTGACCCTGGTGGGCGTCGAGACGACTCCCGCCGCGGTCGAGATAGCGTCCGAGAACGCGCGCATCAACAAGGTCAACGGGGCGCTCTTCATCCAGGCGGACGCGGGCGCCTTCCTGCGCGACTGCGGGGAGCGCTTCGACGTGGTCTTCCTCGACCCGCCGCGCGCGGGTGTCTCCGAGGACTTCATCAGCGGGCTGCTGGCGGCGCGCCCCAAGCGCGTCGTCTACATCAGCTGCAACCCGGAGACCCAGCTCAGGGACATCCAGGCCCTGGAGGGTGCGTACACACTCAAGCGGCTCGTGCCCGTGGACATGTTCCCCCACACCAAGCACCTCGAGACCGTGGCACTGCTGGTGCGCGCCCCTGCCGCCAAGGCTGGCCCCGCCGCTGCAGGAGGGGAGGCGCCGCAGGGGCAGCCCCAGCCCGGGGATCCCGCCCCGGAGCCGGCAGCCGCTACTCAGGCACCTCAAGAGGAGGAGTAAAATCTTCCTTCCCTTTTGCGCCCTTGCATGTTAATATACCGATTCGCGTGTTTAGGATTTACGGCTTCCCCACACGGAGGGCCGTGTAGGAAAGGTTACGATCATGGCTGTACCCAAAAGGAAGACCGGCCGAGCTGTCACCCATGCTCGCCGCTCTGCAAACGACCGCTGCGCCACCCCCGCCCGCTCCGTCTGCCCTCAGTGCGGAGAGGTCAAGCTGCCCCACCGCGTGTGCCCCAGCTGCGGCTACTACAAGGACCGCGAGGTGCTCGAGGTCGAGTAAGCTGCGCCAGCAGTCATACAACGCTCTTGAGAGGGAGCCGGCGGTCTAGCGACTGCCGGCTCCCTTCGTTTTGCAGCCAGCCGGGCGCTCTGGGGTGCCGGGCAAAACCGTTGCCCGCCGGTTTTTGCGCGCCCTGCACGCTGCGGGTATCCTGTAAGGACGACCGTTACGCATCGCACAAGCTTGCGGGGGCCCTGCGGCCCGTGGAAGCGTGTGCGATACCCCCAGAGAGGAGACCGTCATGGAGATGGTCAAAGTAGTCGTTGACGCGCTGGGCGGCGACGACGCCCCGGCCGTTGTGCTCGAGGGCGTCGAGCAGGCGCTGGCCGCGGCGGCGGACATCGAGGTGATACTCACCGGCCCGGCAGAGGTGGTCGAGCCCTTTGCGGCCGCACACGAGCGCTGCGAGGCCGTTGCAACCACCCAGGTTATCGAGATGGGCGAGCACCCGGCCAACGCCGTGCGCAAGAAGAAGGACTCCAGCATCGTCGTGGGCTGCCGCCTGGTGAAGGAGGGCAGGGCCCAGGGCTTCTTCAGCGCCGGCAGCACCGGCGCGTGCATGTCCGCCGCAACGCTCGTCATGGGCCGCATCCCCGGGGTCAAGCGCCCCTGCATCGCAAGCGTGGTCCCCAGCCCGGTTGCCAAGACCATACTCTGCGACATGGGCGCCAACGCAGACTGCAAGCCCGAGCACCTGCTGCAGTTCGCCAAGATGGGGCAGGTCTACGCTCAGGTTGCCCTCGGTACCGAGCAGCCCAGCGTGGGCCTGCTCAACATCGGCGAGGAGGAGACCAAGGGCTCCCAGTTCGCGCAGGACTGCCACCAGCTCCTCAAGGAGCAGCTCCCCGGCTTTGCCGGCAACGCCGAGGGCAAGAACATCGCCCTGGGCGGCTTCGACGTCATCGTCACGGACGGCTTCACGGGCAACGTCGCCCTCAAGACCTACGAGGGCGTGGGCAAGGCGCTGCTCGGCTCGCTCAAGGAGACGCTGCTCGGCTCGCTCAGGACCAAGCTCGGCGCGCTGCTCATCAAGCCCGCGCTCAAGGAGCTCATGTCCAAGGTGAGCGCAGACGAGTACGGCGGGGCCCAGCTGCTGGGCGTGAAGGGCGTGTGCCTCATCGGCCACGGCAACAGCAACGCGCAGGCCGTCTGCAGCGGTGTGCTGGCAACGGCCTCCGCCATCCGCATGGGTATGCCCGCAAAGCTCGCCGCAGCGATCGGGGAGGCCCAGTGATGGCGCGCCGCCCCAGCAAGCTGCTCTCCAAGCTCAACATCCCTGAGGTCAGCCCGGAGCATGAGCAGCGCATCAAGCAGGCCCAGGAGATCATCGGCCGCGAGTTCAACGTCCCCGGCCTCCTGCAGGTCGCGCTCACGCACCCCAGCTACGTCAAGCACACCAAGAGCGGGGACAACTACGAGCGCCTGGAGTTCCTGGGCGACAGCATCCTCGGCGCCATCATCGCCGAGGAGGTCTTCGGGCTGTTCCCGGATCTGGAGGAAGGCGGCCTCACCCGCATCAAGGTGAGCCTGGTGAGCGGCGCGAGCCTCTCGCAGGTGTGCGGCGACCTGGGTTTGGGCGAGTGCATCATCTTCGGCGACTCTGAGGCGGGCACCCAGGGCCGCGGCCTGCACAGCGCCCTCGAGAACGTCTACGAGGCAATCGTCGCCGCACTCTACCTCGACGCCGGCATCGACATCGCGCGCGAGTGGGTCCTGAGGACGCTCGGCCCCCACATCAGCCGCGACATCGCCACCGAGCCGGAGAGCCCCAAGAGCTCGCTGCAGGAGTACCTGCAGGCGCGCCGCCGCAAGCCCACCTACCGCATCACAGACATCATCGGCCCCCCGCACGACCGTGTCTTCCAGGCTGCCGTGTACTGCGGCGACGAGCTCATCGGCACAGGAGAGGGTCACAGCAAGAAAGCGGCCGAGGCCGCTGCCGCGCAGCAGGCGCTCGAGACCCTGGGGGTTGTCAAGTAAGCCGGTCGCTGGCAGGCCCGTGATAGAATCAATCAGTTATGCCCACCTGCAAACAAAGGGTTGCGCGTGTATCTCAAATCGCTTGTTCTCAAAGGATTCAAGTCGTTCGCTGATCGCTCCGTACTCAGGCTCGAGCCCGGCATGACCGTCGTCGTAGGTCCCAACGGCTCCGGCAAGTCCAACGTCAGCGACGCAGTCTTGTGGGTGCTTGGCGAGCAGAGCGCCAAGCAGCTGCGCGGCCAGGCCATGGAAGACGTCATCTTCGCAGGCAGCAGCGCCCGCCAGGCGGTGAGCCTCGCGGAGGTCGACCTCGTGCTCGACAACAGCGATGGCACGCTCCCCCTCGACTTCAACGAGGTCGTCATCACGCGCCGTATGTACCGCAGCGGAGACAGCGAGTACCTCATCAACGGCAGTCCCAGCCGCCTCATGGACATCCTCGACGTCCTCAACGACTCCGGCTTGGGCCGCGACGCGCACTCCATCATCTCCCAGGGCTCGCTGCAGACGCTCTTGCAGTCGCGCCCGGAGGACCGCAGGGTGCTCATCGAGGAGGCGGCGGGCATCCTCAAACACAAGAAGCGCAAGGAGCGCGCCGCCAAGAAGCTCCGCAACATGGACGCGGAGCTCGAGCGCGTCAACGACATCGCTGCAGAGATCGACCGCCAGCTCAGGCCGCTGGAGCGCCAGGCCAGCCGCGCCAAGCAGTACGAGCAGCTCGCCGGCGAGCTCAAGGAGGTCAACCTGACCCTCGCCGTCGACGACCTGCGCTCGCTGCAGCGCGAGTGGGAGGCCCTCGAGCTGCGCGAGAGGGAAGCGGACGCCGGTGTCGAGCTGGTGCGCTACCGCCTGGACGAGCGCAATCGCGAGCTCGAGAAGCTCCAGCGCCTGCTCGAGGAGAAGGGCCTCTTCGTGGGCGACCTGGCCGAGCAGCGCCGCCGCTGCCAGATGGTGCTCGCCCAGCTCGACAGCGGCATGCTGCTGCTCGAGGAGAAGGGCCGCAACATGGTGACCCGCCTCTCCGAGCTGCGCCAGACCATTCACCAGAGCGAGAGGGGCCTGGCCGAGGCCCGCGAGCGCCTCGAGAGAGCGAGCGTGGATCAGGCTGAGGCCGAGGCCTCGCTCAAGGCCGTGCAGGGCCAGGTCTCGGAGGCGAGCATCGCCCTCGAGGAGACCCGCCGCCAGCGCAAGGGCCACGACATCGAGCTCGGGCGCCTCAACGGCGCGCTGCGCGCTCACGAGCGCCAGATCGACGAGCTCACCCTGCAGGCGCTCAAGGCCACGGAGAGCCTGGCAACCGCAGACGTCGAAGACGACCTGCTGCAGCGCCGCGCCCAGCAGATCGACGACAGCTTCGGCGCAACGCAGGCCACGCTTGCCGCGCGCCGCTCGCGCATCGGTGAGCTCGAGGAGCGCCTCGAGGAACTGCAACACGAGTCCGCCCTGGCAAAAAGCGACATCGACAAACGCGTGCGCCTCGTCGACGACGCCCGCCGCGTGGTGGGCGACAAGCGCGATGCCGCCGCCGGGCTCCAAGCGGAGCTGAGGGGCCTCAAGGAGGTCGACCGCGCCTTCGACGAGGCGAGCCCCCTGCTGAGCCGCGCCCTCGCCCAGCGCGTAGACGGCGATGGCATCGTCGCCCCCCTGAGCGAGCTGCTGAGGGCCCCTGCAGAGCTCGAGCACCTCGTCGAGCTGCTGCTGGGCGAGGACCTTTTCGGCTTGGCCACGCAAGACACCTCCAGCGCCCTCAAGCTCGCCGAGCGCCTGCTCGCCGGCGACGAGGAGGGCGGCGAGCTGACGCTCGTGCCCCTCGAGGGCTGCGCTAAGGCGCAGGGCGCCGCCGCGCGCGGGACCCGCCTGCTCGAGCTGCTCGACGTCGACCCGCGCAACGCGGCTGTGGCAGAGGTCCTGCTGGGCGACGTCTACCTGGCAGACAGCCTCGAGGAAGCGCTCAGCGCCGTCGGCGCCGGCGCAGGCGCACGCTTCGTTACGCGCGAGGGTGTGGTCGTGTGGCCCAGCGGCAAGATCTGCATCGGCCAGCCCTCTGCAGACACCGAGGGCGTGCTCGCCCGCAAGCGCCGCATCGCTGCCTTGGGCGAGGAGGTCCCCGCCGCCCAGACCGCCGTCGAGGCCGCGCTCGAGGAGCTCTCCCAGGCCGAGGCGCGCCTCCAAGTAGCTCAGGCAGACGACTTCGAGCTCTCGCAGTCGATCGCGCAGCTCAACGGCGAGCGCGACTCCCTGCGCGAGGAGGTGGGCCGCCTCGAGGCGAGCATCACCGGCCTCATGCAGGAGCGCGAGGAGATAAGCCTGCGCCGCGAGAAGGTCGCGCGCGAGACCGAGGAGACGCGCCAGCGCGTGGCAGAGCTCCAGGAGCGCAAGGAGCAGCTCTGCGCAGAGCGCGCCGAGCTCGAGGAGCAGGCCGCCGCTGCCAAGGTCGAGCGCACCAGGCTCTTCCAGGAGGAGACCGCCTCCACTACCCGCATCCAGCAGCTCCAGGTCGAGCTCGCCACCGTGCGCGAGCGCGAACGCCACTTGCGCGCCACCTGCGACACCAGCTCCCGCACCATCGAGCAGCTCGAGGGCCAGCTCGAGGTCTCCCACCAGACCGAGCGCAATCTCGGGATCCTGCGCCTGCGGGTCGAGCCCCTCTACCAGGTCTTCACCGAGCTGCGCGACATCGTGCGCGAGAAGGCCGAGATGCTGAGGGGCCGCGCACAGCTCGAGCAGGCGGGTCAGGGCGACCTGCGCAACACCATCGAGGAGGCGCGCCGCGCCGCCCAGGAGCAGCAGGCCCAGCTCGACGCCGCCAGCGAGGACCTGGTGCAGGCGCGCATCGAGAAGTCCAAGCTCGAGGTGCGCGTCGAGCAGGCCATCAAGGTCATCACCGAGGAAAACGGCGTCCTGCTCGACATCGCCCTGGAGATCCCGGCCCCCGAGGACCGCGTGGAGCTCGAGCAGCGCCGCGACAGGCTCGCCAAGCGCATCAAGGGCCTCGGCAGCGTCAACCCCGTCGCCGTTGAGGAGTACCGCAAGCTCAAGGAGCGCCGCGACTTCATCGCCATCCAGGTCGAGGACCTCGAGGGCGCGGCCAAGGCGCTCGACCGCATCGTCGCCGCCATCGACCGCAAGATGCGCAACCGCTTCATGGAGACCTTCAACCAGGTCAACGCCAACTTCCAGGAGATCATCCAGTCGCTGTTCCCCGGAGGTCAGGGCCACCTCGAGCTCACCGACCCGGAGAACCCGGAGACGACCGGCGTCGAGGTCCACGCCCAGCCGCGCGGCAAGGCGGTGCGCAAGCAGAGCCTGCTCTCGGGCGGCGAGCAGAGCCTGGTGAGCCTGGCCCTCATGTTCGCGGTGTACAAGGTCAACAGCACGCCCTTCTACATCCTCGACGAGGTCGAGGCCGCCCTCGACGACACCAACCTCCGCAGGCTGCTCTCGTACCTGGACTCCATCCGCACCACCACCCAGGTCATCATGATCAGCCACCAGCGCCGCACCATGGAGATGGCAGACCTCCTCTACGGCGTGTCCATGCGCAGCGACGGCGTCTCCAAGCTCGTGAGCCAGAAGCTCGACCAAGCCATCCGCAACGCCAGCGGGCCGAACGCGCCGCGCGACGTGGAGTCGTTCAGCGGCGCCCAGTAGTGTCAACCAAGCAGGGGAGGAGGTTCCCATGTCCCTGAAAGAACGCCTCGCGAGGGCCCGCCAGAGCCTGACCGAGAGCATGAACGTCCTGTTCAAACGCGGCCCGGAGGTAGACGAGGGGTTCTGGGAGGATCTCGAGGAGACCCTCATCCTGGCCGACCTCGGAGCCCAGGCCGCCGACGAGATAGTCGAGCGCCTGCGCGACACCGCCACGCGCAAGGCCCTTCCGGACGCCTACGCCGTCCTCGACCTGCTCGCGCAGACCATCGAGGGCCTCTTCGCCCAGGCGGACCCGGACCCCTTCGACGAGGACCCCGTGTGCATACTCTTCGTCGGAATCAACGGCGCGGGCAAGACCACCACGGTTGGCAAGCTTGCCAACCAGGCGCTCTCCCAAGGGCGCAAGCCCCTCATCGGCAGCGCGGACACCTTCCGCGCCGCGGCAATCGAGCAGCTCGACGCCTGGGGCGAGCGCAGCGGCGTCGAGGTCGTCAAGCGCGAGCGCGGCGCAGACCCGGGCTCGGTGTGCTACGACGTGCTCGAGCGCGCGGAGGAGCTGGGCAGCGACCTCGTGCTCATCGACACCTCCGGGCGCCTGCACACCAGCGCCGACCTCATGCGCGAGCTCGAGAAGGTCGTCTCCGTCACCCGCAAGCGCGCCTCCATGCCCGTGCGCGTGGTGCTCGTCATCGACGCCACCACCGGCCAAAACGGCCTGCAGCAGGCGCGCGAGTTCAACAAGGCCCTGGGCCTCGACGGCGTGGTCATGACCAAGCTCGACGGCACGGCCAAGGGCGGTATCGCCGTGGCGGTCTCGCACGAGCTGCAGCTCCCCATCCTGCGCATGGGCGTGGGCGAGTCCATCGAGGACCTCCAGCCCTTCGACGCCCATGCTTTCGCCGAGGCGCTCTTCGGCGAGATGCGCCGGGCCTAGCAACGTCAAGCAACCAGTACCGAGGAAGATCCTATGTTCGAGAACCTTTCTGCAAAGCTCCAGGGAGTCTTCGGCGGCCTCAAGAGCAAGGGCCGCCTGACGGAGGCCGACATCGACGCTGCCATGAAGGAGATCCGCATGGCGCTGCTCGAGGCGGACGTCAACTTCAAGGTGGTCAAGGGCTTCGTCAAGCGCACCAAGGAGCGCTGCCTCGCCGCCGAGGTGATGGAGAGCCTGACGCCGGCCCAAAACGTCGTCAAGATCGTCAACGACGAGCTCACGGCGCTGCTCGGCGGCGAGACCGTGCGCCTCGACTTCGGCAGCCGCATCCCCGGCGTCATCATGATGGTGGGTCTGCAGGGCTCCGGCAAGACCACCGCCAGCGCCAAGCTGGCCTATCGCCTCACCAAGATGGGCCACTCCCCGCTGCTCGCCGCCTGCGACGTCTACCGCCCCGCAGCGGCAGACCAGCTGCAGACCCTCGGCGACGAGCAGGGCGTGCGCGTCTTCCGCGGCGACGGGGCCGACCCGGTCGGCATCGCCAAGGGCGCGGTGCGCGATGCTATCGACAACCTGCGCGACGTGGTCATCATCGACACTGCCGGTCGCCTGCACGTGGACGAGGCCATGATGGACGAGGCCGTCGCCATCCGCGATGCCGTGAAGCCCGACTACATCTTCTTCGTGGTCGACGCCATGACCGGCCAGGACGCCGTCACGACTGCCGCCGCGTTCGCTGAGAAGGTCGACTTCGACGGCGTGATCATGTCCAAGATGGACGGCGACGCCCGCGGTGGCGGCGCGCTCTCCATCCGCGAGGTCACTGGCAAGCCCATCGCCTTCATCAGCGCGGGCGAGAAGCCCGACTCCCTTGAGGTCTTCCACCCCAGCCGCATGGCCGGGCGCATCCTCGGCATGGGCGACGTCCTCTCCGTCATCGAGAAGGCCGTCGAGGTCCAGGAGCAGCAGATCGCCGCAGAAGAGGCTGAGCGGCTCGCCAAGGCGGAGTTCACCTTCGAGGACTTCTACACGGTCATCGGCCAGACCCGCAAGATGGGCGGCCTCAACAAGCTCGTCGAGGCCTTGCCCGGCGGCGCCAAGGCCCAGGCGGAGGGAAGGGTCGACGAGGGCGAGCTCGACCGCGTCGAGGCCATCATCAACTCCATGACCCCAGAGGAGCGCCGCAAGCCCCAGGTGCTCAACGGCAGCAGGCGCGCGCGCATCGCCCGCGGCTGCGGCCTGAGCGTCACAGAGGTCAACCAGGTCATCAAGAAGTTCAACGAGACCCGCAAGATGGTGAAGAAGCTCACCGCCAAGGCCAAGCAGGCCGAGCAGGCATCGAAGGGCAAGAAGGGCAAGAAGCGCAAGGGCCTCTTCGGCCGCGGCGCCGGCATCCCCGGGCTCGAGGGCGTCGACATGAAGGCCATCGCCAAGATGATGAAGGACGGCGGCCTGGACTAGGAGCGGCCTCCCAGGCGCGCCCCCAGGCCGGCGAGGTAGTCCTCGAGCATCTCCTCGATGCAGTCGAGCACGCGGGCGGGCTCTGCCGCGATCTCGCCGTTGAGCCAGCCCATGAGGGCGGACTCCAACATATGCGCGATGTAGCGGCAGCGCTCCCGGGCGCCGTCGCTCTCCATGCCCGCCGCGAGCAGCTTGGGGAGGAACTCCAGCTCCAGCTCGCGGTACACGAGCTTCCAGATCTCCTCGCGCAGGCCCTTGTCGCCCAGCGAGGGCACGATCATCTCCTTGAGGGCCGGGTTTTCAGCCAGCCAGTTGAGCGTATGCCCCACGCGCTCTTTCCAGCCCCGTTGATCGCCGTCCTGAGCGCCCTGCCGCCCGAAGGCGCGCTCCAGCTCGCGCTCGTAGACGTACTGGGCCAGCTGCGGGATGCTCTTGAAGTAGTAGTAGAAGGTCTGGCGGTCCACCCTGCAGGCGTCCGTGATCTGCTTCACACGCAGCTTGCTGAGCGGCACCCCCTGCGAGAGCAGGCCCACGAAGGCATCTGCCAGGGACTCCCTGGTCTTGAGGCCCCGCTGGCCCTCGCGTGCTGCGGTCTTTCCGGGCTCCATAGCCTGCTCCTCTCGCATCCGGCCCTGTGCGGGCGCCCGCAAAACGGGCCCCGGGGCTGCTTGAGGGTGATTATGACAGCTGCGCGCCCGCTCTTCCAACACACAGCGGCGGGAGCGAGGCGGGCATAAGGTCACCGATTCGTCACCTTAGGGCCATACCCTTTGGGTTATAAGGAACAGACGTACATATGCAGCGGCAGGCCCGCGCCTGCCGTTACCTTTGGCTATTGGAGGAAACATCATGGCTGGATGCAGCGGAAGCTGCGGCTCCTGCGGGGACTCTTCCTGCGGCGAGCGCACAGAACCTCAGGCCCTCAAGCAGCACGAGGGCACCAAGATCGACAAGATCATCGCCGTCGCCAGCGGCAAGGGCGGCGTGGGCAAGTCCCTCACCACCGCGCTGCTCGCCTGCGAGCTCCAGCGCCGCGGCAAGAAGGTCGGCATCCTCGACGGCGACATCACCGGTCCGTCCATCCCGCGCTCCTTCGGTGTGCACAGCGCCCCGCAGGTCGATGAGGACGGCATGCTGCTGCCCGCGGTGACCAAGACCGGCATCAAGATCGTTTCCACCAACATGCTCACCGCAGACGAGGCCACCCCCTTCCTGTGGCGCGGCCCCGTCCTCAACGGCGTGCTGACCCAGTTCTACAGCGACATCAACTGGGGTGAGCTGGACTACCTGCTCATCGACATGCCCCCGGGCACGGGTGACATCCCCATGACCGTCTTCCAGCAGTTCCCCATCGCCGGCGCCATCGTGGTCTCATCCCCGCAGGTCCTGGTGAACATGATCGTCGAGAAGTGCATCCGCATGTGCGCGAGCATGAAGGTCCCCGTCCTGGGCCTCGTCGAGAACATGTCCTACTACCAGTGCCCCACCTGCAACGAGAAGCACGAGATCTTCGGCAAGTCGGAAGTCGAGTACATCGCCAAGGAGAAGCACATCGACGCCTGGGCCCGCATCCCCATGGAGCCCCAGGTCACCGCTCAGGTCGACGCCGGCAAGGTCGAGGACATCGAGAACAGCTGGTACGCCGGCATCGCAGACAAGCTCGAGGCGCTCTAGGGGTTACGCATGGCAGACACCAAGAGGAAGCTCCCACCCACTCCCGAGTACGAGCTCGAGAGCTACGAGCCCGTCAAGGTCACCCGCCCGGTCTACGTGGTGACAGACGAGGTCCTCGAGGCCCGCATCAAGCAGATCATGGACGGCGCCTCCAAGGACTACGTCCCCACCAAGCGCCAGGTCGCCGGCCCCAAGGACGTCATCGAGATCTCCATCCACGTCGACAAGGACGGTGAGGACGTCAAGGGCCTGTGCAGCGAGAAGCAGGTCTACTCGCTGGGCCAGGGCTACATGCCCATCGGCTTCGACCGCAACGTGGTGGGCATGAAGGTGGGCGAGTCCAAGTCCTTCGACTTCGAGGCCCCGGACTTCGACGACCCAGACGCCAAGGAGAGGCCCTTCCACGCCGAGGTCACGGTGCGCGCCGTCCTCAAGGAGGCAGAGCCCGAGCTTACGGACGAGTGGGTTTCCAAGCACATCATGCTCTGCAAGGACGTCGAGACCTTCCGCGCCCGCACGCGCAAGCAGCTCGAGCAAGAAGCCGTCAAGACGGCAGAGGGCGAGCTCATGGACCGCGCCGTCCGCGCGCTGGCCACCCGCTTCAAGGGCAGCATCGACGACATCTGGTACGAGTCAACACGCGACGATCTCCTGCGCACTTACGAGGAGCAGGCTCGCACCCAGGGTACCGACCTCGACGGCCTGCTCGCCGCCCAGGGCATGGACAAGCAGCAGTTCAACATGATGCTGATGCTGCAGGTCCGCGAGATGCTGGTGCAGGGCTTCGTCCTGGACTCCTGGGCGCGCCACTACGGCATTGAGCAGACGGAGGAGGATGTCCTCTACGTCGCCAACCTCATGTCCAACGGCCGCGGCAAGCTGATGATGGACAACATGCGCGAGGCAGGAGACGAAGAGCAGCTCAAGGGCCTCGAGATGGCGGCCCGCCGCTACGCTGCCAACAAACATCTCCTCGAGCACGCGGAGGTCACCGAGGAGCAGGCCCTCTAGAGCCATATCTGCATATAAGCGCAAGCAGGCCCCGGCACGTGCCGGGGCCTGCTTGTTATGCAGCTGCAGGGACGTTGCAGTTCATCCCGTTCCGTGACTGTGCAGCTCAGGACCAGACATTATACTTTAAAAAACATAAACCATTTGCCACTTCATAAGTTCTTAGTGGAGGGTTTTCTGTTGAGGGTGGTATCGATTTGGTCCATTATGGGTTGGAATATCGTGCCCGTGGTATCTCTGTGCCCTCTTTCTATTTGGGAAGGGAGGGGGCTGAAGAGCGCGGACGATACTTGCAGCCGGCACCCGGTGCCCGGCATATGCAAGATGCTGAGAGAGAAGAAGGAAAAGGAGGAGCAAGTGACAGACAGGAAACTCGAAGTCCTTCAAATGGAGGGTGTCGAGGTCAGGAAAACCTGTTGCTACTTCTGCCACCACAACTGCGGCGTTCTCGCCTACGTTAAGGATGGCGAGCTGCTGTACACCGAGGGCGATCCCAACACGTCCAACGCCGGTGGTCTGTGCGCACGTGGCAATCAGGCAATGACTTTCTACGATGCCCCGACTCGCATCAACTACCCGCTCAAGCGCGCGGGTAAGAAGGGCGAGAACAAGTGGGAGCGCGTCTCTTGGGACCAGGCCCTGACCGAGATCGCAGACAAGATCAACACCATCAAGGCAGAGAGCGGCGCAGAGGCCGTGGCCGCCATCGCCGGTACCCTGCGTACCGATGACTGGGCGCGCCGCCGCTTCATGAACCTCTTCGGCACGCCCAACGTGTGCCACAACTCCCTGCTCTGCTGGGTCCCCACCTTCATGGTCGAGACCGCAGTGGCCGGCTGGTCTCCCTTCGAGACCGACCTGGGCGGGTCCAAGTGCGTCATCCTCTGGGGCTTCAACCCCGGTGCCGCCAACCTCCCCGCTGCACACGGCTACTTCGATCTGCAGAAGCAGACCGGCATGAAGATCATCGTCGTCGACCCCCGCTACACGGAGACCGCTGCTCACGCAGACCTGTGGCTCCCCCTGCGCCCGGGTTCCGACACCGCCCTGGCGCTGGCCATGATCAACGTCATCTGCAACGAGTACATCTATGACATGGACTTCGTTGACGAGTGGTGCATCGGCTTCGACGAGCTGGTCGACCACATCGACCAGTACGACCCCGAGTGGGCCGCCGAGAAGACCTGGCTCGACCCCGAGCTGATCCGCCAGGCCGCCCGCATGTACGCCACCAACACCCCCGGCAACATCCAGTGGGGCTGCACGTGGGACCAGCTGGGCAAGTCCTCCGGCGCCGGCTCCCATGCCCGCCAGATCCTGCGCGCCATTACCGGCAACCTCGACGTCCCCGGTGGCGACGGCATGCCCGGTCCTGCCGCCTACATCACCGACTACGAGCTCGAGTTCAACGAGGAGCTACCCGAGGAGGTCAAGTCCAAGCAGATCGGCGCTGACAAGTTCCCGCTGACCACCTTCCCCGGTTACGACCGCCTGGCAGGCATCTCCAAGGAGAAGTGGGGCAAGGCATTCACCGCCGAGTGGATGTGCGAGGCTCATGGCCCGTCCATCTTCAAGGCCATCCTCACCGGCGTGCCCTACCAGATCCGCGCCCTCTTCGTCTCCGGCTCCAACCCGCTGAGCTCCTATGGCGACTCCAAGATGGTCTACGAGGCAACCAAGCAGGTCGAGTTCCTGGTCGTGCTCGAGTACGTCATGACCCCCACCGCCCTGCAGGCAGACTACGTCCTGCCCGTCGCCGGTGCCATCGAGCGCCCCGTCATCCACACCAACTACGGTGTCACGGACTCCATCGTCTGCCACCAGCGCGGCGTCGAGCCCAAGTACGAGCGCAAGACCGACTACAACATCTGGCGTGACCTGGGCCTGGCCTGCGGTCAGGACGAGAAGAAGTTCTGGCCCAACGAGCGCCTCGAGGACGAGTTCTTCGACGTTCTCAAGCCGCTCAACCTCCCCATCACCGGCTACGACGACTTCGTCGAGCGCTTCCGCATGTACTACCCGCCCCTGCAGCAGGCCAAGCACCTCAAGCGCGGCTACTTCTGCACGGCATCCGGCAAGGTCGAGCTCAAGTCCTCCGTCCTCGAGGAGCTGGGTCTCCCCGGCCTGCCCGTCTACCTCGAGCCCTCCGAGAACGAGATCGAGCATCCCGAGGTCGCAGACGAGTTCCCCCTGGTGCTCACCACCGGCGGCGGCTTCATGCCCTACTGCCATTCCGAGCACTTCAACAACCCCATCTTCCGCTTCGTCATCCCTGATCCCCACTTCACCATCCACCCGGATACCGCTAAGAAGCTGGGCATCAAGGCCAACGACTGGTGCTGGATCGAGACCCGCCGCGGCCGCATCAAGCAGCGCGCCAACGTCGAGCCCAGCCTGGATCCGCGCGTGATCTACACTCAGCGCGGCTGGTGGTTCCCCGAGCGCTCTCACGAGGGCTTCCAGCCCTTCGGCTGCATGGAGTCCAACACCAACATGCTGACCTCCGTCGACGACGAGGACTGCTGCCCCATGACCGGCTGCTGGGCCAACCGCGGCCTGCTCTGCAAGGTCTACAAGTGCACCGAGACCGACCACGAGTTCACCTATGAGGACTCCCTGTTCTCCATCCCCGGCAACCGCCGCGAGCCCGGCATCGACTGGGACTATGTGAAGAACCCGCCCCGTGCGCTGCCCTTCAACGAGCCCATCTTCGCCCAGCCCGACTTCGAGGTCCCCGCTGGCCTCGAGTGGGACTACAAGACCCGCAAGGCCTGGAACGCCGAGAAGACCCAGTACTTCGACGCTGCTTCTGGCTGGATGATCGGCAAGGACAACGGTGCTTACTACCAGTACGGCACTGGCTACCGCTACCTGGCGCTCGACGGTGTCAACTACCTCGTCGACGAGGCCAACGACGTCTTCTACGACTTCAGCGGCGCCCAGGTTGCCACTCCCGCTGCACCGGTTGAGGTGCCCGAGGGCCTCAAGTACGACTTCTTCCGCCAGAAGGTCGTCGAGCCCAGCACGGGCTACTACCTCGACGCCAGCGGCTGGCTGATCGACGAGGCAACCACCTCCTACTACGAGCGCTACACCCTGCGCAAGTACGACTCCACCCTCAACGTCCTGGTCGACCAGCAGACTGGCAAGTTCTACAGCATGCAGGATCCCACCCAGGAAGTCGCCCTGGACGAGTACACCCTCGCACGCGCCGAGAAGATCAAGAACCTGCCCTACGGCTTCACCTACGACGCCAACTCCGGCTGGGTTATCAGCAACGGCGCTTACTACGAGCTCATGACCATGCGCAAGTACGACGCAGGCCTCAACCTGCTGGTTGACGGCAAGACCGGCGCCTACTACAGCATGCAGGACCCCAACATGCGCGTTAACGCAGACGGCACCCCCTACGTGGAGGCCGCTGAGGAAGCTGTCGAGGAAGGAGAGGAGGCCTAGATGACCCGCTACGCAATGATCATGGACACGCGTCGCTGCATTGGCTGCCACTCCTGCACCATCGCATGCCGCACCTGGAACGAGCTCCCCGTCGACATCATCTACAACCCGGTTGTCTCCGAGGGTGCTGTCGGCGAGTGGCCTAACGTCCATCTGAACTTCACCCCGCTGATCTGCATGCACTGCGCAAAGCCCGCATGCGTGCCCGCCTGCCCCACCGGCGCATCCCGCCAGGACGCAGACGGCATCGTCTGGGTGGAGCCCACCCAGTGCATGGGCTGCAAGGTGTGCGCAAACGCATGCCCCTACGGCGCCCGCGACTACAACAAGAAGGAGGGCTGGATCCGCAAGTGCACCTTCTGCAAGGACCGCACCCGCGCCGGCTTCCAGACCCACTGCGTGCAGACCTGCCACCAGAAGGCCCGTATCTTCGGCGACCTGGACGATCCGAACTCCGAGGCAGCGAAGCTCGTCAACAACAACTACTGCGAGCGTATCTTCCCCGAGCTGGGTACTGACCCGCAGATCTATTACATCCGCGACACTGGAAGGAGGTCCTAATGAAGCAGTTTTGGGGTTGGGAACTTGCAACCTATCTGTATCTGGGCGGCCTCGGTGGCGGCATGCTGTGCTTTGCAGCCGTCATCGGCCTGTTCCTGGAGCCGTCCCTTGTGACCTCCGGTTCCCTGGTCTGGATCATGCTTTGGGCCATCATCATCATCTGCATCGGCGTGGCCCTGTTGGTTTACGAGTTGGGGCAGCCGATCGTGTTCGAGCGAGCCTTCGTCACCAAAACCTCCGTCATCAAGTGGGGTGCTGTGGTGCTGGTTCTCTCCTGCGTCTTCGCAGCCCTCTTCCTCATCTGGGAGATCACCTGGTTCAACTTCCTGCCGTGCATCCCCTATGAGGGCTTTGCCAAGCTCTGCCTTGGCCTGGCCGGCTTCTTCGGCATCTGCGTCATGGTCTACACCGGCACCATGCTGAGCTCCCTGAAGGCCAAGGCCTTCTGGAACACCCCGGCTCTGCCGATGCTGTTCACCATCTCCGCGCTGTCCACCGGCGCTTGCATGGACGCCCTGCTGTTCGGTCACTTCCCGCTGCCTGCGGAGTGGCTGCAGGCCGGTGCCTTCTACGCCACTGCCGAGTGGGTTGCCAACACCCATGAGGTCGTTGAGTTCCTGCATGTTGCCGACCTGGTCCTGGCCTGCGCCGAGATCGTCTGCCTGCTGCTCTATGTCCTGCTGATGTTCTGTGCCCCTGCTTCCACCGACGCCAAGAAGGTCGCCGATAAGTGGGTCCGCGGCTCCTGGGCACCCATCTTCTGGGGCGGCATGCTGATCTGCGGCCTGGTTGTCCCGGTCATCTTCAATGCCTACGGCATCGCCATGGGCGGCAGCGTCCTGGGCAACTACGTGGCACCCATCCTGGTGCTGTGCTCTGGCCTCCTGTTCCGCTTCATGATCATCTACTCGGCCGACCGCAAGCTCTATGCAGGCGAGGAGCGCTACTACAACCAGAATGCAGACGTGCATGACGAGTTCTGCAGCTACTGGAAGCCCGTCGCCACCTACTTCGAGGTTGTCAATGCTGCCGACTTCGATGACATCTGCGTCCCCGAGGCCGACCCCAAGACCCCGATTGCAGACAAGCTGAAGTGGGCCCTGGGCATTGGCTCTGGCACTCCCGAGCCCAAGCCGGCTTACCCGCGCTACCGCAAGAACCTCAAGACTGGCGAGGTCACCAAGATCTTCAGCTAGCCTGAGCGCACAGCCCGAATAAGGGACGTGTACGGACCCCGCCCTCGGCGGGGTCCGTTGCTTTAGGCGCTTCCATATCGGGAGGAGACCCGTTATGTGCGGTAGAGTGCCAGCCTGCATCTCGAGTCATGCTGCGGGAGCAGGCTCAACTATGTACACTGCCGCGCATCTTATGCTCTATTAGATGCGCGCGCGGGCCCCGCACTTGCGGGGCCTCTGCTTCTGCATGCGGCAAACCGGTTGACCGCGGGGCGGCGGGGGTGTAGAGTAC
>JBJEHN010000072.1:0-70368 GCA_051876105.1 Coriobacteriales bacterium | reverse complement strand
CGAGCTGAGGCCCGAGGAGATCAAGGCGCTCGAGGACGAGGCGGCCTCCATCAAGGGCAGCCGCTACGCGCTCGTGAAGAACCCCGAGGACCTCACCGACAACCAGAGGGCCAGGCTCGAGGCGCTCAAGAAGAGGGCCGGCTCGAGGCTGATCAGGGCATGGGAGCTCAAGGAGGACCTGCGCGCCGTCTTCCAGGCCGCAGACGCCGCGGAGGCCGCCGAGCTGCTCGACGACTGGATGCACAGGGCCGCCTACTGCAAGATCGCCAAGGTCGTGGCCGTGGAGAAGAAGGTGCGCCGCCGCCGCGACGACATCGTCGCCGCAGTCGAGCTCGGCATCAGCAACGGGAGGGTCGAGGCCATCAACAACAAGATCAAGGTGACGGTGAGGATGGGCTACGGCTTCCGCAACACCGACAACCTCGTGGCGCTGCTCATGCTCAGGTGCGGCGACTGCCAGCCCCAGCTCCCGGGCCGCCCGGCGAAGGTGAAGAAGAAGGCCAAGAAGAGCAGGGAGGGGGCGAGGAGCGCTGCCGCCTAGGCTAGACCCCTACCACACAAACTACCGAAGCCTCGGAAAAAGGGCCGCCGTTGAGGCGACCCGGGGATTGTGGAGCGGAAGACGGGGCTCGAACCCGCGACCCCAACCTTGGCAAGGTTGTGCTCTACCAACTGAGCCACTTCCGCAAAAGTGGAGGCGACGACCGGAATCGAACCGGTGATAAAGGCTTTGCAGGCCTCTGCCTTACCGCTTGGCCACGTCGCCAACCCATGCGCCCTTTGTCGAAAAGAGCCGACTTGGAAAGCCGGCTCCCGATCAATCAATGGAGCGGAAGACGGGGCTCGAACCCGCGACCCCAACCTTGGCAAGGTTGTGCTCTACCAACTGAGCCACTTCCGCGTGCGCAAGCCGATACTATACTGGAAGAAGCAGGGTCAGGCAAGCAAAAAATCAAAAAAATTGCCGCTGTTGCTGCGTATCGCGATAAGAATTGCGATTCTTTGAAATTAGGGGCTTGTGCAATTCTGAGGATGCTGTATAGTATCTCCTTGCCGATGAAACGCGGCCGATGGGCGTTTAGCTCAGGGGGACGAGCGCTTCCCTGACACGGAAGAGGTCACAAGTTCAAATCTTGTAACGCCCACCATCGACTTTTCCAGAGAGCCCTCCGAGGCTCTCTTTTTGTATGTGCGGGCGCGCGCCGTGCCGCCCTCCTTGCGAGAAAGAGTGGGAAGACTGCAGATGGACAGTAGGTACATCGACACCCAGGCGGGCCTCATCGAGCTCGCGGCAGACCTCGAGGGCTCCGAGCTCCTTGCGGTCGACACCGAGTTCCTGCGCGAGAAGACCTACTACCCCAAGCTCTGCCTCATCCAGCTCAACAACGAGAGCATCCAGGCCATCGTCGACCCGCTGGCTGTGCACGACCTCTCGCCCCTGGCGCCGATCATGACCGACCAGGGCTGCGTGAAGATCTTCCACTCCGGCTCGCAGGACATCGACATCCTCTTCCACGAGCTGGGCGCCATGCCCACACCGCTGTTCGACACGCAGATGGCGGCTGCGCTGATGGGCTTCCCGCTGCAGGTGGGTTACGGGCCGCTGGTGCAGGCCCTGTGCGACGTGCGCCTGGCCAAGGCGGACAGCTACACGGACTGGTCGCGCCGCCCGCTCACCACCCACCAGCTCAAGTACGCCCTGGACGACGTTGTCTACCTGCCCCAGATGTACCGCCACATGGTCCAGGCCCTGGAAAAGCAGGGCCGCGGCAGCTGGCTCGACGCCGACTTCGCCAAGCTGGCGGACCCGGTGCGCTACAACAGCGAGCCCATGGAGATGTGGCGCAAGGTCAAGCGCGTGGCATCGCTCAGCCGCGGGCAGCTGGCGGTTGCCCAGGAGCTGGCGGCTTGGCGCGAGCGCGAGGCCATGGAGCGCAACATCCCCCGCAAGTGGGTCATCCCGGACGAGGCGGTGGTCGAGATCGCCCGAAAGAGCCCCAAGAGCATCGATCGGCTCATGGAGGTGCGTGGCCTGAACACCAAGCTCACTACCAAGACGGCCCGCCAGGTGCTCGAGGCCGTGAAGAAGGGCCGCGAGCGCGACCCCAAGGACTACCCCAGCCTGCCCAAGCGCCCCAGCGGCACGCCGGAGGTCGACGGTGCCGTCGACCTGCTGGCCTCCGTGGTCGAGGTGCGCTCCAAGGAGAACGGCGTCGCCGTGCCCGTCTTGGCATCGCGTGACGACCTCGCCCGCCTGGTGCACGGCCACAAGGAGGAGTGCGAGGTGCTGCACGGCTGGCGCTACGAGATGGTGGGCCGCGAGCTCGAGGCCATCATGGAGGGCCGCCTGGCCGTCTACGTCGAGCGCGGCAAGCTCTGCGTAGCGCCGCGCTGAGCGCGCTGAGCTTCTGTCACACCCCCTTGGTAGACTGTGGAACCACAGCGCAAGCAGCGCGGCGAGCAAGGAGGTGTGCGTGAGCGAGGAGCAGCAGGGCCGGGAGGCCTGCACGGTCAGCCAGGCGATGGAGATCGCCAAGCGCGGGCTCGAGTCCATCTTCCTCACCGTGGTGGGGGAGATATCCGAGTTCAGCGACAAGCCGGGTTACAAGGCCATCTACTTCACCATACGCGACGACAACTGCGCCATGCCCTGCCTCATGTGGCGCAACGTCTACTCCGCCGCCGGCGTGGAACTCGCCCAGGGCATGATGGTGCAGCTCACAGGCAACTTCAGCTGCTACCCGGCCAAGGGCAGGATGCAGTTCTCCGTCCGCAAGATCCAGGTGGCGGGAGAGGGCAGCCTGCGCATGCGCGTGGCCCAGCTTGCCCAGCGCCTGCAGCGCGAGGGCCTCATGGACCCGGCCCGCAAGCGCCGCACCCCCGCCCTGCCCAAGCGCATCGCCGTCATCACCTCCCCGCGTGGCAAGGCCATCAAGGACGTCATGCGCACCCTGCGCCGCCGCTACCCCCTGGGGGAGCTCATGGTCTACGGCGTGCCGGTTGAGGGCGCAGAGGCCCCGCGCTACATGTGCGAGGCCCTGGCTGCCGCCCAAGCCACGGTGCCGGCGCCAGATGTCGTCTTGCTGGTGCGCGGCGGCGGCTCCTACGAGGACCTCATGCCCTTCAACGACGAGGCGCTGGCCCGCGCGGTCGCGGCCTGCAGCATCCCCGTGGTCACCGGCATCGGCCACGAGCCAGACAACTCCATCGCAGACATGGTGGCAGACCGCCGCTGCTCGACCCCCACAGCCGCCGCAGAGGCCATCGCGCCCTCTGTGGAGGAGCTCGCCCGCAAGGTTGACAACGCCACCCGCGCGCTCAACAGCGCCTACGCCCAGCGCATAGAGGGCTTGCAGCACCGGCTCGCCCGCCTGCAGGACCGCCCCCTCTGGCACGACCAGAACTACCTGCTGGGCTCTTGGGCCCAGGGCCTGGACATGGCCAGCGAGCGCCTGGGCCGCGCCCTGCCCGCGCTGGTCAGGGAGAACAGCGCCCAACTCGGCATGGCAGAGCTGCGCCTGCGGCGGGCCATCCCCAACGCCCTGGCGGCCCGCACTGCTCAGCTGGGCCGCATGCAGCAGGCGCTGCAGGGCATAGGCGGCAGCCTTGCACAACAGCAGGGCAGGCAGCTGGCGCTGGCGGCTGCGCGGCTGGACGCGCTCTCGCCCTTGAAGACGCTTTCGCGCGGGTACTCGATCGCCTACAGCGGCGAGGGCCCGGGCATAGTGAAGAGCGTGGAGGGCGTCGCCCCCGGCAGCACCATCACCCTGCGCGTGGAGGACGGCAGCCTGGGCTGCACGGTCAACAGCGTCACCCCGGCGGGCTAGCAGCGCGCACGGGCCCACTGAGCAAGCAAGCCTTCAACACGAGACGAGGAGCATGAAGATGAGCAGCAACATCGAGGAGCTGAGCTTCAAGGACGGTCTGATGGAGCTCGACTCCATCGTCAAGGCACTGGAGTCCAACCAGCTGGAGCTGGAGCAGAGCATCGAGAGCTACGAGCGCGGCGTGGAGCTGCTGGGCGCCCTGAAGAAGAAGCTCGACACCGCCCAGCAGAAGGTCACCGTGCTCATGGGCGAGCTCCAGCCGGACGAGGGTGACGAGGTGGACACCAGGCTGAGCTAGGCGCCTCCTGGGCAGCGGGTGCAAGCCACTGGCAGGCAAGGGAGTGTGAAGCGCGGGGCCCGTGTGAGAGAATGGCCGGAGTCCGCAGATAATCACATGCCGGCACGGCGCCATTACTCCGAAAGAGAGAGCATGAACGTACTCGTAATCAACGCAGGCAGCTCTTCCCTGAAGTACCAGGTCATCAACATGGACGACGAGAGCGTCATTGCCAAGGGCCTTTGCGAGAAGGTCGGCTGCGACGACGCCTTCTGCAAGCAGTGGTACAGCGATGACAACAAGGTCATCACCAAGCCCATGAAGAACCACCTCGAGGCCATGGAGGTCGTCATCGACACCCTCGTCAACGACCTCGGCAGCCTGGACATGATCGACGCCATCGGCCACCGCGTCGTCCACGGCGGCGAGAAGTTCGACAAGAGCGTGCTCGTCGACGAGCAGGTCCTGGCAGACATCGAGGCTCTCTCGGAGCTCGCCCCGCTGCACAACCCTCCCGCTCTCAAGTGCATCAACGCCTGCCAGGAGCTCATGCCCGGCGTGCCCAACGCCGTCGTCTTCGACACCGCGTTCCACCAGACCCTGGCCCCGCGCAACTACATGTACGCCCTGCCCTACGAGTTCTACGAGCGCTACGGCATCCGCAAGTACGGCGCCCACGGCACCAGCCACCGCTACATCGCGGCCCGCACGGCCGAGCTGCTCGAGCGCCCCCTGCAGGACCTCAAGATCATCACCTGCCACCTGGGCAACGGCTGCTCGCTCACCGCGGTCGACCATGGCCGCTCTGCAGACACCTCCATGGGCTTCACGCCCCTGGGCGGCGTCATGATGGGCACCCGCTGCGGAGACATCGACCCCGCCATCGTCACCTTCCTCATGGAGCAGGAGGGCTACACCCCCAGCGAGGTCAACAACCTGATGAACCGCGAGTCGGGCCTGGCGGGCATCTCCGGCCTCTCCAACGACCTGCGCGTGGTCAAGGCAGCCACCCTGGCCGGCCACAAGCGCGCCACCCTGGCCTACGACATGTACTCCAACAGCGTGAAGAAGATGATCGGCTCCTACATCGCCGTCATGGGCGGCGTGGACGCCATCTCGTTTGCCGGCGGAGTGGGCGAGCACTGCGAGCGCATGCGCCGCATGATCCTCTCCGGCTTGGAGCCGCTGGGCATCATCCTCGACCACAAGGCCAACCGCGCAGAGAGCGTCGAGAGCGTCATCAGCGACCCGCGCTCCAAGGTGAAAGTGCTCATCGTGCCCACCAACGAGGAGCTCATGATTGCGCGCGACACCCGCAAGCTGGTGGATGGTGAGGAGCTCGATTAAGCTCTGAACTGCATTTTTTGCAGCCATATTGCAAATTTTCTGCATATTTCCGCTGAATAATTGCAGAACGTGCCAAACAAGTACATAATGACCAACCGGACCCGTTACCGCGGGTCCTTTACGTTGTGAGAAATCGGGCGAGGGCCCGTGCGATGAATGAGAGGACGATGGTCGAGATGGTGAGGGCAGCGGTTGTCGGGGCAGCGGGCTACGCAGGGGCGGAGGCCGTCCGCATCCTGTGCGGGCACCCGGGCTTCGAGCTCACCTGCATCACCTCGACCGGAGACGCCGGCAAGCGCATGAGCGAGCTCTACCCCGCGCTGCTGGGCATCTGCGACCTGGAGTTCCAGCCGCATGACGCCGCGGCCGTGGCCGCCCAGGCAGACGTCGCCTTCCTGGCGGTGCCGCACACCGCCTCGCTGGCCATGACGCCCCAGCTGGTGGCGGCCGGCGTGCAGGTGGTGGACCTCTCCGCTGACTACCGCATCGCAGACCCGGCCGTCTACGAGGCCTGGTACGGCGCCCCGCACACCAGCACCGAGCTGCTGGCCCAGGCGGTCTATGCCCTGCCGGAGGCGGCCCGCGCGCAGATCGCCGCCAAGCCGCCCGTGCTCTCCTGCCCGGGCTGCTACCCCACAGCCTCCGCGCTCGCCTGCCTGCCGCTGGCAGAGGCCGGCCTGCTGGGGCAGGGCCCCGTGGTCATCGCCGCGCTTTCCGGCGTGAGCGGGGCCGGGCGCAAGGCCAGCGCCAAGACGCACTTCTGCAACGCGGACGAGTCCGTGGGCCTCTACGGCCTGCCGCACCGCCACACGCCGGAGATCGCCCAGACCCTGAGCCGCGGCGCTGGCCGCAGCGTCGAGGTGCTCTTCACCCCGCACCTGGTGCCCATGGTGCGCGGCCTGCTGGCCACCGCCTACCTGCCGTTGGCCCAGCCCCTCACCGACGAGCAGGCGCACGCGCTCTACGCCGCGCGCTACGAGGGCGAGCCCTTCGTCACCGCGCTGCCGCAGGGCATGATGCCCCAGACGGCTTGGGTCGAGGGCAGCAACAGGGCCCAGGTGGGCGTCAAGGTGAGCCCCCAGGGGGACATGCTCATCGCCAGCTGCGCCATCGACAACCTGGTGAAGGGCGCCGCCGGCCAGGCGGTCCAGGCGGCTAACATCGCCTTCGGCTTTGCAGAGGCAGCCGGCCTCGACGGCAGCTGCCCGGTTGTGTAAGAGAGAGCACCGCCTGCCGCGCGGCAGGCGCTTTGAGAGAGGGGGGCGCGAGATGAGCGCCATTGAGTTCGAGTTCACAGAGGGCGGGGTGACTGCGCCGGCGGGCTTCAAGGCCGCGGGCGTGCACGCGGGCTTCAGGGCCAACCCGCAGCGCAGGGACGCCGCCTTGGTCTATTCCGAAGTGGAGGGCACGGCGGCTGCCGGCACCTTCACCTGCAACGTGTTCTGCGCGGCGCCGGTCAAGCTCTCGCGCGCGGTTGCCCAGGGCGGGCGCGCACGCGCCGTCATCCTCAACTCCGGCAACGCCAACGCGGCAACCGGCAAGCCCGGCGACGAGGTGGCGCTCGAGTCCCAGCGCCTTGCGGCCGAGGCGCTCGGCGTGCCCCAGGGCGAGGTCTTCGTGGCCTCCACCGGCGTTATCGGCGTGCAGCTGCCGCTCGAGCCCTACCGCAGCGGCCTGCCCCTGCTGGTGGCCGAGCTGGGCAGCACCCCGCAGGCCGCAGCCGCAGCCGCCCAGGCCATCATGACCACGGACACGGTTGCCAAGGAGTGCGCCGTGGCCTTCGAGGCGCAAGGCGTGCGCTACAGGATAGGCGGCATGGCAAAGGGTTCCGGCATGATCATGCCCAACATGGCCACCATGCTCGCCGTCATCACCACGGATGCCGCGCTCGAGCCCGCTGCGCTGCGCCAGGCGCTCAAGGCAGCGGTGGACCGCTCGTTCAACAAGGTCACCGTAGACAGCGACACCTCCACCAACGACTCCTGCTTCTGCCTGGCAAACGGCGCTGCAGGCGGCCCGCTGCTGCAGCCGGGCACCGAGGGCTACGAGGCCTTCTGCCAGGCGCTGGGCGCCCTGTGCGAGAGCCTCGCGCGCAAGATGGCTGCAGACGGAGAGGGCGCCTCGAAGCTCGTGACCGTCACCGTGAGCGGGGCGGCCAGCGAGCAGGACGCGGACAAGGCGGCGCGCACCATCGCCAACTCGCCGCTAGTGAAGACCGCCATCGCCGGCCACGACTGCAACTGGGGCCGCATCGCTGCCGCCCTGGGCCGCAGCGGAGCCGCCTTCAGGCAGGAGGACGTGGACATCGACATCATGGGCATGCCCGTGATGCGCGCCGGCCTGCCCTGCGGCTTCGACGAGGACGAGGCCCTGCGTCGCTTCGAGCAACCGGAGATCACCATCGACGTGAGGATGGGCGCAGGCGAGCACTCCACCCGCATGTGGACCTGCGACTTCACGCACGACTACATCACCATCAACGGGGACTACCGCACCTAGGCGCCGCGCGGCAGCCGGCAAGCGGAGGGACCCGAGGACGAGAAGGAAGCCATGATTTATCGCAAGCAGTACCAGGAAGTGAGCATCAAGGAGCTGGGCGAGCTGCCCCACGCGGCGCGCGCCCAGGCCCTGATGGAGATGATGCCCTGGATCGAGGACATCACCGGCAAGACAGTCGTCATCAAGTACGGCGGCGCGGCCATGGTCCAGGAGGACCTGCGCGAAGCCGTGGTCAACGACCTCATCATGCTCAAGCTCATGGGCGCCAACCCCGTGATCGTGCACGGCGGCGGCCCGGCCATCACCGAGATGATGGGCCGCATGGACATCCCCGTGCACTGGAGCAACGGCCAGCGCGTGACAGACGAGGCCACCATGGAGGTGGCCAAGATGACGCTGGTGGGCAAGGTCAACCAGGAGCTGGTGCGCTCCATCAACTCCCACGGCGCCATCGCCGTGGGTCTCAACGGCGCGGACGCCAAGATCATCCAGGCCTCCCAGCTCAGCCCGGAGCTGGGGCGCGTGGGCAAGGTCGACACCGTCGACACCCGCCTCATCGAGGACCTCATCAGCGCCGACTACATCCCCGTCATCGCCACCGTGGGCTACGGCAAGGACGGCGACTTCAACATCAACGCTGACACCGCCGCCGGAGAGATCGCCGCGGCCCTGGGCGCGCAGAAGATCGTCTTCATGACAGACGTCGACGGCCTCTACACGGACTTCAGCGACAAGTCGACCCTGGTGCTGCGCATGGCGCTGCAGGAGGCGGTGGAGCTGGCAGAGAGCGGGACGCTTTCCAAGGGGATGATCCCCAAGATCAACGCCTGCGTCACCGCGCTTTCCGCCGGCGTGCAGAAGGCGCACATCATCAACGGCACCATCCTGCACTCCCTGGTGCTCGAGATCTTCACCGACGACGGCGTGGGCACTCTCATCGTCCGCTCATTGGACGACCGCATGGACCCGACCTTCGTCGAGGCGCCGGTGAGCAACTTCGCCGCCAAGCTCGAGAGCAGCGTCCAGACCCCCTGCGGCAGCGCCGTCCTCTAGCGGCTGCCGGCGCGCACGAGAAGAGAGAAGGAGGCCCCGATGGGCATTCAGTTCGAGAAGGAGAGGGAGCTCGACGAGCTCCACGTGATGCAGACCTTCGCCCGCAAGCCGGTGGAGTTCGTCCGCGGCGAGGGCATGCACCTCTACGACGACGAGGGCCGCGAGTACCTGGACTTCCTCAGCGGCATCGGCGTGGTGAGCGTGGGGCACAGCGAGCCCAGCCTGGTGGCCGCCATCCAGGAGCAGGCCGCCAAGCTGCTGCACGTGAGCAACTACTACTACGTGGAGCACCGCGGCACCGTGGCCGAGCGCATCACCTCCTGGCTGCAGGGGGGCAGCGCCGAGCCCTGGCGCGTGTTCTTCGCCAACAGCGGCGCCGAGGCCAACGAGGGCGCCATCAAGACGGCGCGCCGCTGGGGCAAGGAGAACGCCGGCGGCAACTACGGCATCATCACGGCGAACAAGTCGTTCCACGGGCGCACCTACGCCACCCTGGCCGCCACCGCGCAGGACGCCAAGCAAGACCCCTTCGCGCCGCTGCCGCAGGGCTTTGCGCACGTGCCCCTCAACGACGTCGCCGCCCTGGAGGCCGCCGCGGTCACGCCCGTCGACGGCACCATGCCCGTTGCCGTGATGCTCGAGCCCGTCCAGGGCGAGAGCGGCGTGTGGCCCTGCACCCAGGAGTACCTGGAGGCAGCGCGCCGCATCTGCGACGAGCACAACATGCTGCTCATCTTCGACGAGGTCCAGACGGGCTTCTTCCGCTGCGGGGCACCCTTCGCCTTCCAGACCTACGGGGTGCAGCCGGACATCGTGAGCATGGCAAAGGGCATCGCCGGCGGCGTTCCCATGGGCGCCTTTGCCGCGCGCGAGGGCGTGGCCCAGGTGATGAGGCCCGGCATGCACGGGACCACCTTCGGCGGCAGCCCCCTGGCCTGCGCCGCGAGCGAGGCCGTCACCGCGCTCATGTCCGCCCCCGGCTTTGCGGAAAACGTCAACGAGACGGGTGCCTACCTGCGCGAGAAGCTGGGCGAGCTGCCCTTCGTCACGCAGGTGCGCGGCAAGGGCCTGATGTGCGGCATCAGCCTGGAGCAGCCGGTGGCCGGCAAGGTGGTGCTCGCCGGCCAGGGGCACGGCCTGGTGCTCAACAACCCCGCCGCAGACATCATGCGCTTCTTGCCGCCGCTGGTCTGCACCAAGGAAGACGTGGACGTGCTGGTGGCCAAGCTGCCCGCGTGCTACGAAGAGGCCCTGGCCTAGCGCAGAGAGGAGCCCCTGTGCCCGACTTCGACTTCGACATCGACCTGAGCGCCATCGAGGAGGCCATGCGCAGCGCCTGCCACGGCGGCCCCAAGCTCGCGGGGCGTGACCTGCTGCGCCTGGCCGAGCTCACGCCTGACGAGTTCGACCTCGTGCTCAACACTGCCGCTGTGCTCAAGGAGGAGCAGGGCGTGGTGGCCCCGGACCTGGTGATGGAGGGCAGCACCGCCGCCCTGCTCATGGCCGCGCCCGCGTGGCCGCGCCGCACGGCGATGGAGGCCTCTGTGGCGCGCTTGGGCGGCAGCTGCCTGGCCGTGCCGGAGGGCGCGGATGTGCTCCAGGGCGAGGACGCGCCGCAAGACGCGGCGCTGCTGCTCGACCTCTGCTGCTCGTGCATCGTGGCCGACGGGGCGCCGGGCGCGCTGCTCGAGGAGCTGGCGGAGTGGGCGCAGGCCCCCGTGGTCAACGCCGGCGGCCCGGACGCCCAGCCCCTGCAGGCCCTGGCAGACGCCATGACCCTGGCGGAGAACCTGGGCGGCTTGGAGGGTGCGCCCATCGCCTACCTGGGCAGCGCGCAGGGCCCTCTGGCGGCGAGCTACCTGGCCATGGCGGCGCTCGCGGGTGCGGAGCTTGCCGTGTGGGACCCGCAGGGCGGCCAGCCCGAGCAGGAGCTGCTTGACGAGTGCCGTCAGACGGCCCAGCGCACCGGCGGTGCCATCCGCATGGCGGCCAGCGTGGCAGAGGCCCTGCAGGGAGCTGCAGCTGTGACGGTCGGCCCGGGCGCGCCGCTCGTCGACGCCGCGCTCATGGGCCAGGCGGCCCCCGGCGCCCTGCTGCTGTGGTCGCACCCGGCGGCGCGCGGCACCGAGGTCGACGCCGAGCTCGCCCAGGACCCCTGCTGCACCGCAGCCGAGCAGGTGGAGAACCTGCTCCACATCCAAACCGCTGTTTTGAGCCTGCTGATGGGAGGTGCCTAGATGTCCGCTGTGCGCCAAGACCGCAAGGCCGTCATCACGGCCCTGATACAAGGGAACGAAGTCCGCACCCAGCGCGAGCTGATGGACCTGCTCGCGGGGGAGGGCTTCGAGGTGACCCAGGCCACCGTGAGCCGCGACATGGCCGATCTGGGCCTCGAGAAGGACGCCAGCGGCATCTACGTGCTCCCCGAGCTGCTGCACTTGCGTACGGTGCTCAAGGCCCAGGTGAGGGAGACGCGCCGCGCCGGCAACCAGGTCATCGTGCTGTGCAGGCCGGGGGCGGCCCAGGGCGTGGCCGCCGCGATCGACGCCGCCATGCCGGAGGGCGTGCTGGGTACCATCGCCGGCGACGACACCATCTTGGTGATCACGAGCGACGACGGCGCGGGGGAGCGCTTCCAAGACCGCGTCGAGCAGCTGCTCTAGCGCACCGCTCGCGCATTGGCCGCCCCGCTGCCGCGGCAGGCGGCTATCCTACGGTAATCCCGGGGGTGTGGAAGCCCCCGCACGGAAGAAAGGAAAGACAACAATGGCAAAGGATATTTGCGTCCTGGCGTATTCGGGGGGTCTCGACACCTCTGTGTGCGTGCGCTGGCTCATCGACGAGATGGGCCTCGACGTCGTGTGCGTTGTGGGCGAGGTCGGCCAGGAGCACGAGGGCCTCGAGCAGATCAAGCAGCGCGCCCTCGAGGTCGGCGCCATGGACTGCATCGTGGCGGATATGAGGGAGACCTTCGCCAACGAGTACCTCACCCGCGCGCTCGCGGCCAACTCCATGTTCGAGAACAAGTACCCCCTGGTCTCTGCGCTGAGCCGCCCGCTCATCTCTCAGTACCTCGTCGAGGTCGCCCACAAGTTCGGCGCCAAGTACGTGGCCCACGGCTGCACCGGCAAGGGCAACGACCAGGTGCGCTTCGAGAACTCCATCCGCGCGCTCGACCCCGACCTCGAGATCATCGCCCCTGTCCGCGTGTGGGACATGCACACCCGCGACGACGAGATGGAGTGGGCCGCCGCCCACGGCGTCAAGGTGCCCACCACCAAGAAGCGCCCGTACTCCATCGACGACAACATGTGGGGCCGCGCCATCGAGTGCGGCGTGCTCGAGGACCTCATGAACCGCCCGCCGGAAGACATCTACACGATGACCACGGACCCCAACAAGACCCCTGACGAGCCCACCGAGGTCACCATCAGCTTCGAGGCCGGCGTGCCCGTTGCCATCGACGGCGAGAAGGTCACCATGAAGCAGGCCGTCGAGAAGATGAACAAGATCGCCGGCGAGCACGGCTACGGCCGCATCGACATGGTCGAGAACCGCATGGTGGGCGTGAAGTCGCGCGAGTGCTACGAGGCACCCGGCGCCCTGGCCCTCATCGAGGCCCACCGCGCGCTGGAGGACGTCTGCCTGGAGCGCGAGGTCCTGCGCTACAAGCGCCACATCGAGCAGGACTGGGCCGTCAACGTCTACAACGGCCAGTGGTTCTCGCCGCTCAAGCACGCCATGGACGCCTTCATCTCCACCACCCAGCAGTGCGTCACCGGCGACGTCCGCATCCGCCTGTGGCACTGCGCGCTGATGGTCACCGGCCGCCAGTCCGACTTCAGCCTCTACGACTACGGCCTGGCCACCTACGACGCGGCAGACACCTTCGACCGCGACGCCGCCAAGGGCTTCATCGACCTCACTGGCCTGTCCCTGCGCACCTGGGCGAGCAACCGCCGCAAGCAGGGCAAGACCGACGGCCTCGACCTCAACATCTAGGCACCTGCACGCGAAAATGGGACAGTGGGGACGTAGCCCACTGTCCCATTTTTGCCCTCTGCGGCTGCGCGCTATAATCCCCGCATTATGTTGTTGCGCTTCCATCTCAAGGACGTCTGCACGGTAGGCCACTACCTGGGGGTCATCCTGGTTATCAGCGGCGCCCTGATGCTGATGCCGGCTGCCATCGCCGCGTGCTTTGGCGAGACCTCGGAGGGCATGGTCTACGTGTTCTCCTCGGGCTTCACCGCTTTTGCGGGCGCGCTGCTGTCGCTGCTCAAGGCCGGGCGCCTGGACCGTCGCCGCTCGCTGCTGCTGTGCGGCTTCGGCTGGGTGCTGGTGGGCTTCTTCGCCGCCATCCCCCTGTACCTCTCGGGCTGCTTCGACGGCTTCCTGGGAGCGTTCTTCGACAGCGTCTCCGCCCTCACCTCCACCGGCGTCACCTGCCTGGAGGATGTGGAGCACCTCTCCTACGCGCAGTCCACCTGGCGCACGCTGCTTTCGCTGGCGGGCGGACAGGCCATCATCGTCTCTGCCCTGTACCTGGGCTTCTTTGGCGATGGGGGCTACTCCGCGCGCGACAGCGCCCGCAGCCGCCGCGATGCCCTCACCGCAGCGCTGCGCAGCACCGGCCAGCTCATCTGGACCGTCATGGCCGGCATGGTGGTCTTGGGTATGGCAGCGCTCGCCGTGGTGCTGGCCTTGGGCGGCATGTCCCTGCCAGACGCGCTCATGAACGGGCTGTGGCTCAGCGGCAACGCCTTCAGCACGGGCAGCTTCGTCCCGCACAACTCGAGCCTGATCTTCTACCACTCCACCGTGCTCAACGGCTTCGTGGCGGTGCTGATGATCCTGGGCTCGCTCAACTTCGCGATCTTCGCGCTCTCCATCAGCCGCAGCGCCAGCGACGACGCCCGCCAGACCATCCTGCGCAACTCCGAGCTGCGCGCCTACGCGGTGTGGCTGTTCCTGCTGGTGGTGATCGTGAGCATCATACTCTGCCGCGAGGGCATCTTCACGAGCCTCACCGGCCTGTTCAACCACAGCACCTTCATGGTGGTGAGCGCTGCTACGACCTCCGGCATGCAGACCGTCTACCCCGGGCAGATGGGCGCGAGCTTCCCAGACGGGGCGCTGATGCTCATCATGGCGGCCATGTTCATGGGCGGTTGCTCGTGCTCTACGGCTGGCGGCCTCAAGGTCTTCCGCGGGCTGCAGGTGCTGCGATGGTTCGGCATCAGCGTGAAGCGCAGCCTCTTCCCAGACAGCGTGCGCGTTACCGCCACGTACGAGCACTTCGGGCCGCGGCGCGCGAGCTCCGAGGGCGCCCAGCTGGCCATGGTCGTCACCACGCTCTTCATCATGGCCGCGGCCATCGGCGCGGCGGTGTTCATCGCGCACGGCTACGGCGCCGTCGACGCCATCTGCGAGAGCATCTCCTATGTCACCAACACCGGCATCTGCGTGGGGCAGGCCGCTTCCACCATGCCGTCGAGCCTGCTGCTCATGGCCATGCTCATGATGTGGGCCGGCCGCTTGGAGTTTGTGGCGCTCATCGCCGCCTTCGCCAGCCTGGTTGCCAGCCTGCGCCCCCACCGCAACGTCATCCCCGAGGGCGTGAGCAGCAGCCGCAAGTCTCAGCGCCGCGACAACCGCCGCGCCCGCCTGCGCCGCCTGCGCAGGGTGCTCTTCCTGGAGGGCAACAGCCCCAAGGCCCTGCTGCCCTTGCTGCTGAGCCTCGCCCTGGCCGGTGGGCTGCTGGCCGCCAGCGCCCCGCGCGCGGCTGTGGCAGAAGAGCCCAGCATGGAGCTCGCGTTCACACAGAGCTACCGCAGCTCGAGCATCTCGGAGCTGCTCGGCGCCAGCAGCCGCATGGACGGCGACAAGGTGCGCATCTCAGGCGAGGTGGTGGGCTACGCCGTCAAGGCCGGCACAGGCCACAGCTGGCTCAACATCCAGGACCAGGAGGGCAAGGTCATCTCCGTCTACGTGCGCAACAGCCTGGCCGAGCGCGTGGGCACCTTCGGCAAGTACGGCGTGCAGGGCGACAAGGTCGTGGTGGAGGGCACCTACCACCAGGCCTGCTCCATGCATTCTGGCGAGCTCGAGGTCCACGCCGTCACGCTTGCCGTGAGGGTGGCGGGCTACCCTGTGGCCCACGAGGCCAACACCGGCCTCGGCATCGCCGGCGTGTGCCTGCTGGGGCTGGCTGCGGCCGTCCTGGTGGTCGAGCGCCTCCTGCGGGGCAGGTCGCGCATCCGCTTCCTGGGCTTGAGGCTCTAGGGCGTACAATAGGCCTTCTCGCGGGTGTCTCACCGCGATGCTAAGGCGAGCACGGGCAGCGCTGCGAAGGGAGGCCCTGTGAGAGACAAGATCGAGGAGACCCAGAACAAGGCCAAGGGCCCCGCCAAGGGCCTGGCTCTGGTGCTGCTGATGGTGGTCTGCTTCCTGCTGGTGCTGACGGCCGCCACCTTCTTGGTCAGCTTCATCATGGAGTAGTGCGCCTTGGTCACCCGGCTGCATCTGGAGGACTGGCGGATCATCTGCCACTACCTGGGGGCGCTCATCCTCCTGATGGCCGCCGTCATGTGCGTGCCCTTCGCCCTGGCCCTGGCGCTCGACGAGCTCGACCAGGCCGCCATCTTCCTCAAGTGCATAGGCCTCACCGGCATCGTGGGCGCGCTGCTCACGCTGGCCCAGGTCAAGCGCGGCACCATGCTGCGCCACCAGGCGCTGGTGGTCACGGCGCTCTCGTGGGGCGTGCTGGCGTTCTTCGGCTCGCTGCCGCTGTGGTTCTCCGGGCACTACGCTACTTTCCAAGACGCCCTGCTCGAGGGCGTCTCCGGCATCACGGCAACCGGCCTCTCCATCGCCATCGACCTCGACCACATGGCGCTCTCCATGATCACCTGGCGCTTCATCCTGCACCTGATGGGCGGTGTGGGCGTCCTGGTCATCGCCCTGGCGCTGGGCATCTTCGGCACGGGCTCGGGCGCAGCCTCCATCTACAACGCCGAGGCCCGCGAGGGCCGCGTCATGCCGGAGATCCGCCAGATGGCGCGCTTCATCTTCAAGGTCACGGCCATCATCATCGTGGTGGGCACGGCGGTCTGCGCCATCCCGCTGCTGCTGGGCGGCCAGGCGCCGCTGCGCGCTGCCTTCAGTTCGCTGTGGATCACCATCTCCGCCTTCGCCACCGGCGGCATGACGGGGCAGTCCATGGGCATCATGGCCTACCATTCCTGGCCGCTGGAGATCATCGCCGTGTGCCTGATGTTCTTCGGGATCATCAACTTCACGCTCTACGGCGACATCTGGAAGGGCCGCATCAAGAACCTCCTGAAGGACATCGAGGTCCACACCATGGCCATCTGGATCTTCGGCCTGGTGCTGATCTTGACCATCGTGGTGATGTCCGGCGACTATTTCAACAGCTTCACTGCGCTGCTGCGCCGCGTGGTCTTTCTTGTCATCTCGGCTGCCACGAACGTGGGCTTCTCCACGGTGTACTCGGGGCAGCTCATCTACGCCATGGGCTCCGGCGCGCTGTTCATGATCGGCGTCGGGATGATCATCGGCGGCTCGTCGTCTTCGACCACGGGCGGCATCAAGGCCTTCCGCATCGGCATCTGCGCCACGACGGTGGTGCAGACCCTGCGCGAGGCGCTGGTGCCAGACCGCGTCATGCCGCGCACCTTCTACTACCACCTGGGCCGCAAGCTGCTCACGGCCGACCTCGCCTCCAACGCCATGACCATCTTCCTGATGTACGTGCTCACCTTCGCCCTGGGGGCGATCGCGGGGATCATCTGCGGCTACGACGCCCTGCCGGCGATCTTCGAGTCGATCTCTGCCGCGTCGAACGGCGGGCTTTCCGCCGGCATCGTGGCGCCGGGCATGCCGCCGTTTTTGGAGTTCGTGTACATCGTCGAGATGCTGCTGGGCCGCCTAGAGTTCGTGGCGGTGTTCGCCATGGTGCTGCAGATCGCGCTGAGCCTGGCGCCCAAGGACGGCTTCAGGTGGGGGAGGGAGCGCCGATGAGGCTGCCTGCCCGCATGCTGCGCTACGCCGCCGCCGCGCTGCTCGCCGTTGCCGCGCTGGTGCCTGCGGCCGCGCTGGCCGACGAGCCGCTGCTCGACATCGGCACGCTCTCAAACCGCTACGAGGCGCTCGAGGAGGGCGAGCCCGAGGTCGACGACACCGACAACGTGGTGGTCCCCACTCGCGTGGGCGTCCTCACCGCGGCTAACCGCGCGCTCAACGAGGCCACGGTGAGCTTCACGGGCGAGGTCGTGGGAGACATCATGAGGGGCGGCAGCGGCCACAAGTGGCTCAACGTGCTCGGCGCGGACGGCAGCTGCATCGGCGTGTGGGTCGACGACGACATGGCCGCGCGCATCTCCAACGTGGGCAGCTACTCCACGGCGGGCACCACCATCCAGGTGCGCGGCATCTACTCGCTCGACTGCGAAGACCACCAAGGCGAGCTCGACGTGCACGCCCTCACCATCCGCGTGCTCGACCCCGGCGGCGCCATCACCCACTACGCGGACGACCAGGACATTACGACGGGCCTGCAGCTGTGCGCTGTGGCCTTCATGCTCTTGTTGGTGTTCGGCATACTGCGCTGGCGCGAGGACCGCCGCGCCGAGAAGGAGAGCCGCTAGGCGCGCGGCGCCTACGCGGGAGAGGAACGGCAGATGATCGCATTCGAGGACCTGGGGTACACAGACGCGGTGCGCGCATGGGCGCAAGGGCTCGAGCCGGGCTTGGAGCCGGGGCGCGTGACCTCGCTCGACAGGGGCTACCCCCTGGTGAACACCGCCGCCGAGGAGCTGCGCGCAGAGCTGGCCACAGAGATCAAGAAGAGCGACGACAGCATCGTGGCCGTGGGCGACTGGGTGGCCCTGCGCATCCCGGAGGGGCACGAGAAGGCCATCATCGCCCAGATCATGCCGCGCTGCATGGAGATCGCGCGCGTCAAGCGCGTGGGCCGCGAGAAGCAGGTCCGCCGCCAGGTGCTCGCCGCCAACGCCGACCTCGTCTTCCTGTGCCAGAGCCTCACGGGCGAGGGCCTCGACATCCGCCTGGCCGCCCGCCAGATGACCGCCACCCGCGGCTGCGGGGCAGAGCCGGTCTTCGTGCTGACGAAGGCGGACTGCGTGGAGCCGCAGCGGGTGGAGCAGGCCGCTGCCCAGCTGGCCGAGCTCGCGCCCGACACGCGCTGCCTGGCGATAGCCTCCAAGCTCGACCAAGGCGTCGAGGAGGTCCGCGCGCTCATAGCCCCCGGCGTCACGGCGCTGCTGCTGGGCGAGAGCGGCGTGGGCAAGTCGACGCTCGTCAACGCCCTGCTCGGCGCCGAGTACATGGCCACGAGCGCCGTGCGCGAAAGCGACGACCGCGGCCGCCACACCACGGTGGCCCGCCGCATCTGGAAGGTCCCGGGCGGCGGCCTCATCATCGACGCCCCCGGCCTGCGCACCCTGCAGATCATGGACCTGGAGCAGGCGCTGGAGGCGGCCTTCCCAGACGTCATGGAGCTCGCTGTCGGCTGCCGCTTCTCGGACTGCAGCCACACCCACGAGCCCGGCTGCAACGTGAGCCCCCACGTCCCTCGCCTGCGCCTGGACGCCTACCTGGCCCTCAGCGAGTTCAAAGACCAAAAGCGCTTCTAGTCCCAACCCCGAGCCCGAAAGGGCGCAAAAAGCACAAAATCCTCGCTCCAAAACGGGCTCTGTGGCCCTATACTACCCCAGACGCAAAACCCCTATATCTATGTGTGAGATAGATATTAAAACACAAGATATTGTGGTTGGTTAGGGTAAATCAGAGGAAACAGAAGAGGTAGGCACAACATGGCAATCACCAGCATCCGCAAGCGAGACGGCCGCTCCGTTCCCTTCGACAAGGAGAAGATCACGGCAGCCATCTCCAAGGCCTTTGCCGCATCCGGCGCAATGCAGCGCCGCAACGTCGCGGAGGACATCACGGATCAGGTGCTTGCCAAGCTCGAGGCAAAGGGCACCGAGCCCACCGTTGAGGGCGTGCAGGACCTGGTCGAGGAGTCCCTCATCGAGAACGGCTTCGTCCGCACCTCCAAGAGCTACATCCTCTACCGCGCCGAGCGCTCCCGCTCGCGCGAGGTCAACTCCCGCCTGATGAAGACCCTCAACGATATCACCTTCTCCAAGGCCTCCGAGTCCGACGTCAAGCGCGAGAACGCCAACATCGACGCAGACACCGCCATGGGCACCATGCTCAAGTACGGCTCCGAGAGCGCCAAGCAGTTCTACGAGATGTGCGTCCTCAAGCCGGAGCACGCCAAGGCCCATGCCGAAGGCGACATCCACATCCACGACCTCGACTTCTACACCCTCACCACCACCTGTTGCCAGATCGACATCGTCAAGCTCTTCGAGGGCGGCTTCTCCACCGGCCACGGCGTGCTGCGCGAGCCCAACTCCATCGCCTCCTACGGCGCCCTGGCCGCCATTGCCATCCAGGCCAACCAGAACGACCAGCACGGCGGCCAGTCCATCGTGAACTTCGACTACGGCATGGCAAAGGGTGTGGAGAAGAGCTTCCGCAGCCTGTACCGCAAGGCCGTGTGCACCGCCTTCGAGCTGCTGGCAGACATCACGGATGCAGAGGCCGTCAAGGCCGCCATCCTGCGCGCCGAGCAGGCCAGCGGCATGATCGCCCGCCTCGTCACCGACCCGGCCTACTACGGGGCCGAGTCCAAGGAGTTCCAGGAGGCCTTCGGCGTGAACGCAGCGCTTGTCGAGCGCGTCCAGGCCTACGCCCACAAGGCCGCGGAGAGGGACACGGACCGCGCCACCTTCCAGGCCATGGAGGGCTTCATCCACAACCTCAACACCATGCACTCCCGCGCCGGCGCGCAGACGCCGTTCTCCTCCATCAACTACGGCATGGACACCAGCCCCGAGGGCCGCATGGTCATGAAGAACCTCCTGCTCGCCACCGAAGACGGCCTGGGCCACGGCGAGACCCCCATCTTCCCCATCCAGATCTTCCGCGTGGCCGAGGGCATCAACTTCAACCCCGGCGAGCCCAACTACGACCTCTTCAAGCTGGCCTGCCGCTGCTCTGCCAAGCGCCTCTTCCCGAACTTCTCGTTCCTGGACGCCCCGTTCAACAAGGAGTTCTACCAGGGCACGCCTGAAACCGAGGTCGCGTACATGGGCTGCCGCACCCGCGTGGCAACCAACGTGTACTGCCCGGAGAAGTCCATCTCCAACGGCCGCGGCAACCTGAGCTTCACCTCCATCAACCTGCCGCGCCTGGCCATCAAGGCCAAGGGCGACATCGACCTCTTCTTCGAGCTGCTGGAGAACATGCTCAATCTGGTGTATGACCAGCTCAACGAGCGCTTCGAGGTGCAGTGCCGCAAGAAGGTCTACAACGCGCCCTTCCTGATGGGCCAGGGCGTGTGGCTCGATTCCGACACCCTCTCTTGGGATGACGAGCAGCGCGAGGTCCTCAAGCACGGCACCCTCACCGCCGGCTTCATCGGCCTGGCCGAGTGCCTCAAGGCCCTCATCGGCGAGCATCAGGGAGAATCCGAGCGCGCCCAGAACCTCGGCCTCGAGATCGTGGGCTTCATGCGCCGCTTCATGGACCACAAGGCCCAGGAGGACCACCTCAACTACTCGCTCATCGCCACCCCGGCTGAAGGGCTCTCCGGCCGCTTCGTGCGCATCGACCGCGAGCGCTACGGCTCCATCCCCGGCGTGACCGACCGCGACTACTACACCAACAGCTTCCACGTGCCGGTGTACTACCCCATCAGCGCGTTCGAGAAGATCAACATCGAGGCGCCCTACCACGCCCTCACCAACGGCGGCCACATCAGCTACATCGAGCTCGACGGCGACCCCACGGAGAACCTCGACGCCTTCGAGGCTGTGATCCGCCACATGAAGGAGGCCGGCATCGGCTACGGCTCCATCAACCACCCCGTCGACCGCGACCCGGTCTGCGGCTTCAACGGCATCATCGGCGACCGCTGCCCCGGCTGCGGCCGCACGGAAGACGACGTCAAGTTCGAGCGCATCCGCCGCATCACCGGCTACCTGGTGGGCACGCTGGACCGCTTCAACAACGGCAAGCGCGCCGAGGAGCGCGACCGCGTCAAGCACGACGTGAGCGCCGCAGGCGAGCCCGCCTAGGGGATCTGCACATTCACTGGCCTTCTGGCCTGCGCGAACTGCAAGGGGGTGGGCTCGTGCCCGCCCCCTCTGCATTGGGCGGACGTAAGGCAGCACGAGGAGAGGAGCACATATGGCGCTGCGCATAGCAGGCATCGAGAGCGAGTCGATCGTCGACGGGCCGGGCTTCCGCTTTGCGGTCTACACCCAGGGCTGCCCGCACGCCTGCCTGGGCTGCCACAACCCCCAGACCCACCCCTTCGAGGGCGGGCGCATGGTGGAGCCGCAGGAGCTGATGGAGGCGCTGCACAGCTCACCGCTCAACAAGGGCGTGACGCTCTCTGGTGGCGAGCCCTTCTGCCAGGCCGAGGAGCTGCTGCCCTTCGCCCGCATGGTCAGGGAGGAGGGGGAGGGGCTGTGGGCCTACAGCGGTTACACCTTCGAGCAGCTCACGGGCCCAGATGCGCCCGCCGGGGCGGCCGAGTTGCTGGCCCTGTGCGACGTGCTGGTCGACGGCCCCTACGTGGAGGCGCTCAGCTCCTATGACGCGCACTGGCGCGGCAGCTCCAACCAGCGCGTCATCGATGTGCCCGCCTCGCTCGCTGCCGGCAGGGTGGTGCTGTGGCAGGCAGACGACCCCCTCGCTGCCTTCACGCGCCCTGCCAGCTGATGGGCGCCCCGCAGCCTGCGCCCGCATGCAAGGGGCTGTATGTTTCCCTACCTTGGGCTATACTTCCGCGGAGCGTTTAACTTGAGGGAGGAATAATTTGAGCAAGCGAGGCAACCTCACCATCGTCATCCAGGCAGGCGGCGAGTCGCGCCGCATGGGCCGCTCCAAGGCCACCGTGCCTTTCCTGGGCGAGCCCCTGCTGCTGAGGGGCGTCAACCGCCTGCTCCCGCTGGCAGACGAGTTCATCATCACCACCAACGAGCCCCAGAACCTGGGCTTCTTGGACGATTGGGTAGACAGCGGCCGCATCCGCCTGGTGACCGACATAAGCGACACCCGCGGTGCGCTCCACGGCGTCAACACGGCGCTCAACGCGGCGAGCAACCCCTATGTGGCGCTGGTCGCCTGCGACATGATCTTCCCCAGCCGCAACCTCATCAGCGCCGAGCTCACCGCGCTCAAGCGCGAGGGCACGGACATCGCGGTGCCCAAGACGCAGTTCGGCTACGAGCCCTTCCACGGCGTCTATCGCCGCAAGACCTGCCTCCCAGCCGTTCTCGAAGCGTTGCAAAAGGGCGAGACCCGGGCCACCTCGTGGTTCGATACTATGAAGGTGACCGAGTTCACGCCCGAGATGATCGCAGAGATCGAGCCCCGCGGAGGCTGCTTCATCAACACCAACACTCCGGAGGAGCTGGCAGCGATCGAGCGCAAGATCGTCGAGGGCGGCATCAAAGAGAGGGAGTCCTTTGTTTCTTGACGCCTTGATCGACGCCGGGCTCGACAGCCTCAAGCTGCTGCCCTTCCTCTTTCTCACCTACCTCCTCATGGAATGGCTGGAGCACGGCGCGGCCGAGCGCTTTGAGCGGGCGATAGCCAAGGCCGGCAAGGCGGGCCCCGTCATCGGCGGCATCCTGGGCATCGTGCCCCAGTGCGGCTTCAGCGGGGCGGCGGCCACGCTCTACGCCGGGCGCGTCATCACTCTGGGCACGCTGGTCTCCGTCTTCCTCGTCACATCGGACGAGATGCTGCCCGTCATGATCTCGCAGCAGGCAGACCCGCTCGTCATCGCCAAGGTGCTGGGCATCAAGCTGGTTGTGGGCGTGCTGGTGGGCTTTTGCCTGGATGCCGCCCTGCGCGCCGCCGGGCGCGAGCACGTGGGCTTGGGCAGCGTGCACCTGCACCAAGGCCACAGCGGCAACGACATCCGCGAGCTCTGCGCCCAGGAGGGCTGCGACTGCGCGGACGGGTGCGACTGCTCCAGCTGCGAGCGTTACCTGGAGCCCCAGAGGCACGCGCATGCGCACGAGCACGAGCATGAGCACGAGCATGGGGGTGCCCACGAGCATGCGCACGAGCACGGCTGCTGCGACCACGGCCACGACCACGGCCAGCTCAAGTGGGGCCACCTGGCCTTCGCCGCGCTGCGCCACAGCCTGCACATCACGGTCTTCGTCTTCATCATCTGCCTGCTGCTCAACCTGGTGGTCGAGGCGGGCCTCGAGGGCGCCATCGCCCACATGGCCGAGATGCCCCTGGCCGGAGCCGCCGTCGCCGCGGTGCTGGGCCTCATCCCCAACTGCGCCGTCTCCGTGGCGCTCACCCAGCTCTACCTGGACGGCGCGCTGGCGGGCGGCGCCATGATGAGCGGTCTGCTCGTCAACGCCGGCGTGGGTCTCATCGTCTTGATGCGCACCAACAACGACTCACGTGAGAACCTGCGCATCTGCGGCATCATGGTCGCGGTGGGCATCGCCTTCGGCCTCGTCACCGAGCTCCTCGGCATCCTCTAGCAGCACAGAAATGGGACAGTGGGGTACGTCCCCACTGTCCCATTTTCGCTGGCGTGCGCGGCTGTCGTTTCGTTTCCGTAGCGCTACCTTGCGGGAGGGTGACCATTCAGGGGCTTTTCAGGTTTTCCGCGTACTCTCTTATCAGGCTAAAGAGACCACTGTGAGCAGCGTCTCACGTTGTGAAAGGAGACCACCATGAGCGAGTACCCCAACGGTGCGCCCGTCCCGCCCGAGGGCATGAGCCAAGACCAGCGCCAGGAAGCGGCAGACGCTGCTTACGGGCGTGCCCAGAGCGCAGCTGCGCAGGCCGGCATGGACGCCAGCCGCGCGCGTGACGCAGAGGCCGAGGCCCGTCGCCTGCGCAAGGAAGCAGAGGCAGCGGAGCGCGCCGCCAACAAGGAAGAGCGCCGCCAAGCCCGCGAGCAGCAGCGTGCCGAGAAGGGCAAGGCCTCCAAGGGCGGCGGCTTCTGGAAGGCCTTCGGCGGCGGCGCGGCAGGCGCCCTGTGCGTGGTGGTGGCCGCGGGGCTCGTCTTCGGGCTGACGCCGGCGGGCAACATCTTCCGCGGCGGCAGCGGCGCAAGCGGCACCATCACGGTCGAGCACGCAGAGGACCCCACGCTTGCGCAGGCCGTGAGCGCCAAGTGCCTCGACTCCGTGGTCACCATCTACGTGTACTCCGCCAACAGCAGCTGGAGCCAGTACTTCGGCGGCAGCTCCTCGTCTTCCACCAGCCCCAACGGCCTGGGCTCCGGCGTGATCATCCGCAGCGACGCTGACAAGAGCTACATCGTCACCAACTACCACGTGCTTGAGGACTGCTCCAAGGCCACCGTCACCGTCAACGGCCAGACCTACGACTGCACCGCCGTGGGCTACGACTCCGAGGCAGACCTCGCGGTGGTCACCATCCCCGTGGGCGGCCTGAGCGTTGCCGAGTGGGGCGACTCCGCCAGCCTCACCGTGGGCGAGTGGTGCATGGCCATCGGCTCGCCGCTAGGCTATGAGAGCACCTGCACCGTGGGCATCGTCTCTGCCCTGGGCCGCAACGCCGCCGTTCAGGACGGCAACAACACCTACTACAACTCAGACGTCATCCAGACCGACGCCGCCATCAATCCAGGCAACTCCGGCGGCGCGCTCGTCGACGCCGACGGCAAGCTCATCGGCATCGTCGAGTACCTCGCCTCGTACTCGGAGAGCAACGCCGGCCTGGGCTTTGCGATCCCGCAGAGCACCGCGCAGTCCCTGGTGGAGGAGATCATCGAGAAGGGCGGCAACGTGGAGTCCGCCTTCCTGGGCGTCACCACCGGCAACGCCAGCACCGGCAGCGACGGCCTCACCGTCACCGGCGTCATCAAGGGCTCCGCGGCCGACAAGGCGGGCTTGAAGGCGGGCGACAAGCTCACCAAGGTGGGCAGCACCAGCGTCAACTCCTACAGCGACCTCAAGGCCGCCATGGCTCCGCTCAAGGCCGGCGACAAGGTGGACCTCGAGTACACGCGTGACGGCAAGGCCATGAGCGCCACCGCTACCCTCACCACCGGCAGCGAGCTCGACCAGACGCAGTTCTCCAGCCAGCTCGACAGCAACAGCGGCGGCAGCCAGAGCCAGAGCCAGAGCCAGAGCCAGGGCCAGCAAGGCTACGGCTACGGCGGCTACGGCTACAGCCTGGAGGACTTCCTCGAGAGCATGCAGGGCGGCGACAGCGGCAACGGCGGCTTCTGGGAGTAAGCTCCGTCCGGCCAAAAAAATGGGACAGTGGGGTACGTCCCCACTGTCCCATTTTTTTTTGTGTGTGTTGCTTGGCCTAGGCGGGGTTCACGAAGTTCTTGACGAAGCGGTAGCCGTAGCCGCGGACGGTCTCGATGACGCTGGGGCTCAGCCCGACGCTGGAGAGCTTGTCGCGCAGGCGCTTGATGTGGGTGTCGACCGTCTTGGTCTCCACCACGTACTGCCAGTCCCAGGCCTCCTTGAGCAGCTGCTCGCGGCCGAGGACGGTGCCCGCATGGGCCATGAGCGTGGCCAGCAGCTCGAACTCGCGCGGGGTGAGCTCGATTTCCGTCCCGTTGTAGGTGGCGCGGTGGCCGGCCTCGTCCAGGTGCACGCCGCTGACGTCGAGCACGCGCACGCCCTCTTCCATGGAGTTGCCCTGCTGGGGAGCGCGGCGCAGGAGCGCGTGCACGCGGGCCAGCAGCTCGCGGATGCCGAAGGGCTTGGCGAGGTAGTCGTCGCCGCCGAGCTCCAGGCCCACGACCTTGTCGAGCTCTGTGTCGCGCGCGGAGAGGAAGAGGACGGGGACATTGGAGGCGCTGCGGATGCGGCGGCAGACCTCGTAGCCGTCGATGCCGGGGAGCATGACGTCCAAGATCACGAGGTCGTACTCGCTGGCCTTGGCCATGGCAACCGCCTTGTCGCCGCTGTGGGCGACATCGACCTTGTAGCCCTCCTTCAGCAGATTGAAGCTGACGATGTCTGTGATGCTTTCCTCATCATCGACCACGAGGATGCGCTGCTCGGTGAGTTCTTCCATGGCTGCCTCCTTAGCGGGCTGTGCCCGGGGGTTTCCTGAGTGAGACCATTGTGTCATGCGGGCCGCTGCGGCATGCTGCTTTGTTACCGTGCTGCTGCCATGTTGCAGTACCATCGGTATCCACGTGCAGTGCACCTTCCAACAGGAGGACCACTATGCTTCTCGCTGTCGACATCGGCAACACCCAGACAACCGCCGGCCTCTTCCTTGGCGCGGAGATGGTTGCCCGCTGGGCTGTCACCACCCGCGGGGCGGACACGCCCGACGAGCTCCACCAGACCCTCTACACCCAGCTCATGCTGGGCGGGCGCAGCCTCGAGTGCATCGGCGACGTCGTGGTGGCCAGCGTGGTGCCCTCGCTCACGAGCACTTGGGCGCAGGTGGCCGAGCGCATCACCGGCCGCAAGCCGGTCGTGGTGGGCCCCGGTGTCAAGAGCGGCCTGCCCATGCGCTATGACAACCCCTCCGAGGTGGGGGCGGACCGCGTGGCAGACGCGGTGGCCGCCGTGGCGCGCTACGGGGCGCCGGTGGTCGTGGTCGACCTGGGCACCGCCACCAACATCGAGGTGGTCGACGAGTCCGGCGCCTTCCGCGGCGGCATCATCGCCCCGGGCCTGCGCAGCGGCGCCGACAGCCTCTTCAAGCATGGCGCGCTGCTCTCCCAGGTGGGGCTCTCCGTGCCGCCCCACGTCATCGGCACCAACACGGCAGACGCCATGCGCAGCGGCATCATGCTGGGCGAGGTCGCGCGCATCGACGGCCTGGTGCAGCGCATCTTCGCGGAGCTGGGCTACGAGGCACCGGTCATCGCCAGCGGCGGCCTGGGGCGCTACCTCGTGGGCGCCTCCACCACCATCACCGCCTTCGAGCCGGACCTCACGCTCGAGGGCCTGCGCATCATCTACGAGAAGAACAGGGGTCGCCGCGCCGGCGCCCCGAGTTAGGAGGTCGAAGCCATGGCCGGCATCAACAGCGACAAGAAGCACCAGGCGGCGCGCCGCGCGGGCGCCTGCGAGAACGGCTGCGCCTGCGGCGGCGACGAGTGCTGCGCCACTGCGGAGGAGTTCTACGCCCGCGAGCTGCCGCCCGCCGTCCTCGAGTACTTCAAGAAGGAGAACCCGCCGCGCGAGGTCATGGACTTCATCGTCGACAACGTCAACGAGCTCCTCACCGAGGAGGCGCGCCAGGCGCAGTTCGTGAGCGATGTGAGCCACGAGATCCGCACCCCGCTGACCGCCATCCGCGGCACGGCTGAGACCCTGCTCGACGGCGGCGTGCCGGAGGAGCTGCAGCGGCGCTTCCTCGCGCAGATCGTCAACGAGTGCGACCGCCTCACCCGCCTGGCAAACGACCTGCTCACGCTCCAGAAGGCCGAGGGCCAGGACATGGAGCTCTCCCGCCTCAACCTGCGCGCCGTGGCCGACAACTGTGCCCTGCTCATGGGCGAGCTGCTGGAGGAGCGCGGCTGCCGCCTGGAGGTCAGCGGCGAGGCGCCCGACGTCAACGGCAACGCAGACGCCATCAACCAGATCCTGGTGAACCTCATCGAGAACGCCAGCCGCTACTCCAAGGAGCGCGTGCGCGTGGAGATCAGCTACGTCAAAGGCTACAGCGTGTTCGCCGTGGTCGACGACGGCCCCGGCTTCGGCGACGAGGACCCCAGCCACCTCTTCGACCGCTTCTACCGCGCAGACCAGAGCCGCGTGCGCCACAAGGGCAGCGGCAACAGCGGCCTGGGGCTGGCCATCGTCAAGGCGCTCACCACCGCCATGAGCGGCACGGTCGAGGCCGTCAACCTGCCCAACGCGGGCGCCGCCTTCATCGTGGCGCTGCCCAGCCTGCCGCCCGAGGACGGCGCCGCAGAGACCGAGGAAGGGGAGGAGTAGCCATGCCGAGCACCCTGGAGGAGCGCCTGGAGCGCTATGCCGAGCTGCTGGTGGTGAAGGGCTGCGCCCTGAAGGAGGGCCAGGAGCTGCTCGTCCGCTCGCCGCTGGAGGTGGCGGCCTTCACGCGCAAGGTGGTCGCCGCCGCCTACGCGCACGGCGCCAAGCTGGTGAGCGTGCAGTGGGGCGACCAGGCAACGGAGCGCCTGACCTACGACCACGCGCCCCAGGAGGTCTTCGACACCATGCCCGAGTGGGCGGCCCTGCGCAACAACAGCGCGGCCCGCAACGGTGCCGCCGTGCTCACCATCCTGAGCGACGACCCCCAGATTATGAAGGGCGTCGACCAGCGCAAGGTGATGGCGCGCGTGGTGGCGGGGCACCGCCAGTGCAAGGAGTTCTACGACGCGCTCGACCGCGGCCGCTGCGCCTGGTGCATCGCCGGCGCCGCCAGCCCCGCCTGGGCCAGGCAGGTCTTCCCGGAGCTGGGCGAGGAGGAGGCCCTGGCCGCCCTGTGGGAGGCCATACTCGACACCTCGCGCGTGACGGAGGACCCCTTCGCCGCCTGGGACGAGCACCGCGCCAGCTTCGACGCGCGCAAGGCCTGGCTCAACGCCCAGGGCTTCACCCAGCTCCACTACACCGCCTCCAACGGCACGGACCTCACGGTGGGCCTCATCGAGGGCAGCCACTGGGAGGGCGGGGGCCAGGAGGGCGCGGACGGCACCTACTTCTTCCCCAACATCCCCACGGAGGAGATCTTCACCTCGCCGCAGCGCCTGCTCACCAGCGGCGTGGTCCACAGCGCCCTGCCGCTCATCTACAACGGCAGCCCCGTGGAGGACTTCTGGATCCGCTTCGAGGAGGGGCGCGCCGTGGAGTGGGACGCCCGCGTGGGCAAGGACGTGCTGGCCGGCATCATCCAGACCGACGAGGGTTCCTGCTACCTGGGCGAGGTGGCCCTGGTGCCCTTTGACAGCCCCATCCGCAACACGGGCACGCTCTTCCTGGAGACCCTCTACGACGAGAACGCCTCCTGCCACCTGGCGCTGGGGAAGGGCTTTCCGGAGGTGCTCGAGGGCGGCTACGACCTCAGCGACGAGCAGCTCCTGGAGGCCGGCCTCAACGAGAGCGCCGCGCACGTCGACTTCATGATCGGCACTCACGACCTCAACATCGACGGCCTGCGCGCAGACGGCACCGCGGTGCCCGTGTTCCGCAACGGCAACTGGGCGTTCTAGGGGCGCGCCGTGAGGGTGGGGATCATCAGCGACGTGCACGGGGACCTCTCCGAGGACATCTACCGCGTCTTCGCAGGGGTGGACTACATCATCTGCGCAGGCGACATGGGGCGCCCCAGCGTGCTCTGGGAGCTGGAGGCCATCGCACCCACCTACTGCTGCCTGGGCAACAACGACTGGCAGGACTACGGCAGCTCCGTGCGCAAGACGGTGTGCGGCATCGTCGGCGGCGTGCCCTTTGCGGTCACGCACTACCCGCAGGACGCCGAGGCGCTGGCGCGCAGCGGCGAGTACAAGCTGGTGGTGCACGGGCACACGCATGTGCCGCGCGACGAGGTGAGGGGGGAGTGCCGCATCATCAACCCGGGCAGCGCCAGCAGGCCCCGCAAGGGCAGCGCCCGGCAGTGCCTCACCGTGGAGCTCGCAGACGGCGTCGTCGGGCCAACGCGCGCCTGGGAGCTGTGATAGTGAACCTGCTCAGACCGAACCTGCGGGGAGCGAGCAAGGCCGGGGAGGTCGCCTGAAGGGATAGCCCTGCGCACCCGAGTCCGCCTTCCGGCTTTTCGCCTGCGGAACTCGGGCCTTCGGCCCTCAGACAGTCCTCGGCCCCGAAAAGCCTCCAGGCGGACTCTGCTCCGGGAATATCCCTTCAGGCGACCTCCCCGGCCTTGCTCGCCTTCGGTCTTGAGAGATTGGCGATAGACAACTTTATCTCTGTGCTTGACAGTTGGAGGTGTATGTGCATCTCCGATTTTTTTGTGCCGTTTGCCGATGGTTGCCCAGCCAAACGCCCGCTGGGCAAAGTTTTCCTTGACGAGAGCGGGTCAAATAAATATGGTCTAGGTCCTATTGGTGCAATGTGCATTCGTAGGAACCAATCTGCTCACATATGAAGGAGGACAGTAGGTGGCAAAGACCAACGTCTATCGCGATCGCCTGAGCTTCGCGAAGATCCCCGAGGTCATGGACATCCCCAACCTGATTTCCATCCAGACCGACTCGTTCAAGCGCTTCATGAACGAGGGCCTGGCGGAGACCTTCAAGGATATGTCCCCGATCGAGAACAACTCCCACACCCTGAGGGTGGAGTTTGGCGCTCACGAGTTCGGCGACCCCAAGCACTCCGTCGAGGAGTGCAAGAAGCGCGACATCTCGTACCAGGCCCCCCTCTTCGTTGACATCCGCCTCGTCAACACGGAGACCGGCGAGATGCAGGAGTCGAACGTCTTCATGGGCGACTTCCCCCTGATGACCAGCCGCGGCACCTTCATCATCAACGGTACGGAGCGCGTCGTCGTCTCCCAGCTGGTCCGCTCCCCCGGCGTGTACTTCTCCGCCGAGCGCGACAAGACCAGCGACAAGATGATCTACAACGCCAAGGTCATCCCCGCACGCGGTGCATGGCTCGAGTTCGAGACCGACAAGCGCGACGTGCTCTCCCTGCGCATCGACCGCAAGCGCAAGCAGCCCGCAACCCTGCTGCTGCGCGCGCTCGGCATCGCCGAGACCAACCAGGAGATCGTCGAGCTGCTCGGCGAGTCCGAGATGCTGCAGCACACCCTGGCCAAGGACGTCGCCTCCAACCGCGAGGAGGCCCTGGTCGAGCTGTACAAGCGCCTCCGCCCGGGCGAGCCGCCCACGGTCGAGTCCGCCCGCAACCTGCTCGAGGGCCTGTTCTTCAACCCCCAGCGCTACGACCTCGCCAAGGTCGGCCGCTACAAGATCAACAAGAAGCTGGGCCTCGACCTCGCCGAGGGGGAGTCCACCCTCACCGTTGACGACATCGTCAGCTCCATGAAGTACATCATGAAGCTGCACGACGGTGCAGACGGCTACCAGACCGACGACATCGACCACTTCGGCAACCGCCGCATCCGCACCGTGGGCGAGCTGATCCAGAACCAGTTCCGCATCGGCATCAGCCGCATGGAGCGCGTGGTCCGCGAGCGCATGAGCACCTTCGACCCCAACGACATCACGCCGCAGGGCCTCATCAACATCCGCCCGATCGTGGCCAGCATCAAGGAGTTCTTCGGCTCCTCGCAGCTGTCCCAGTTCATGGACCAGACCAACCCCGCCGCGGGCATCACCCACAAGCGCCGCCTCTCCGCACTGGGCCCCGGCGGCCTGAGCCGCGAGCGCGCCGGCTTCGAGGTCCGCGACGTCCACACCTCCCACTACGGCCGCATGTGCCCCATCGAGACCCCTGAAGGCCCCAACATCGGCCTGATCGGCTCGCTGGCAACCTATGGCCGCGTGAACCCCTTCGGCTTCATCGAGACCCCGTACCGCAAGGTCGTCGACGGCAAGGTCACCGACGAGGTCGAGTACCTCACCGCAGACGAGGAGGAGAACTACACCATCGCCCAGGCCAACGAGGCCTTCGACGAGGTCACCCGCGAGTTCGGCACCACCGTCGACGGCGAGTTCGTCCCCGCCAAGACCGTCCTGTGCCGCACCAAGAACGCAGACGGCATCTTCGGCGACCCCGAGGACGTCGCGCCCTCCCAGGTCAACTACATGGACGTCTCCCCGCGCCAGATGAACTCCGTGGCTACCGCCCTGATCCCCTTCCTGGAGCATGACGACGCCAACCGCGCCCTCATGGGCTCCAACATGCAGCGCCAGGCCGTGCCCCTGCTGCGTCCCACCGCACCCCTGGTGGGCACCGGCATCGAGCACCGCATCGCCATCGACTCCGGCGAGCTGCCCCTGGCCGTCAACAACGGCACCGTCACCTACGTCGACGCCAACCGCATCGAGGTCACCAACTCCAAGGGCACCGTGGACACCTACCACCTGTCCAAGTTCCAGCGCTCCAACCAGGGCGGCTGCATCAACATGAAGCCGCTGGTCCGCTACGGCGACGAGGTCTCCGCCGGCGACTGCCTGGCTGACGGCCCCTCCACCGACCACGCAGAGCTGGCCCTGGGCCAGAACCTCATGGTCGCCTACATGCCGTGGGAGGGCTTCAACTACGAGGACGCCATCATCGTCTCCGAGCGCGTCGTGGCCGAGGACCTGCTGACCTCCATCCACATCGCCGAGTACGAGCTCGACGCCCGCGACACCAAGCTCGGCCCCGAGGAGATCACCCGCGAGATCCCCAACATCTCCGAGGACATGCTCGCCAACCTCGATGTCGACGGCATCATCCGCGTCGGCGCCGAGGTCAAGCCCGGCGACGTCCTGGTCGGCAAGGTCACGCCCAAGGGCGAGACCGAGCTCACCGCCGAGGAGCGCCTGCTGAGGGCCATCTTCGGCGAGAAGGCCCGCGAAGTCCGCGACACCTCCCTCAAGGTGCCCCACGGCTCCGGTGGCCGCGTCATCGGCATCCACCAGTTCTCCCGCGCCGCAGGCGACGAGCTCGCTCCCGGCGTCAACGAGCTGGTGCGCGTCTACGTTGCCCAGAAGCGCAAGATCCAGCAGGGCGACAAGCTCTCCGGCCGCCACGGCAACAAGGGCGTTATCTCCCGCATCCTTCCCGTGGAGGACATGCCCTACATGGCAGACGGCACTCCCATCGACGTCATCCTGAACCCCCTGGGCGTCCCCTCCCGTATGAACGTCGGCCAGCTGATGGAGAACCACCTGGGCTGGGCTGCGCTCAACGGCTGGTCCGACGAGGGGACCACCGAGCCCGTCGAGGGCCCCTTCTTCGTGGCAACGCCGATCTTCGACGGCGCCCACGAGGACGAGATCTCCGAGTGCATCCTCAAGGCCAACGCCAACCGCATGAACAAGGCCCGCGCGCACCTCGGTGACAAGCTCCACGAGGCATTCGTGCCCCAGCTGAGCGCCACCGGCAAGACCGAGCTCTTCGACGGCCGCACCGGCGAGAAGTTCCGCGAGCCCATCACCGTGGGCCAGACCTACATCCTGAAGCTGTCCCACATGGTCGACGACAAGATCCATGCCCGCTCCACCGGCCCCTACAGCCTCATCACCCAGCAGCCGCTGGGCGGCAAGGCCCAGTTCGGCGGCCAGCGCTTCGGCGAGATGGAGGTCTGGGCCCTGTACTCCTACGGCGCGTCCAACGTCCTGCAGGAGATCCTCACGGTCAAGTCCGACGACACCGCCGGCCGCGTCAAGACCTACGAGGCCATCGTCAAGGGCGAGAACATCCCGCCCGCAGAGATCCCCGAGTCCTTCAAGGTCCTGGTCAAGGAGATGAAGTCCCTGTGCCTGGACGTGAGCCTCACCGGCTCCAACAAGGCCGCAGCGCCTGTTGAGGAGGAAGAGGAGGAGACCCTGATCGGCGGCATCGCCGAGGACGGCGTCTCCGAGGACGCCGTCGACGCCCTCGACCTGCTGGTCGACGGCCTGGCGGCAGACCTTGCCGGCATGGGCGAGGAAGAGGAAGAGAACGACATCTTGAGCAGCACCGATGAGGAGGAGGAGTAAGACATGACCGAGTTTGACGTCAACAACTTCGATCAGTTCCGCATCGGCCTTGCCAGCGCCGAGAAGATCCGCTCCTGGTCTTACGGCGAGGTCAAGAAGCCCGAGACCATCAACTACCGCACCCTGAAGCCCGAGAAGGACGGCCTCTTCTGCGAGAAGATCTTCGGCCCCACCAAGGACTGGGAGTGCTCCTGCGGCAAGTACAAGCGCATCCGCTTCAAGGACATCGTCTGCGAGCGCTGCGGCGTCGAGGTCACCCGCGCCAAGGTGCGCCGCGAGCGCATGGGCCACATCGAGCTCGCCACTCCGGTGAGCCACATCTGGTACTTCAAGGGCAGCCCGTCGCGCCTGGGCTATCTGCTTGACATCAGCCCCAAGGAGCTCGAGAAGGTCCTGTACTTCGCCAGCAACATCATCACCTGGGTCGACCGCGAGGCCCGCGAGGAGGACGCCGAGGAGCTCAAGGAGGAGCTTGAGGCATCCCTCGAGGAGCTCGACGCCGAGCGCGATCGCCTCGTCGAGGCGGTCCGCCACCAGCACGTCGACTACCGCGACGAGAACGGCGAGCGTGAGTTCGACGAGGACGACCTGCTCACCGACGAGGAGGTCAACGAGGAGATCGAGGACCTCAACGAGGAGTTCGAAGAGCGCAAGGAGCTCCGCAAGGAGGCCCTGGACTGGTTCATGAAGATCGAGCCCAAGCAGCTCATCCCTGACGAGATCCTCTACCGCGAGATCCGCGCCAACTACCGCGACTACTTCCGCGGCGGCATGGGCGCCGAGGCCGTGCGCGACCTCATCGACCAGATGGACCTCGAGGCCGAGGCAGAGGCCCTGCGCGAGACCATCAAGACCGGCAAGGGCCAGCGCCGCGCCAAGGCCATCAAGCGCCTGAAGGTCGTGGAGGCGTTCCTGCGCTCCGAGAACGACCCACGCGACATGATCCTCGACGTGATCCCCGTGATCCCGCCCGACCTGCGCCCCATGGTGCAGCTCGACGGCGGCCGCTTTGCCACGTCTGACCTCAACGACCTCTACCGTCGCGTCATCAACCGCAACAACCGCCTGAAGAAGCTGCTCGACCAGTCCGCCCCGGACATCATCGTCAACAACGAGAAGCGCATGCTGCAGGAGGCCGTCGACGCCCTGTTCGACAACGGCCGCCGCGGCCGCCCCGTCGTGGGCCCCGGCAACCGCCCCCTGAAGTCCATCGCGGACATGCTCAAGGGCAAGCAGGGCCGCTTCCGCCAGAACCTGCTCGGCAAGCGCGTCGACTACTCCGGCCGCTCCGTCATCGTCGTCGGCCCGACCCTCAAGATCCACCAGTGCGGCCTGCCCAAGCAGATGGCCCTGGAGCTCTTCAAGCCCTTCGTCATGAAGCGCCTGGTCGAGCTTGAGCATGCTGCCAACATCAAGGCTGCCAAGCGCATGGTCGACCGCGGCGCATACGTGGTGTGGGACGTCCTGGAAGAGGTCATCACGGACCATCCTGTGCTGCTCAACCGCGCACCGACCCTGCACCGCCTGGGCATCCAGGCCTTCGAGCCGGTCCTCGTCGAGGGCAAGGCCATCCGCCTGCACCCGCTGGTCTGCACCGCCTTCAACGCCGACTTCGACGGCGACCAGATGGCCGTGCATGTGCCCCTGGGCGCCGAGGCCCAGGCCGAGGCCCGCGTGCTGATGCTCTCTGCCAACAACGTCAAGTCCCCTGCACACGGCAAGCCGCTGGCCGTCCCCACCCAGGACATGATCATCGGCCTGTACTACCTCACCGCCGCCCGCGACAACTTCCCGGGCGAGGGCCGCGTGTTCATGGACTTCAAGGACGCCCAGAACGCCTACGACGCCCGTGCGGATGTTGACCTGCAGGCCAAGATCCAGGTGCGCCTGAAGTACGACACCCGCGTCCTGAGCTCTTACGACGAGCTCACCGAGTACAAGGCCGGCGAGCGCATCGAGACCACCATCGGCCGCATCATCTTCAACTCCATCCTGCCGAAGGAGCACGACTTCATCAACTACGGCATGAACAAGAAGGAGATCTCGCGCCTGGTGGAGGACTGCGCCAACCTGTACCCCACCCCCGAGCTCTGCCGCATCCTGGACGGCCTGAAGTCCACCGGCTTCCACTATGCGACCCGCGCAGGCGTCACCGTCTCCGTCTACGACGCGACCATCCCGCCCCAGAAGGCCCAGATCCTTGCCGAGGCGGACGAGCGCGTCGCAGAGATCCAGGAGGAGTACGAGATGGGCTTCTCCTCTTCCGAGGAGCGCAAGCGCCAGGTCATCGCAGTGTGGAACGAGGCCAACGAGGCCGTCGGCGACGCCATGGCGGAGAACTTCGACAAGTTCAACCCCATCTACATGATGGCGTTCTCCGGTGCACGAGGAAACATCAAGCAGATCCGCCAGCTCGCAGGCATGCGCGGCCTCATGGCCGACCCCCGCGGCGAGACCATCGACCACCCCATCAAGGCCAACTTCCGCGAGGGCTTGACCGTACTGGAGTACTTCGTCTCGACCCACGGCGCACGCAAGGGCCTGGCAGACACCGCCCTGCGTACCGCTGACTCCGGCTACCTGACCCGCCGCCTCGTCGACGTGGCCCAGGACGTCATCGTCCACGAGGAGGATTGCGGCACCAGCGACGGCATCGAGTACAAGCTGCTCAACGCCAAGGGCGAGATCGACCTCAACCTGGTGGGCCGCGCCCTGGCCGCAGACGTCGCCGACCCCAACAGCGGCGAGGTCCTGCTCGAGGCGGGCGAGTACATCACCAGCGCCTCCACGCTGGCCGAGTTCGAGAAGGCCGGCATCGAGGCCCTCAAGATCCGCACGGTTATGACCTGCCACAGCCACCAGGGCGTCTGCCAGAAGTGCTACGGCTACGACCTGGCTGCCTCCAGGCCCGTCAACCTGGGCACCGCGGTGGGCATCATCGCGGCCCAGTCCATCGGCGAGCCCGGCACCCAGCTCACCATGCGCACCTTCCACACCGGCGGCGTCGCCGGCGGCGACATCACCGGCGGCCTGCCCCGCGTCACCGAGCTCTTCGAGGCCCGCAAGCCCAAGGGCGAGGCCGTGCTGGCAGAGATCAGCGGCACCCTGCAGATCAGCGGCGACAAGGACTCCCGCATCCTCACCATCCACAACGAGGACGGCGAGGTCGTGGAGTACACCACCTCCACCCGCGTGCAGCTCATGCCCGGTGTTGCGGACATGGCCCAGGTCGAGGTTGGCCAGCAGCTCACCCGCGGCTCCGTCAACCCGCACGACCTCCTGCGCCTCACGGACGTCAACACCACCCTGCGCTACATCGTGGAGCAGGTCCAGGATGTCTACACCTCCCAGGGCGTCGACATCAATGACAAGCACATCGAGGTCATCGCACGCCAGATGCTGCGCAAGATGACGGTTCTGGATCCGGGCGACTCCGAGTACCTGCCCGGCGCCCAGGTCAACCGCTACGAGTTCGAGGACGTTGCCCAGCGCATCGTGATGGAGGGTGGCAACGCCCCCACCGCCACGCCGCTCATCCTGGGCATCACCAAGGCCTCCCTGGCCACGGACTCCTTCCTCTCTGCGGCTTCGTTCCAGGAGACCACCAAGGTCCTCACGGACGCGGCCATCGAGGGCAAGACCGACGACCTCGTCGGCCTCAAGGAGAACGTCATCATCGGCAAGCCCATCCCGGCCGGCACCGGCCTCAAGCGCTACCGCGACCTTCAGCTCACCTACAAGGGCGAGAAGATCGACCGCACCGGCAGCGTCATGGACCAGCTGCCCGACTGGGCTCCGGAAGAGCTGCGCGAGACCGAGTCCCTGCTGCCCCAGCCGTCCGAGTACCAGTACAACGGCGAGGACTACCTGGGCGTTCCCGGCATGGGCTACATGGGCGGCTTTGTGGGCGCCGGCGGCCGCGTGCTGTCCCCCGAGGTTGCAAAGCTCTACCTCTTCGACGACCTGGGCGTGTCCCAGCGCTGGGCCAACAAGTTCTCCGAGGCCGGCATCGAGACGGTGGGCGACCTCGTGGGCAAGACCGAGGACGAGCTGTTCCGCATCGAGGGCATCGGCGTGAAGGCCATCGAGGAGCTCAAGGCCGGCCTCGAGGAGCGCGACCTGCTCTACCTGCTCGAGGATCAGGCCTCCGCAGACGAGCCCGACGCAGCCCAGCTGCTCGAGATGCTCTTCTCGCCCGAGGACGCCATGTTCTCCGGCGCGGAGGTGCCCAAGTCCTACTCCGCAGACCCCGACGACATGATCGGCGGCAGCGTTGTGCACCCGCGCTCTGCTGACGACGACGCCATGCTCGAGGAGCTGCTGGGCGCAGGCTTCGGCATGACGAGCGCCGAGGACGAGGCATCCGCCGAGGACGCCGAGTAAGCGCCAGCTGAACACGCGCTGAACCCGAGGGGCCGCCTGCGAGGGCGGCCCCTTTTGCGGTGTGCCCTGGAGAGGGGAGGGGCGGGCGCGGGAGTATACTGTTCGGTTACGTGCATCATTCGCATACGACAAGAGAGGGCATCATGAGCCAGCAACCGTTCTACATCACCACCCCCATCTACTACGTCAACGGCGAGCCCCACATCGGCACCGCCTACACCACCATTGCGGCAGACACCATCGCCCGCTTCAACCGCCTCGACGGCCAGGACGTGCACTTCCTCACCGGCCTCGACGAGCACGGCCAGAAGGTCGCCCAGTCCGCTGCCGAGCACGGCATGACCCCGCAGGAGTGGTGCGACAGCCAGCTCCCGCAGTTCCAGGAGCTCTGGCGCGACCTCGACATCACCAATGACGACTTCATCCGCACCACCGAAGAGCGCCACATGACCGGCGTGCAGAAGTTCCTGCAGACCCTCTATGACAACGGCTACCTGTACAAGGACTCCTACGAGGGCCTCTACTGCACCCCCTGCGAGACCTTCTTCGCCGAAGAGGACCTCGTCGACGGCTGCTGCCCCGACTGCGGCCGCCCCGTGCAGCCCATCAAGGAGGAGAACTGGTTCTTCAAGCTGAGCGAGTTCGGCGACAAGCTCATCGCCTACTACGAGGAGAACCCCGAGTTCATCCGCCCGGAGATCCGCCGCAACGAGGTCATGAGCTTTGTGAAGGGCGGCATGCACGACCTCTCCATCAGCCGCTCCACCTTCGACTGGGGCGTGCCGCTGCCCTTCGACTCCGAGCACGTCACCTACGTGTGGGTCGACGCCCTCATCAACTACCTCACCGCCTTGGGCTACGGCTCTGAGGACGAGGCCGAGTTCCAGCGCCGCTGGCCGGCTGACTTCCACTTCGTGGGCAAGGACATCATCCGCTTCCACTGCGTGATCTGGCCCGCCATGCTCATGGCCGCCGGCCTGCCCCTGCCCAAGCACGTCTTCGCCCACGGCTTCCTCATGGCTGCAGACGGCTCCAAGATGTCCAAGTCCAAGGGCAACGCGCTCTACCCGCGCCAGCTCATGGAGACCTACGGCGTCGACGCCTACCGCTACTACTTCATGAGCGACGTCACCTTCGGCTCCGACGGCAACATCGGTCTCGACCGCATGACCCAGGTCTACAACGCCGACCTCGCCAACAGCTATGGCAACCTGTTCAGCCGCGTCTCCAACATGACGGTCAAGTACTTTGACGGCGTGGTGCCCGCCTGCCCCGCCGAGCTGGCGGAAAACCCGCTCAAGGAGATCGCGGACGAGCTCTACCCCAAGTACGCCGCCTGCCTGCGCAACGTCGACTTCGGCGGCGCGACCGCAGCCATCATGGAGCTGGTGCACCGCGCCAACCTCTACGTTGAGGAGAGCGCGCCCTGGAACCTCGCCAAGGCCGAGGAGACCCTGCCGCAGCTGGCCGCCGTGCTCTACAACGCCCTGGAGGCCTGCCGCATCAGCGCCCTGCTGCTGTGCCCCTTCATGCCCACCACCAGCGACGAGCTCTACGCGCGCCTTGGCCTGGGCAAGGCCACCGAGGTCCGCAACGGCGCGGAGGCTGCCCAGTGGGGCGGCCTGCCCGCCGGCAACACAGTGGTTAAGGGCGACGCCCTCTTCCCCAGGCTGTAGCGGCGCGAGGGCACGCACATCTGCGGCTCCCAGCTCCGGTCACGGCACGCCAAGGCCGCTCCCTTCGCTGGTCGCTGCAGCTGCACGCACCCTCGCACCGCTACGCGGCACCGGGGCGTGCGGACGTTGACTTGCATGAGAGGTTTCATGTCTTTGAGTGATTTCAAGAGCTTTGAGGCGTGCGACGCCGCCTTCCGCAACTCCAAGGGGAAGCTGAAGGCGGCGCCGGTGCTGCCGCAGGGTGCGCCGGTTGCAGACACGCATTGCCACCTGGGCATGCTGGCGGACGTGCCGCTGGCGCTCGCCCGCGCGGCTGCGCACGGGGTGGGCTTCATCGAGTGCATCACCGACCCAGCCGAGCAGGCCGAAGGCGAGGTCTGGTCGAGGGACATCTACGCGCGCCTGGGCGAATGGCGCGCCGCCGCGCGCACCTTGCTCGACGAGTGGGGCATGGCGGGCGCGGAGGTCCCCGTCATCCGCATGGCCTGCGGCGTGCACCCGCACAACGCGCGCTGCTGGGACTTCGGCCGGCCCATACTGGAGGAGCTGCTGGCCCACCCCGCCACCAGCTGCCTGGGAGAGATCGGCCTCGACTACCACTACGACAAAAGCCCGCGCGAGGACCAGCGCCGCGTGTTCGCCCTGCAGCTGAACATGGCCCATGAGCTGGGGCTTCCGGTTTCGCTGCACATCCGCGAGGCCCATGCCGAGGCCCTGGAGATCCTCAAGCGCGAAGGTGTGCCCCAAGCGGGCTGCATCCTGCACTGCTTCAACCTGGGCCCGCAGGACTTGGAGCCCTTTGCCGAGCTGGGCTGCCACGTTGCACTGGGCGGCCCGCTCACCTTCAAGAGGGAGTGCGGCACCAGGGCCGCTGTTGCCCTGGTGAGCGCAGAGCGCCTGCTCACAGAGACAGACGCCCCCTTCATGGCGCCCGAGCCCCTGCGCGGCGTGGTCTGCGAGCCGGCCCACACCGCCTACACCCTGCGCATGTTGCTCGACTGCCTGGGCTATGCGGGGCGGGAGCGCGCGCTGGAGCTGATGAGCCCGCGCCCCATGGACCTGCCGGAAGGCGAGGAGCCTCGCCCGCTGCTGCAGCCAAGCTTTACCGCCCTGCAGGGCGGGCTGGACGAGCTGGGCATGTGCCAGCGCCTGTACCGCAACGCCGTCGAGCTGCTCGACCGCCCGCGCTACCCCGAGGAGGAGCTGTGACGCAACCCGAGGTCCTGATACTGGTGGGCTCCCCGCGCAAGGAGGGCCGCAGCGCCGCCCTTGCCAAGGCGCTTGCCGGCGAGCTGCGCCAGCTGGGCTGCCGCGTGTGCCTCTACCCCTTGGCCGAGTACCCCGTCGCCGCCTGCACGGGCTGCGGCAGCTGCTCTGCCACGGGCGAGTGCGTGATCGCGGGGGACGGCTTCGGCGTGCTCAGCCGTCACATGGACTCCTGCAGCGCCGCTGTGGTGGTGGCACCCGTCTACTTCGCCGGCCCCAGCGGCTGGCTCAAGGCCGCGCTCGACCGCTGCCAGGTCTACTGGGCGCGCCGCTACGTGCTCGGCCGGCCTCTGCCGCCCAAGCGCCCGGCCCACCTGCTGGCGGTGGGGGAGGGCGGCGACCCCTTCGGCTACGAGCCGCTGGTTGCCATCGCCACCAGCGCACTCAACAGCACGGGCCTGCGCCTGGAGCCACAGCGCGTGCACGACTTCACCGCCGGCAGCTACCGGCTCGAGCGCGTGCCGGAGCTGGCGCGCGCCATTGCAGAGGAGGTGCGATGAGCTACTCGCCCTTGGCCAACCGCAGCGCCACCCTGGGGACCTTGGAGCGCTTCGGCCTGGCCGCCAAGTACTCCCTGGGCCAGAACTTCCTGGTGGAAGACAACGTCATCGGCCGCATCCTGCAGCTTGCCGGCCTGCTCGAGGACGAGGGTGCGGGCAACAGCATCTTGGAGATCGGCCCCGGCATCGGCACGCTCACCGTGGCACTGCTCGACCACGGCACGGTCGTGTCGGTCGAGCGCGACGAGGACCTGCTCCCCGTTCTGGCAGAGACCACGGCCTTCCACAGCGACCGCTACCGCGTGATCAGCGCAGATGCGCTCAAGGTGCAACGCGCACAGCTCGAGGAGGCCTACGCCGCCCTGGGCGCGCCGCTGCCCACCATGCTGGTGGCCAACCTGCCCTACGCGGTGGCGGCCACGGTGATCTTGGACTGGTTCGAGCGCTTCGAGTTCCTGCAGAGCATGACCGTCATGGTGCAAAGCGAGGTCGCGGACCGCATCGCCGCGCAGAAGGGCTGCAAGGACTATGGCGCCTACACCGTCAAGCTGCGCATGCACGCGCGCACAACGGGGCGCTTCCAGGTGAGCCCGCGCTGCTTCCACCCCGCGCCGCGCGTGGAGAGCGCAGTCATCCGCCTGGAGCGCAGCCAGCTGTGCGATGACGCGGCGGTGGTGCAGGCGGCCTGCCAGGTGGCAGACGCCGCCTTCGCGCAGCGCCGCAAGAACATACGCAACTCCATGAGGACGCGCTTCGACGCAGCCGTGGTCGACGAGCTGCTGGAGCGCTGTGGCATCGACCCCAAGGCCCGCGGCGAGTCCCTCGACATCGAGGACTACCTGCGCCTCGGCACCGAGCTCCTGCAGCTGCCAGCCTAAGCGGAGCCGAATGGGACAGTGGGGACAGTCCCCACTGTCCCATTTTGACTATGAGAGCGCGAGCTCGGCGGTGCGGGTGGTCTGGCCTTCGGGGCTGTAGCGGTAGGTTTGGGTGAGCTGCCAGCTCATGAAGTCGACCTGCACCTTCTTGGTGAGCTTTTTCTTGACGTAGGCCGCCTTCTTCTTGCTGTAGACCTTCTTGGTCGTGCTGGTCTTCTTCAGCTTGGCGCCCGTGTCGTCGCCGATGGTGCAGCTGCGCATGCCGCTGTCCTCCTGAACGGGGGCGGCGCTTGTCTTGGCCTCGACGGCGGTCTTGGAGCAGCGGTCCTTGTCCAGCCCTACGCCGCAGAGCAGCGAGGACGCGACGGTGCCGTCTGCCAGGTAGACGGAGAACTCAGCCTCTGCTACGCCCAGCTCGTCGAGGTCGAAGCTGTAGTACGCGCCCACGACCTTCTTGGCCTTGCCGAAGTAGAGCGTGAGGTAGGCGCCCTTGCAGCCCTGCAGGGAGGCGGTCGCCTTGTACTTGGGCGCCGCGGCGGTGCTGCCGAGGCCGGCGGGCAGCTCGCCGGCGGGGGCGAGCTTCTTGGAATCGAAGGCCAGCTGGGAACCCTTGAGTGCGCGGACCTGCGCAAGCGTCTTGCCGTAGAGCTTGCTGCATGCCGGCATGCCCTCGAGCTCGACGGGCTGGAAGCTCACGGACGAGACGCCAGCGGTGCTCTGGACCAGGGCCTCGGTGTCTGGCTGGCGGGCGTTGCTCACGGTGCCGTTGCGCCAGACCATGACGCCCACCAAGGCGGCCACCACCAGCAGCACCACGATGAGGATGGCGAGCACGGTGCGCAGGCGGCTCTTGCCGGGGTCTTTGGGCGGGGTCTGGGGCTTTTCCGGGTAGCTCTCGTAGCTTGCCATCGCTTGCGCCCCCTAGAAGAAGTGCAGGGAGTAGTTGGCGATGTAGAGTGCCGCTGCGACGACGATGACCACCGCTGCGACGATGAGGGCGGTGTGGCCACCGTCGCGCTTGGTCTGCGTGCCGAGCCCGTGGAACTCGGCTTCGAGCTGGGCCCGCGACTTGGGCGCCTGCTGCGCTGCCTGGGGGCCGGCTGCCTGCGCGGTTGCCTGCTGCGGGGCCGCATGCTCCGGCGCCTGTGCGGCGGCAGCAGCGGCGGCAGCCTGGGCCTCGTGTTCGACCCTCTGCTCAAGGTCTTCGATGGTGCTGAGTCGTCCCACAGAAACCTCCTGCTTCGCCTTGCGTTCCACCCGAGTATAGCGCGCCTTCCAGCAGGGCCCCTGTGGGCCTTCGGTGTAGAGGCGGGGCCGCTTGCTGCACCCGCCAGGGGTTTGGGGGTACTATGTGACGGTTGCAGAAAGGAAACGCCGCGCTCAGCCAGGCGGCAGGAAAGGTGACACTGCGCAATGACGGGTTTCATCAACGCGTTCAACATGTTCCTCTTCTTCCTCTTCAGCCTGTGCTACATGTACCAGGTCGTCTACGCCGTGTACGTGATGGTGGTCGACCACAAGCGCAAGCCGGACGACAGCAACGTCCCCCTCAACCGCTACGCGGTGCTCATCTCCGGCCGCAACGAGGAAGTGGTCATCGGCGAGCTGGTCCGCAGCCTCAAGCAGCAGGACTACCCCGCCGAGCTCATCGACGTCTACGTCATCGCAGACAACTGCACCGACAACACCGCCAAGGTCGCTCGCGAGGCCGGTGCCATCGTCTTCGAGCGCTTCGACCAGGTGCGCAAGGGCAAGAGCTACGCGCTCAACTACGCGCTCGACAAGATCCGCCGCTCGGAGGGCGACGAGGACGGCCGCACGGACTACGCGGGCTACTTCGTCTTCGACGCAGACAACGTGGTCGACGCGGGTTTTGTGCGCGCGGTCAACCGCGAGGTGGTGCTCAGGCCGGAGTTCAGCGCCTTCACCTCGTACCGCAACTCCAAGAACTACGACGACAACTGGATATCCTCCGGCAGCGCGCTGTGGTTCTTGCGCGAGGCCAAGTTCCTGAGCAACGCCCGCTACAACCTGGGCAGCAGCTGCGCCATCGGCGGCACGGGCTTCATGGTGCGCGCCAAGATCCTCGAGGACAACGAGGGTTGGATCCACCACCTGCTCACGGAGGACATCGAGTTCTCCACAGACTGCATCTCCAACGGCTACCGCATCGCCTACGTGCAAGACGCCATCATCTACGACGAGCAGCCCACCACCTTCCGCGACTCCTGGCGCCAGCGCCTGCGCTGGGCCAAGGGCTTCTACCAGGTGCTGCTGCGCTACGGCGCCGGGCTCTTCAAGGGCATCGGCGTGCGCAAGGGCGGCCGCTGGGCCTGCTTCGACATGTTCATGACCATCGCGCCGGCCATGCTGCTCACCCTCACGAGCGTGTTCGCCAACCTGGCGTTTTGCCTCATGGGGCTGGTGCAGCTCATCAGCATGGCACCGGCCATGACCGAGGTCATCAGCGGCGCCGCATCGGCGGCGGCGGTCAACGCCAACCCCTTCGTGGTGGTCATATCGCTGCTCACGGGCTCGGCCTTCAGCGGCGACGTGCTCTCCTACATCACCACAGAGAACCTGGCCGCCTACCTCAGCTACGGCAGCGCCCGCGCCACCATCGTGGCCTCGTTCACGAGCTTCCTGGGCTGCTTCGTGGCCTTCGCCGGCATCATGCTGCTCTTCGGCGGGCTCACCGTCATCACCGAGTGGAAGCAGATCCACGCCAAGCCGGCCGCCAAGATCAAGTCGGTCTTCACCTTCCCGCTGTTCATGCTCACCTACGTGCCCATCGCGCTGGTGGCCGTGTTCAGCAAGGTCGAGTGGAAGCCCATCGCCCACAACGTCGTGCGCAGCGCCGCCGACATCACAGCAAAGGGCTAGTAAAGCCCTCGTTCCTCGGGCTTTGAGCCGACGCTGCGGCTTCGCTGGGCACGCACACTGGCCCCGCGCTACGGGCCTCACGTAGCGAAGTACGCTACGGCCCTAGGCGCGGGGCCATTGCACGCACCCAGCGAACCCTCGCTGACTCTTGGTTGGACCTGTGAGGATTTGGTTAGACCTGGGGCGGAGCATTTGCGGCTTCGCGCCTGCTGCACGCACTCAGCGAACCCTCGCTGACTCTTGCTTAACCAGGGAGGCAGAGTTCGCACCAGGGAGGCAGAGTTCGCACCAGGGAGGCAGAGTTCGCACCGGGGAGGCTGGGGTTCGCACCCGAGAGGCGAAAGTTCGCGTTCTGTGCCAGCAAGAAAAAGCGCTGTGTACCCTTGCGTTGGGGGCGTTTCACCTGTAAAATACCGCTTTGTGTTTAGAAGAGGGGTGTCACCAGCATCCCCACCTTTCGACGAGCGCAGCTCAGTTGTCTGGTTCACGGTACATATCCCCGCCTTGGGGCCGCCGAGAAACCCGTCAGCTCTGTGCTCACGGGCTTTTTTATTGGAGGTGAGCAGCAATAGCCGCTCAAGAGTCTAGGATCAACGACGCAATCCGCGCCGCCACCGTTCGCCTGATTGGTGTCGATGGCGCACAGCTCGGCATCTTCGCCAACGCGGATGCCCAGCGTGTCGCTTCCGAGCAGGGTCTCGACCTGGTCGAGATCGCACCCAACGCCGAGCCGCCTGTGTGCCGCATCATGGATTACGGCAAGCACAAGTACGAGCAGGAGGTCAAGGCCAAGCAGGCTCGCAAGAAGCAGACCAAGATCGAGATCAAGGAGATGAAGTTCCGTCCCAAGATCGACGTCGGCGATTACGAGACCAAGAAGGGCCATGTGCTGCGCTTCCTGGGCAAGGGCAACAAGGTCAAGATCACCATCATGTTCCGCGGCCGCGAGATGGCCCATCCGGAGCAGGGCCTGGCGATCCTCGAGAAGCTGGCAGACGACCTCAAGGAGCTGGCAGTCATCGAGCAGCAGCCCAAGATGGAGGGGCGCAACATGCACATGCTCATCGCCCCCCTCCCCAAGGACGCCAAGAAGAAGAGCAACAAGCCTAGCAACAAAGAAGGAGACAACAATGCCTAAGATGAAGACCCACAAGGGCACCGCAAAGCGCTTCCGCGTCACCGGTTCCGGCAAGATCATGCGTGCCAAGGCTTTCAAGAGCCACATCCTCACCAAGAAGTCCCAGAAGCGCAAGCGCAACTTCCGCAAGGAGACCGAGCTTTCCGCTGCTGACACCACCGTCGTCAAGAGGAACCTGGGCATCTAAGCACCCCCCAGGCAATCCCACCTACTACCGAGGAGTTGATATAAATGGCTCGTGTGAAGCGTGCACTGAACGCCAAGAAGAAGCGCAAGACAGTATTTAAGCGTGCCAAGGGTTACTACGGCGCCAAGTCCCGCAGCTACCGCGCTGCCAAGGAGCAGGTCCAGCACTCCCTGCAGTACGCCTACCGTGACCGCCGCAACAAGAAGCGCATGATCCGCCGCCTGTGGATCACCCGCATCAACGCCGCCGCCCGCATCAACGGCCTGTCCTACAGCAAGTTCATGCACGGCCTGAAGGTCGCCGGCATCGACCTGGACCGCAAGGTCCTCTCCAACATGGCCATCGAGGACGCACAGGGCTTCGCCGCCCTGGCCGAGATCGCCAAGAAGGCCATCGCCTAGGCTTCAACCGCATAACTAGCACTGTCCGAGGGGCCGCCGTGAGCGGCCCCTCGTGCTGCTAAGATAGCGTGCATACGTTTCTGATCCCGCACCCGGCACCAAGGGGAGATTCACATGGCAGAAGAGATGCCCAAGACCTACGAGCCCGGGGCCACTGAGGAGCGCATCCTCGGCAAGTGGCTCGAGGGCGGCTACTACCGCCGCAGCGAAGGCCAGCCCGGCAAGGGCGACCGCACCGTCGTCATCCCGCCGCCCAACGTCACCGGCATGCTCCACATGGGCCATGCCCTCGACGACACCATCCAGGACACCTACATCCGCTACTCCCGCATGCGCGGCTACAGCACCCGCTGGATCGTGGGCACCGACCACGCGGGCATCGCCACCCAGACCAAGGTCGACAAGAAGCTCAAGGAGCAGGGCATCGACCGCCGCGCCATCGGCCGCGAGAAGTTCCTCGAGGCCTGCCAGGAGTGGAAGGAAGAGTACGGCGGCATCATCGTCGAGCAGATCAAGCGCATGGGCTGCTCCGTCGACTTCGACGACGAGAAGTTCACCATGAGCCCGGAGTACGCCAAGGCCGTGCGCAAGGTCTTCGTGGACTGGTACCACGACGACATGATCTACCGCGGCAAGCGCATCGTGAACTGGTGCCCCCACTGCACCACCGCCATTTCCGACGACGAGGCCGAGTACCAAGACGAGCACGGCCACCTGTGGCACCTGCGCTACCCCCTCAAGGAGCCCGTCAACGGCGTGGAGTACATCGTCGTGGCCACCACCAGGCCGGAAACCATGCTCGGTGACACGGGCGTGGCCGTTTCCCCGGACGACCCGGAGAAGGCCGCGCTGGCAGAGGCCGGCGCCACCGTGGTGCTGCCCATTGTGGGTCGCGAGATCCCCATCTTCACCGACTGGCATGTGGAGAAGGGCTTTGGCTCGGGCTTCGTCAAGGTGACGCCTGCCCACGACCCCAACGACTACGCCATGGGCCAGGCGCACGACCTGCCCCAGATCAGCATCTTCGACGAGCACGCCGTGGTGGTCGAGGGTTACGGCGAGTTCTCCGGCATGACCCGCGAGCAGTGCCGCGAGGCCGTGGTGGCCTGGTTCGAGGAGCACGGGCTGCTCGACCACGTGGAGGACCACGACCACTCCGTCATGCACTGCTACCGCTGCGACTCCACGCTCGAGCCCTGGCTCTCCGAGCAGTGGTTCGTGGCCGTTGACAAGCTCAAGGGCCCCGCGCTCGATGCCGTCAACAGCGGCGCCGTCACCTTCCACCCGCAGCGCTGGACCAGCACCTACACCACCTGGATGGAGAACCTCAAGGACTGGTGCATCTCGCGCCAGCTGTGGTGGGGCCACCGCATCCCCGTCTTCCACTGCCCTGAGTGCGGCTGGGAGGACGCCCTTATGGAGGACGCCAGCGTCTGCCCCGAGTGCGGCTGCGCTCATGTGACCCAGGAAGAGGACGTGCTCGACACCTGGTTCTCGAGCCAGCTGTGGACCTTTGCCACCCAGGGCTGGCCCGACAACCCCCAGGAGATGGAGGGCCACCACCCCACCAAGGTGCTCGTCACCGCACGCGACATCATCGCCCTGTGGGTTGCCCGCATGGTCATGAGCAGCCTCTACTTCACCGGGGAGATCCCCTTCGAGGACGTCTTCATCTACGCCACCATCCTGGCCAAGGACGGCAGCCGCATGTCCAAGTCCAAGGGCAACGGCGTCGACCCCATGGACCTCATCGAGATGTACGGCGCAGACGCCATGCGCTACAACCTGCTCACGCTGGTCACCGGCAACCAGGACGTCAAGTTCGACGCCAACATCGACAAGAAGACCAAGCAGCTCGTCGACAGCCCCCGCACGGAGGCAGCCCGCGCCTTCGTCACCAAGATCTGGAACGCCAGCCGCTTTGTGTGGATGAACCTCGAGGGCTTCGAGCCCGGTGAGCCCCAGGCCGCCACGGCGGCGGATGCCTGGATGTTCAGCCGCCTGGCCAAGCTGGCCCGCTTCGTGACCGACGGCATCGAGGAGTACCGCTTTGGCGAGGTCGCGCGCGAGCTCTACGACTTCTTCTGGAACGAGTTCTGCAACTGGTACATCGAGCTCAGCAAGGGTGTGCTCGCCGGCGACGACGCCGCAGCCAAGCTACAGGCCCAGCGCAACCTGGTCTTCGTGCTCGACACCTCGCTGCGCCTGCTGCACCCCGTGATGCCCTTCGTCACGGAGGCCATCTGGGAGCACCTGCCCGTGGCCAAGGATGCCAGCGCGCTGATGGTTGCCGCCTGGCCCGACCCGGCCGCGCTGGAGCGCTGGATCGACGAGGACGCCGAGACCGCCATCACCGGCGCCACTGGCATCATCTCCGCAGTGCGCGCCACCCGCGCCCGCTACGGCATCTCGCCGCGCCAGGAGCTGGCCGTCGCCATCCGCCTCACCGGCGAGCAGGCGGCCGCCCAGCAGCAGCTCATCGAGGCCGAGGCCGCGCTCATCACCAACATGGCGCGCCTCACCAGCTACGAGTTCCTGGCGGCAGACGCGCCTAAGCCCGCGGAGAGCAGTGTCACCCTGGCCGGCGACATCGAGGTCCATGTGGTCTTGAGCGGCCTGGTCGACTTCGAGGCCGAGCGCAAGCGCCTGCTCAAGGAGCAGGAGAAGGCGCGCGGCGAGCTGGCCAAGCTCGACAAGAAGCTCTCCAACGAGAACTTCGTGGCCAAGGCTGCGCCGGAGGCCGTGGAGAAGGCCCGCGCCCAGCAGGCGGAGCTGCGCCAGCAGCTGGCCTTGATTGAGCAGCAGCTCGGCTGAGCACGCACATCTGCGGCTCCGGGCTCCGGCCACGGCGCCCCAAGGCCGCTCCCTTCGCCCGTCGCGGCAGCTGCTCGCACTCAGCCGAGCTGCTGCCAAGACGGGCCCGGTTGGCAATCGGAGTACGAATGAAGACCATCCTGTTTGTGAACGCTTGCGTGAACCAGGAGAGCTCGCGCACCCAACGCCTGGCAGACGCCGTGCTCGACAAGATGCTCGAGGAGGCAGCGGCGGCGGGTGAGAGCGCCCAGGTCGAAGAGCTCTCGCTGGTGGATGCCGGCATCGAGGGCCTGAGCGAGGAGACCCTGGCCTTCCGCGGCGAGAAGGCGGCGGAGAAGGACTTCTCACACGAGATGTTCGCGCCGGCGCGGCAGTTCCGCGAGGCCGACGAGGTCGTTATCGCGGCCCCGTACTGGGACCTCAGCTTCCCCGCGATGCTCAAGAGCTATATCGAGCAGCTCTGTGTCAACGGACTCACGTTCTCGTACAGCGAGGAAGGCGTCCCCGTGGGGCACTGCCTGGCCAAGCGGCTGACCTACGTCACCACGGCGGGCGGCTACCTGGGCGAGTACAACATGGGCTACGACTACGTGGCGGCCGTGTGCAAGCTGTACTTCGGTATCGCGGAGAGCCGCTGCATCAGCGCCGAGGGCCTCGACATCTGGGGCAACGATGCCGAGGCGATCCTGGCAGACGCCATCGCCGCGCTGTAGGGCGCGCCGGTTGAAAGGGGAGTGGCGATGACCACCATGCTCTACCAAGGCCACGGCAGCTACCGCATCACGGCCGACTGCGGCACCGTCATCTACGTGGACCCCAGCCTGGGCGAGGGCTACGACGTCCCCGCCGACCTGGTGCTGGTGACCCACGAGCACCCGGACCACTACGAGGTTGGCAAGATGCCGCACAACCCGGGCTGCCAGGTGCTGCGGGCGGCGGACTTCCTCGAGGGCGGGCAGCACCGCACGCTGCAGGCCAAGGGCGTGCGCATCACGGCCGTGCAGGCTTGCAACTCCTACCACCCGGTTGACGAGTGCGTAGGCTTGGTGCTCGAGCTGGACGGCATCAGGTTCTATGCAGCGGGCGACACCTCGCTCACTCAGGACATGGCCAGCGGCAGGCTGGCGGCCATGGGGCTCGACTACGCGACCTTCCCGGCAGACGGCTACTACAACATGGACGTGGAGGAGGCGTCGCGCTGCGCAGAGCTGGTGGCGGCGCGCCACAGCATCCCCCTGCACCTGGTGCCCGTGCACGACGTGCGCCAGGCTGTGCTCTTCGATGAGGAGAAGGCCGCGGCCTTCAGCGGCCCCGGCAAGACCGTCCTGCGCCCCGGCGAGGAGCTGCAGCTCTAAGCGCGCAAGTCCGTGGCCGCGCTCCCCTGTTCGGCGGCCTCCATACGAAAAGGCTGCGGCGCAGCGTGCGCTACTTCACCACGAGGACAGGACACTTGGCGTGCTTGATGATCTTGTGGCTCACGCTGCCGATCGCCAGCTCCTGAAGGGCGTTGAGGCCGCGGGAACCGACCACGAGCAGGTCTGCGTTGCCTTCTTCTGCAACGCGGACGATCTCTTCAGCGGGGCGGCCGTGCAGCAGGAAGGCCTCTGCGTGGACGCCGCGCTTGGCGCAGAGCTCGATGGCGGGGCGCACCTTCTCGAGCTGGGCGTCTCCGTGCGCCTCCAGCGGGTCGTAGACCATGTCAGAGTAGACGTCGATGGCGATGACGGAGAGCAGCCTCAGCTGACAGTCCGGGCCGCTGGCCTCTGCGAGCATTGCAGCCTGCTCGACAGCCCTGAGCGAGTTCTCCGAGCCGTCAACGGCAACCATGATCTTGCTGTACATGATGCGCTCCCATCTCTCATCCGGGCCGGCCCACGGCCTGCTCCCGGCTTGGCGTGTTCGGGGGAGGACACCGAGGCGGTCTCCTCGTCAGCCCCATGATACTCCACAGGGGTTTGCCCTGGCAGGGCCGCAAAGCGCCTGGATACCAGCGTGTTACTATAACCAGACGCCCAAAAGCACATCTCAGTGAAAGGACCGCCATGATCTTCGAGGCGATCATCGTTGACGACGAGGCTCCCGCCCGCGTCGAGCTCATCAACCAGCTGGCCCGCACCGGCCGCGTGACCGTGGTGGACGAGGCCGTCTGCCTGCAGGAGGGCATCGCCAAGATGCAGTCCAAGCGCATCGATGTGGCCTTCATCGACCACAACATCGCCGGTGCCGGCACCCAGCTGCTGCCTGAGGCCCTGCGCGCGATGGACTACACGCCGGCCCTCATCTACATGACCGCCTACACCGACGTCATGGACGAGCCCTTCGGCATCAAGCCCATGGCCTACCTCACCAAGCCCGTGGACAGCAAGAAACTCGACGCCGTCATCGCGCTGCTCGACCGCGTCTACGCGCGCAAGGTGGAGGTGGACTACTAGTGAAGATCCTGGTGTTCAACGCGGGCTCGAGCTCGCTCAAGTACAAGCTCTTCGAGGCCACCGATGCCGAGCGCATGCAGGTTCTGGCCAGCGGCATGGTCGATGCCATCGGCACGGACCACTGCCGCCTCAAGCACGACGGCCAAGCTGTTCCTGCCGCAGCCTCGAGCTGCCGCGACGCCCTGCCCCTGGTGCTTGGCGAGCTCGCAGGCCCCGGCAAGCCGCTGGCGAGCCTCGACGAGGTCGACGCCCTGGGTCACCGCGTTGCCCACGGCGGCGACGCCTTCGGTTGCAGCACCGTCATCACCGACGAGGTCGTGGCCCAGATCCGCCGCTTCAACCACCTGGCCCCGCTGCACAACCCCAGCGCGCTCGAGGTGGTGGCCCGCTGCCGCGAGCTGCTGCCCGGCGCCCTCCAGGTTGCCGCCTTCGACACGGCCTTCCACCAGACCATGCCCGCGCGCAACTACATCTACCCCATCCCGTACCGCTACTACGAGGAGTACGGCATCCGCCGCTTTGGGTTCCACGGCATGAGCCACAAGTACGTGAGCCGCCGCGCCGCGCAGTTCCTGGGACGCAACCCACACGACCTCAAGATGCTCACCTGTCACCTGGGCAGCGGCGCCAGCCTGGCCGCCATCGACCACGGCATTTCGATGGACACGACCATGGGCTACACCCCCCTCGACGGCGTCATGATGGGCACGCGCTCTGGCAGCGTCGACCCCGCCATCATCACCGCCATCATGGAGCGCGAGGGTCTCTCCGCCGTGGAGATGGACGCCATCCTCAACCGCGAGAGCGGCCTGCTGGGCGTCTCCGGCGTGACGGGCGACCTGCGTAAGCTCAAGGAGGTCATCGCCGCCGGCAGCGAGGACGCGGAGCGCTCGGAGCTGGCCTACGACATCTTCCTCACCTCGATCCGCCGCCAGATCGGCGCCTACCTCTTCGAGCTGGCCGGCGTCGACTGCATCGTCTGCACCGCCGGCGTGGGCGAGAACGACCCCTACGCGCGCCGCCTCATCTTCCGTGGTCTGGAGCCCTTCGGCATCTGCATCGACCAGGAGCGCAACATGGTCACCGGCAGCGAGGACCGCATCATCTCCACGGACGACAGCGCCGTGAAGGTGCTCGTCATCCCCACCGACGAAGAGGCGGAGATCGCGCGCGACGTCGCCCTCATCAGCGCGGGCGAGGACATCAGCGACCCCTACAAGTACTAGCGGCACCCGCCCGGGCCGCCCGCCCGGCACAGCTGCCCCTTGAGACGACCCCAGGGAGGAACCACATGGCACGCTTGTTTGGAACCGACGGCGTCCGCGGCATTGCGGGCGAGGAGCTCAGCTACGAGCTGGCGGTCGCGCTGGGCCGCGCCGCCGTGCGCAAGCTGGGCGGGCGCATCGCCATCGGGCGCGACACCCGCGTGAGCGGCCCCATGCTCGAGAAAGGCCTGCGCGCGGGCATCGCCGCAGAAGGGGGACAGGCCCCTGCGCTGCTGGGCGTCATCCCCACGCCGGGCCTGGCGTGGTACACGGTCGAGGAGGGCTTTGACTGCGGCATCATGATCACCGCCAGCCACAACCCGCCGGATTATAACGGCATCAAGTTCTTCAGCTCCAAGGGCTTCAAGCTGCCGGATGCGGTGGAAGACGAAATGCAGGTGTTGGTCGAGGAACTGCTGGGCCAGCCCGTCGGCGAACCCGGCCCCGGCTTGGAGGTCGCAGACGCCGTGGAGCGCTTCGTCGAGCACGACATCGCCCCGCTGCGCCGCGAGGGCCTGAGCCTCGAAGGGCTGCACATCGCGCTCGACTGCGCGCACGGCGCCTCCTGCGTGGCGACGCCGCTGGCGCTCGAGCGCCTGGGCGCGAAGGTGAGTGCCATCAACACCGAGCCGGACGGCGCCATCATCAACGTCGAGTGCGGCTCCACCCACTTGGGCCCCGTCACCGCGCTCATGCGCGAGACGGGGGCTGACGTCGCGCTCGCCCACGACGGCGACGCGGACCGCCTGCTGGCCGTGGCGCCGGACGGCACCGTCTGCGACGGCGACTTCATCCTCGCCATCTGCGCCAAGAGCATGCAGGCCCGCGGCGAGCTTGCCGCCAACACCGTGGTGGGTACCGTCATGGCCAACCTGGGCTTTATGCAGGCCATGGAGCGCGAGGGCATCGGCGTCGTCTCTGCCAAGGTGGGAGACCGCTACGTGCTGGAGTCCATGCTCGAGCTGGGCGCCGTGCTGGGCGGTGAGCAGTCCGGCCACGTGATCAACCTGAGCCTCAACACCACCGGAGACGGCCTGGCCACCGCGCTCATGCTGCTGGGTTGCGTGGTGCGCAGCGGCACGAGCCTGTCCGAGCTCATGGGCATCATGCGCAAGCTGCCGCAGTGCCTGGTCAACGTGCGTGTGAGCGACAAGGCGCTCTACGCGGCAGACGAGGTGATCGCCACCGTGCAGCGCGAGGTAGAAGCCGAGCTCGAGGGCAGCGGCCGCCTGCTGGTGCGCCCCAGCGGTACCGAGCCGCTCATCCGCGTCATGGTCGAAGCGCAGACCCAGGAGCAGGCCGAAGAGCTGGCGCACCGCCTGGCCAGCACGGTTGAAGAACGCATCGGCGCTTAGCGAGCGCACGCTTGCAACCTCACAACCGCACCTAGCGCGGGCCATGCCATCGGGGTGTGGCTCGCGCTTTGCACATGCAGGGCGCACATATCAGGTCTTTGGGCAGCTGGGGCTGCGGAGTGCGGTGGGGGCAGTGGGGCTCGGGGTATGAGTCTGGCTGTGCTGCACGAGGCATCTGGCCTGCGGCGGGGGAGATTCGTACCTGTTCATGTGTGAGGCTGTGCGTATAATACCTAGCATGTTTGTAGGTTATCGCGCGGCATGCGCGTGCATAGAGGGAGGCCCACCATGGCAGGCAACGAGAAGGACGTGGAGAAGGAGTTCTCCCTGCTCACACCGGAGCTCGAGGCGCTGGCCCAGGCCGAGGAGGAGGCAGACGCCGCCGCCAAGAAGGTCATCGACGCCATGCAGCCCGGCGACGTCTTGGGCGAGGTTACCAGCGTGAACATCTCCGCCAAGAAGGGCCAGCGCAAGACGCCCATCGAGGGCGGTTCCATGGAGGTGCGCGAGGACTACGGCTGCGTGGACGACGCCCACGCCAGCGACGCCTGGCACCGCCAGATCTCGCTGCTGGCAGAGGAGTCCATCAAGAAGGCGCAAAACCGCGGCCTTACTGTCAAGGAAGGCGACTTTGCCGAGAACATCACCACGCGCGGCTTCATGCCCTTCTTCATCCCCATCGGCACGGTGCTGCAGATTGGCGACGTGCGCATCGAGGTGAGCCAGGTGGGCAAGGTCTGCCACACCCGCTGCGCCATCTACTACCTGGCTGGCGACTGCATTTTCCCGCGCGAGGGCATCTTCGGCATCGTGCTCGACAGCGGCCAGATCAAGGTGGGCGACAAGATCACCGTGCTCAAGGTGGGCGAGGGCAGCTGCGCCAAGACGCCTCAGGAGGCCATCGACGAGGTCGAGGCCGCCCGCGCTGCCGGCACGCTGTAGGGGCAGAAGGCGCCCCCCGCGCTCCCGCGGGCGTTGTATGCCGTTGGCTTGTGGTTGGGCCGCTGCGCGCTGAATGCAGGTAGAATCTTGGGGATGCATTCAACCTGAGAGTAAGGCGCGATCATGGAAGAACCAAAGGCAGAAGTCATCGAGTTCCTCACGCAGGGCTGCAAGGGCGGCGACATGGGCTATGTCACGCTCACGCAGTTCCACTTCGTCCTCGACGAGGATGGCGACGCCGTGCCCTTCCAAGGGCGGCGCGGGCGCTTGGGCCTGGCGGAGCTCATGGAGAGGCTCACCGAGTTCTGGCCGGATGCCGTGCGCAACGAAGAGGGCTTTGCCATTGCGGCGGGGCGCCCGCTCTCTGCTGTGAGCCTGGGCCACGGCGGGCAGCTCGTCGTGAGCCTGGCCCCCCTGCTCACCATGGCGGAGATGGAGGCCGAGTACCGCAACGCGCTCTTCCGCATCGAGCAGGTCCTCGAGCCCGCCGGCTACCGCCTGGAGGCCAAGGGCTTCCACCCCAGCGCCGCCGTGGAGGACATCGAACCCGTGCCCTACAGCCCCTACCAGCACCTGAAGCAGCACCTGGGCGAGCCCGCCCTGCCCCTGCTGCTGGGCTCCGGCCGCTGCCGCGTGGGCTTCCAGTACGCAAGCGAAGAAGACGCCGTGCTCAAGCTGCGCATCGCCGCGCTGCTGGGCCCTGTGCTCGCCTTCATCGCAGAGAACAGCCCCGTCTTCGACGCCGAGGCCAATGCCGACCCGGTGCTCTGCATGGGCCTCGCGCGCGCTGCCGCGCCCGGCCTGGGCGGCACCGTGCCCGGGCTCTTCAGCGAGGGCTTCGGCTTTGGCGCCTACGCGGACTGGCTGCTGCAGCACGACCTGGCCGACGAGCACGGCACGCCCCTGCGCGAGATGGTCATGGACGCCGACCTCTCCGGCGTCGTGGAGCTCGCCCAGGCAGACGCCCTGCCGCTCGACGTGCTCTTGGGCTACGTGGCGCTGCTCAAGGGCATCTTCTACAGCCCCACCAACCTGGAGATGCTGCAGATCATGCTCAAGCTCGACCGCCCGGGCACCTACGGCGACGCCACAGTCAACGAGGCGCTCGAGGCCGTGCGCGCAAAGGGCAGCTCCGCCGTGCTCTACGGCCGCAGCGTGAGCGCCTGGGTCGACCTGCTCTTCGCCATGGCGGGCCAGGTCCTGGGCACAGACGGCCGCTACCTGGAGGCGCTCCAGGAGTTCAAGGCCTTCTAGCCCACAGGCCCGGCCGCATCCGGTACCCACAACGCAAGCAACAACCCTAAGACAAGGAAGAGTCACATGTCCCAGTTCACAGACCAGGTCCGCATCCACGTGAAGGCCGGCGACGGCGGCGCGGGGTGCGTCTCGTTCAGGCGCGAGGCCCATGTGCCCAAGGGCGGCCCGGACGGCGGCGACGGCGGCCACGGTGGCAGCATCGTCTTCCAGGCCGACAGCACCGTCTCAAGCCTCATCGACTACCGCTACAAGCACCACTTCAAGGCCGAGCGCGGCACCCACGGCCAGGGCTCGCGCCGCCACGGCTCGCACGGCAAGGACCTCGTGCTGAAGGTCCCCGTGGGCACCGTGATCCGCCTGCTCGACGAGAACATGCAGCCCGTGGAGGAGATCGCGGACCTCACCCACAACGGCGAGAAGGTCTGCGCCCTGCGCGGCGGCCACGGCGGCCGCGGCAACACGCACTTCGTCACGCCCACGCGCCGAGCCCCGGCCTTTGCCGAGCTGGGCGAGCCGGCCGACGAGTGCTGGCTCGAGCTGGAGATGAAGCTCATGGCAGACGCCGCGCTGGTGGGCATGCCCTCCGTGGGCAAGTCGAGCCTCATCGCCTGCATGAGCGCCGCGCGCCCCAAGATCGCCGACTACCCCTTCACCACGCTGGTTCCCAACCTAGGGATGGTCCGCTGCGAGGACCGCTCGTTCGTTGTGGCAGACGTCCCCGGCCTCATCGAGGGCGCGGCGCAGGGCAAGGGCCTGGGCCACGAGTTCCTGCGCCATGTGGAGCGCACCGCCCTGCTGCTGCACGTGGTCGACCTCAGCGGCGGCTTCGAGGGCCGCGACCCGGTGGAGGACTACAAGATCATCAACCAGGAGCTCGAGGCCTACGCGCCCGAGCTCGCGCAGCGCCCGCGCATCGTCATCGGCAACAAGGCCGACCTGCCCGGCACGCAAGACGCGCTGGAGCGCCTGCGCGCGCTGGTGCGGCAGGAGAGCGAGGCGCTGAGCGAGGAGCTGCTCGACCAGGGCATCGATGACCGCGACCCCATCCCGTTCTTTGCCGTGAGCGCCGTGAGCCAGAAGGGCCTGCCCCAGCTCATCGCGGCCACCGGCGAGCGCGTCTTCCAGCTGCGCAGCGCTGCGGCCGAGGAGGAGACGCCCGAGTTCGACCAGATCTGGGAGATGAAGCGCAAGCAGCGCGACCGCGCCTTCAACGTCACGCGCGAGGAGGCCGGCGTGTTCCGCATCAGGGGCCGCCAGGTGGAGCGCATGGTCATCCAGACGGAGTGGGAGAACGAGGAGGCTGTGGCCTTCCTGGAGCGCCGCCTGGAGCACGTGGGCGTGGAGAAGGCCCTGCTCGAGGCCGGTGCCGTGCCCGGCGACACTATCCGCATCTTGGAGATCGAGTTCGAGTTCCAGCCCAGCGATTGGGACGCGGACTTCGACTACATGACCCTCATGGACCTCGAGGGCGACATCTAGAGGAGCAAGCCTGTGAAGCGCGTTGTTGTGAAGATCGGCTCCTCCACGCTGGTGGGGGAGGACGGGCGCCTGGACCGCGCCTTCATCGGCCGCCTGGCCACCGAGGCCGCCGCCCTGCGCGACGAGGGCTGGCAGACGGTCATCGTCACCAGCGGCTCGATCGCCGTGGGCCTGCAGATCATGGGCCACAGCGGCCCGCGCCCCACGGAGATGAGCATGCTGCAGGCGGCTGCGGCGATTGGCCAGGTCTCGCTGGTCAACGCCTACGCTGACACGTTCCGCTGCTTTGGCATGCCGGTGGGCCAGGTGCTGCTCACCCGCGCCACCACTGGCAACCGCGAAAGCTACCTCAACGCCCGCGCCACCATCGACCAGCTGCTGCAGCAGGGCGCGGTGCCCGTCATCAACGAGAACGACACGGTTGCTGTGGACGAGATTCGCTTTGGCGACAACGACACCCTGGCCGCCATGGTCGCCACCGCCATCGACGCCGACCTCGTGGTCCTGCTGAGCGACATCGACGGCCTCTACACGGCCGACCCCCGCAAGGACAAGGACGCCGAGCTGCTCGAGCAGGTGGGCAAGCTCTCGCAGGAGATCGAGGCCAGCGCCGGCGGCGTGGGCAGCGCCAGCGGCAGCGGCGGCATGCTCACCAAGGTGGCAGCGGCCAAGGTGCTCATGAGCGCCGGCATCCCCATGGTGATCTGCGAGGGCCACCGCCGCAATGCCGTCACGGACGCCTGCCATGGCCGCAGCGTGGGCACCCGCTTCTTCGACAGCGAGAGCCTGGGGATGCACGCCCGCAAGAGCTGGATCGCGCTGGGCGGCAAGGTCAAGGGCCGCGTGAGCTGCGACGCTGGTGCCGTGCGCGCGCTGCAGGAGAAGGGCGCGAGCCTGCTGCCCGTGGGCATTGTGGAGGTGCAAGGCGCGTTCGAGGCGGGCGACCCGGTCGACGTCGTCGACGCGCAGGGACGCCTGCTGGGCCGCGGGCTGGCGGGCTACGGCGCCGGCCAGCTGCGCGGGTGCCTGGGCCAGCGCGGCGCCGAGGAGTTCATCAACCGCGACCAGCTCGTCGTGTTCTAGATCGCGCCCGCCCCGCCGCCCGCCTGCTGCGGGGCTGTGGGGTTTGCTGGGGAATCCGGCGATCCCGCACGCTGCCCCTATACTCGGGTCAGCACCGCGTTTCATCTGGGAGGTTCTATGCGTTTGAAGACCGTGATCGCCGCCGTGTGCGGCGCGTGCCTCGCATGCTCGCTCGCTGCCGCCCCGCTGGCATCTGCCGAAGAAGCAGCCGCCCCCGGCGGCAGCGCCCCCGTGGTTGGGGAGCCTGGCGAGGTCGAGCCCACCCCGCCCGCAGCCGAGAGCTTCAAGGGCGCTGAGTTTGTCGTTGGCGGCTACACCTACAAGGTCACCAAGATCAGCTCTGCCGCCATCGAGAAGGACAGCTGCGAGGCCGCGCTGCTCAAGTTCGAGGGCTCCGGGACAGCTGCCAAGGTGCCTGCAACCGTGAGCTTCACCGCCGGCGGGTTCGGGTCGGTTGCGCTCAAGGTGACGGCGATCGGCAAGGACGCCTTCAACAACACCAAGGGCCACAAGATCAAGTCCGCGGTCATCGGTGCCAACGTCACTGCAATCGGCGACCGCGCCTTCAAGGGCTGCACCGAAGCCTCGAAAATCACCCTCAAGGGCAATACGCTCGAGAGCATCGGGCCCAACAAGGGCTCCAACAACACCAAGACCCTGGTCAAGCTCAAGAAGAAGTGGAAGACCTGCACCGCCTTCAAGGGCGTGCCGCGCACCTGCAAGATCTTGGTCCCCAAGCCCTCGGGCATCAATTTCGGGCCGGTGGAGAACGTGCGCCAGCTGTGCGGTTACGCGGGTTTCAAGGGCGTTGTCTCCTGGTAGCCCAGCGTGGCCCTTCCGCTTGCGGGCTGGTGGGCGATGAGCCGCTCGAACGACCTTTCAAGCGTTTAGGATTGTGGGGGAGAAACCGGCCCGAAACATCCCTCGTATACAGGGCCGGCAGTCAAGCAGAAAAGGAGCTCTTCAAATGACCATCAAGGTTGGCATCAACGGTTTTGGGCGCATCGGCCGCCTGGTCTTCCGCATCGCCGAGGCTGATCCGGAAATCGAGGTGGTGGCAATCAACAACCCCTCCGACCTGGAGTGCGCAGCCTACCTGGCCAAGTACGACTCCTGCCAGGGCATCGCGTTCGACGAGGCCCGCGCCGAGGACGGCTACTTCGTCTTCGACGGCCACCGCATCAAGGCCTTCCAGGACCGCGACCCCAAGAACCTCGACTGGGCAAGCGTGGGCGCTGACGTCGTCCTCGAGACCACCGGCAAGCTCAAGACCGGCGAGTCCTGCCAGCCCCATCTGGACAACGGCGCCAAGAAGGTCGTCATCTCCGCCCCCGGCAAGGAGGTCGACAACACCATCGTCATGGGCGTGAACCACGACACCTACGACCCGGCCACCCAGCACGTGGTCTCCAACGCCTCCTGCACCACCAACTGCCTGGCCCCCTTCGCCAAGGTGCTCAACGACAAGTTCGGCATCGAGAAGGGCTTCATCAACACCATCCACTCCTACACCAACGACCAGAAGATCCTGGACGTCCACCACAAGGACTTCCGCCGCAGCCGCGCCGCCGCTGTGAGCCAGATCCCCACCACCACCGGCGCCGCCAAGGCCGTGGCCCTGGTCATCCCCGAGCTCAAGGGCAAGATGGACGGCATGGCCACCCGCGTCCCCACCCCCACCGGCTCCATGGTCGACCTGGTCTGCGAGCTGAGGACCGAGGTCACCGCCGAGGAGATCAACGCCGCCATGAAGGAGGCCGCTGAGGGCCCGATGAAGGGCATCCTGCAGTACTGCACGGACCCGATCGTCAGCTGCGACGTCATCGGTAACCCCCACAGCTCCGTCTTCGACGCCGGCCTCACCAACGTCCTGGGCGGCAAGGGCACCTTCGTCAAGTGCGTTGCCTGGTACGACAACGAGTGGGGCTACAGCCAGCGCGTCGTCGACCTCGCCAAGTTCATGATGCGCGAGGCCTAAGCGCCGCACAGGCACCAAGCGCTGCTGCCAAGAGCCCCGGCCTCCCGGGGCTCTTTTGCTGCTGCGGGGTGCTGCGGGCGCTTTTGGCGCGGATGCCCCGGGGTCCTTGGCCGCGAAACGACGGACGGCGGTATCGAGTGTCCTCGGAATGCCGCTTGACGGTGTTCGTACTTGGGGGACCTACCGTTGATCGTACTTTTGAGGCCACTAGACACCGCCATCCGTGCATTTGCGGCCAACAGCGGCCAGCGGCTCGGGCCCCACAAGCCCCACACGGGAGGGCGGCATGCAGCTGCGGTGCTACACTCTGGGGAATCGTTTGAGGAAGGAGGCGCTATGCCGGGAAAGCTGCTGGTAGTGGGCACGCCCATCGGGAACCTGGGCGACATGACGCGCAGGGCGGTGCAGGCGCTCGAGAGCGCTGACGCCGTGCTGGCGGAGGACACGCGCGTCACCGGCAAGCTGCTGCATGCGCTGGGCATCGAGGCGCGCCTGGAGCGCTGCGACGAGAACGTCATCGCGCGGCGCGCGGCGGGCCTGGTGCAGCGCATGGAGGCCGGCGAGGTCCTGGCGTTTTGCAGCGACGCGGGCATGCCCGGCGTGAGCGACCCCGGCCTGGTGCTGGTGGACGCAGCGCGCAACGCGGGCCTGCCGGTGGAGGTGCTGCCCGGTGCCTGCGCCGTCACCACGGCCCTTGTGGCTGCGGGCTTCAACGGCACCGCCTTCTACTTCGGCGGCTTCTTGCCGCGCAAGCAGGCGGCACGCTCCAAGCTGCTGCAGAGCCTGCGCGCGCTGGATGCGGCGCTGGTGTTCTACGAGTCGCCGCACCGCGTGGCGGCAAGCGTCGAGGGCATCGCCGCCGAGTACGGCAGCCGCCCCGTTGCGCTGTGCCGCGAGCTCACCAAGCTCCACGAGGAGGTCCTGCGCCTGCCAGCAGACCAGCTGGCAGCAGAGCTTGCCGTCCGCGAGGCCATCAAGGGAGAGATTGCCCTGGTCATCGCTCCGCCAACGCCGGAAGAGCAGGCCGTCGACCTGGGTGCAGACGAGGTTCAGGAGCGCATCCGCCGCGAGCTCGAGGCCGGCACGCCCAAGTCTGCGCTGGCCAAGCAGCTGGCCCGCGAGCTGGGCATCAGCAAGAACCAGGTCTACGACATGATCCACAGCCTCTAGGTACCCCAAGGTGCAAGAGAGCCCCAGAGCTGGGATAAGGGCTCTGGGGCTCAATCGGGATGTGGCCGGCCTGAGAAAGGAAGGGATGGGGAGGAGAGGATTGTTCCGCCGACCTGCCATACATAGTAAAGAGCAAATCTGAAAACGGTCTGAAAGCGATGTGCGGCTTTTGTGAAGCGGGGCACCCTGCTCGCAAACATTCCGCAAACTCTGTGCCGCTTTTGTGAAGCCCGGGGTCGAGCGGCGCAAAAGCCCAGCTCAAAGCTGTGTAAAAGAGCGCTGCGAGCTGCACGGGGCCATGCGGTGGACTATCCTGTCTGGCATGCAAGAACACTGGACGAAAGCTGCCGTGATCCAATGACTGAAGACAACCCCACGCCCGAACCCCTGCACGCTGCCGCCGCACCGCTCTCCTTCGCCACTCCGCCGCAGGGCCTCAGCTCGCAGCAGGTGCGCGAGCGCGTTGCCGCCGGCAAGGTCAACGCCAACGCCGACGTGCGCACCAAGACCATCGGGCAGATCTTCCGCGACAACCTCTGCACGCTCTTCAACCTGGTCAACGTCATCATTGCCGCTGCCATCTTCTGGACGGGCGCGTACGCCAACATGCTCTTCATGGGCGTCATCCTGTGCAACATCGTCATCGGCATCTTCCAGGAGGTCCGCAGCAAGCGCACCATCGACAAGCTCTCCGTCATCACCTCCACCAAGGCGCATGTGGTGCGCGACGGCGCCAGCATTGATGTCTCGCTCAACGACATCGTGCTCGACGACCTCGTGGTCCTCAACCGCGGCGACCAGGTCCCCAGCGACTGCCGTGTGGTCGAGGGCAAGGTCTCTGTGAACGAGAGCCTGCTCACGGGCGAGAGCGACCTCATCTCCAAGGCGCACGGCGACCAGCTCTTCTCCGGCAGCTTCATCGCTGCGGGCAGCTGCCGCGCGCAGGTCACCGCCGTGGGCGCAGACAACTACGCCACCCGCATCAACAACGAGGCCAAGGTCCACCGCAAGGCCTCCAGCGACATCATGGACGCGCTCAGGCGCATCGTGAAGTGGGTCACCGTTGCCATCGTGCCCCTGGGCGCGCTGCTCATGGTGAAGGAGGTCGTGTGGGCCGGCGGCACGCTCGAGGAGGCCATCCTGCACTCCAGCGCGGCGCTGGTGGGCATGATCCCGCAGGGCCTCATCCTCCTCACCTCCAGCGTGCTGGCTGTGAGCGTGGTGCGCCTGGCCCAGCACAAGGTGCTGGTGCAGGAGCTCTACTGCGTGGAGACCCTGGCGCGCGTGGACGTGGTCTGCCTGGACAAGACCGGCACCATCACCACCGGCGAGATGGAGGTCGACGAGGTCATCCCCCTGGAGGGCAGGGAGTACTTCGACGCCCTGCACGCCCTGGTGGCGCTGGACGCCGTGGTCGACCCCGCGAGCGCCAACGAGACCTCCAAGGCCATCCACCGCTACATCGCCAACCTCCAGGAGCGCCCCGACGCCCCGGCCGCCGTCGAGGGCGAGGTGCGCGTGGTGCCGTTCTCCTCCGAGCACAAGTACTCCGGCGTGGTCTACGGCTCCGACGCCGGCGCCTACGCCATCGGCGCCGCGGAGTTCCTGCTCAAGGGCCACCCGCAGCTGCCGTCCATCCAAGACACGATTACCCGCCTGGCGGGCGTGCGCCGTGTGCTGGTGCTGGCGCAGGTGGAGGGCTTCGACCAGGAGGACGCCGTCATGGGCACCGTGGAGCCCCTGGCGCTGGTCTTCATCAAGGACTGCGTGCGCGTCACCGCCCCGCAGACCCTCAGGTACTTCGACGAGCAGGGCGTGCGCATCAACATCATCTCCGGCGACGCGGTGGACACGGTGAGCAACATCGCCCAGAGTGTGGGCGTGCCGCTGGCAGACCGCTGCATCGACATGTCCACCGTCACCACGCAGGAGCAGCTGGAAGAGGCAGCGCGCGAGTGCCGCGTCTTCGGCCGCGTGAGCCCCGAGCAGAAAAAGCAGCTCGTCTGCGCGCTGCAGAGCCAGGGCCACACCGTTGCCATGACGGGCGATGGCGTCAACGACGTCCTCGCCCTGCACGCCGCCGACTGCAGCGTGGCCATGGGCAGCGGCTCGGACGCCGCGCGCAACGTGGCCAAGCTCGTCCTCATGGACGACGACTTCTCGTCCATGCCGCACGTGGTGGCAGAGGGCCGCCGCAGCATCAACAACCTGCAGCGCAGCGGCAGCCTCTTCCTTGTGAAGACCATCTTCAGCATGTTCCTGGCCGTTGCATTCATCCTCATCCAGGCCTACGCCTATCCCTTCGTCACCATCCAGCTCACGCTCATCAGCGCCTTCACCATCGGCCTGCCGTCGTTCGTCCTGGCGCTCGAGCCCAACAAGGAGCGCGTGCGGGGCGACTTCTTGCGCAACGTGGTGACCTTTGCGCTGCCGGGCGCGGTGATGATCATCGCGTCTGTGCTCATCGCCTGCGGCTACGGCGTGGTGATGGGGCTGGGGCAGTACGAGTTCTCGACCCTGTGCGTGGTGCTGGCGAGCGTGGCGGGCATGAACCTGGTGGTGCGCCTGAGCATGCCGTACAACCCGGTGCGCATCGTGCTCACCGTCATCTGCGTGGCCGCGCTGCTGCTGGGCATCTTCGTCTTCCCGGACTTTTTCTTCCTAGAGCACTTCACCCTTGCCATGGGCGTTGCGGCGCTGGTGCTCTCTCTGCTGGTCACGGGCCTGTTCCAGGTCCTCTACGAGCTGGCCAAGCGCAACCAGAAGCACTACCTGGAGAGCCTGTAGCGAACACAGGCACACCCTGCGGCCGTGCCGCCGCGCCCTCGCCGGGCCCGCGGCCGTGAGAAGAAGACTGCGCACCCGAGCCGCCTTTCCGGCTCAGCAGCTGCGGAACTCACTCGCTGCGCTCGCTCAGACAGTCCTCGCTCCCGCTTCGCCTCCAAGGCGGCTCTGCTCCGTAATTCTTCTCACGGCCGCGGCCCCGGCGAGGGCGCGGCTGGGTCAGGGATCTGGCTGGGTTATCGGCGGGGGAGGTACTCGATGAAGCGCTGCAGGGCGAGCGACGAGCGCTCCTTGCCACGGAACGCGAGCACGATGTCGCGGTAGACCGGCTCCTCCAGGCTCTTCGCCACCACGTTGTACGGGCAGCGCCGCATGATCATCTCCGTGAGGATCGAGATGCCCAGCCCCTTCTCCACCATGGCCATGATGGCGTAGTCGTCCCAGGTGGTGAAGTTCACGCGCGGCTTGATGCCGCGCTGCTTGAAGATGGCCTCGACCTCCGCGCCAGCGCCCTTCTCCAAGATCATGAAGGGCTCGTTCTCGAGCGCCTCGAGCGGGAAGGTCTCGCGCTCGGCCAGCGGGTGGTCCTGCGGGAGCACCGCCATCATCTGGTCGCGCTCGAGGAAGACCGTCTCCAGCGAGGGGTGCACCGGCAGCGGGATGAAGCCGCAGTCCACGCGCCCCTCCAAGATCCACTGCTCGATCTCTGTGTAGTCGCCCAGCATGACCTCGTAGGCGATGTTGGGGTAGGCGCGCTGGAAGTCCTTGATGATGTTGGGCAGCCACTGGCTGGCGCCGCTTGAGAAGGTGGCGATGTGGATCATGCCGGAGTGCAGACCCTGCAGCTCGTCGACCGCCACCTCGAGCTTCTCGAACTCCTCGCACAGGCTCTTCACGTAGGGGAGGATCTTGGCGCCGTCGGGCGTGAGGAGCACGCCACCTTTGCGCCGCTCAAGGAGGGAAACCTGCCAGTCGGCTTCGAGGTCGGCGACCATGCGGCTGATCCCGCTTTGCGAATAATGGAGCTGTTCGGCCGCTTTTGTGAAGCTTCCGTACTCAACTGCCTTGGCAAATGCCCTGTATTTGAGGATGTTCGGGTCCATGTATGAGGATTCCTTCTGCCTGTGATGCGATATATTCAGTTTTGTGATGATACCAGCTGTGGTTGAATGGGGCGCATGTAATTTAAGAGGATTGCCCGCCGCATGGGGCGGCTGGGAAAAGGAGAGAGTTTTATGGAACGTTCGACTGTGGAGCTGATCGTCTTCATCGTGTACCTGGCGTGCATGCTGGGCATCGGCGTCTTCTTCTTCGTGAAGAGCCATCACGGCGGTGACAAGGAGTACTTCCTGGGTGGCCGCGCGATGGGTCCCTTCGTCACCGCGCTCTCTGCCGGCACGGCAGACATGAGCGCCTGGGTCCTGATGGGCCTGCCCACCTCGATCTACGCGCTGGGCCTGGGTCAGATCTGGATCCCCATCGGCCTGGCCATCGGCTACGCGCTCAGCTGGATCTTCGAGGCCCCGCGCCTGCGCAAGTTCTCCATCGTCGCCAACGACTCCATCACCGTCCCGCAGTACCTCACCAACCGCTTCCTCTCCAAGAGCAAGCTGCTGCAGGTCGTCTGCGCTGTGATCTTCCTGGTGGCCTACACCATCTACGCTGCGTCTTCCATCAAGGCCTGCGGCACCCTGTTCAACACCGTTGCCGGCATCGACGCCAACGTTGCCATGTACATCGCGGCGCTTATCACCATCGGATACGTCTTCCTGGGCGGCTTCAAGGCCGCTTGCTGGACCGACTTCTTCCAGGGCCTGCTGATGCTGGCCGCCATGATGATCGCCCCCATCTTCGCCGCCTCCATGCTCGGCGGCATGAGCGTCGAGCCCATGCCGGAGGGCTACTTCACCGTCCTCACCTCCTGGCAAGACATCGTCAGCGGCCTGGCGTGGGGCCTGGGCTACTTCGGCATGCCGCACATCATCGTGCGCTTCATGTCGCTGCGCTCCCAGAAGGAGATGAAGAAGTCCGCCACCGTGGCCATCTTCTGGACCGTCTTGATCGTCTTCTTCGCCGCGCTCATCGGCATCATCGGCCGCCAGTTCCTGGGCTACGACCCCAACACCGAGGAGAACTCCCTGGTCTTCATCCTCATGGTGCGCGCGATCTTCCCGGCCGTCATCTCCGGCGTGCTGCTGGCCGCCATCCTGGCAGCGTCCATGTCCACCGCTTCCGCGCAGATGCTCTCTGCGGCGTCCTCGCTGGCGGCAGACGTCTACAAGCCCGTCTTCCGCAAGGGCGACGCCTCTGAGCGCGAGATGTTCTGGATGAGCCGCTGTGCCGTCATCCTCATCTCCGTGGTGGCGGTGCTCGTGGCCTCCAACCCGGCTGCGGGCAGCATCATGAGCTTGGTCTCCAACGCCTGGGCCATCTTCGGCGCGGCGTTCGGCCCCTGCATCATCCTGAGCCTGTTCTGGAGGCGCTTCAACTTCGCCGGCGCGCTCACCGGCATCGTGGTGGGCGGCGTGGTCGACGTGGTCTGGCTGATCTTCCTCACCAGCTCCACCGGCGTCTACGAGCTGCTCCCCGGCTTTGTGGTGGGCCTGGTCGCCGCCGTTGTGGCAACGCTCATGACCCCCGCTCCCAGCGCCGAGGTCAACGCGCTCTTCGACAAGGCCAAGAGCTACGAGGACTAATCGCACGCAAGACAAGCGCATGTGAACGAGAGGCGGCCCCCAGCGGGTCGCCTCTTTTCGTGTTGGGGGAGGAATGCGCTGGTCAGGGGATGTTTCGATGTGGGAATCGAATGACGGGTTGGGCATTTCCAAGCGCTGAAACCAGCTGGAACTGCGATCGAGTCGGTCTGTATAAACACAATTGGACGACCCTCTCTGCTGCCTGGGTGCGAGTGCTGGGTGGCTGTTGGTTCGATGACAAGACGCGCGAAGGAGGAGTGGGGATGAAGAGGAAGCTTGTATCGCTGTTCCTGGCCGCAAGCATGGTGGCGCTCTACACGCCGGCGGTCTCCCTGGCAGACACGGTCGATGGGGGCACCGGCGAGCCCACGCAGCAGAGCAGCGCCTCCACGAACGTCGACGTGACGGACAAGACCACCACCACGGAGTCTGGCGCTACGCAGACCACGGTCGACGCGGACCTCGGCAGCAAGATCGTCGAGAACGCCGTCAAGAACAACGTAACCGACGTCGTCATCAAGGCTGAGACCTCCGCGGGCAGCTCCAGCGCATCCACGGTGGCTCTCCCCGAGTCCACCGTCAAGGAGCTCGCCGAGAAGACCGAGGCATCGGTCACCATCAGCACGGACAGCGCCCAGGTCACCCTCGACAAGGCGGCCGTGGCAGCGGTGGCCGAGCAGGCGGGCGACGCCGGCAGCGTCCAGCTCGTCGTCCAGACTGCCGAGCAGAACAAGAACAAGGTCCAGATCGAGATCACGTTGCAGACCTCCAATGGCGCCGTCTCCGACTTCCACGGCGGCAGCGTGACGGTCAGCGTGCCCGTCTCCGAGGAGCTGGCCGCCAAGAAGATCGTCTGCGTCTACATCGACGCCAACGGCAAGTACACCAAGGTCCCCGGCGCGCTCTCCGAAGACGGCAAGAGCTACGTGTTCGCCACCGGCCACTTCTCCACCTACGCCGTCATGGCCGAGGACGAGGCCGACGCCGTGATCGCCGAGCAGGAGAAGGCGGAGGAAGGGCCCGGCACTTCCTCCGAGGACCCGGGCGCCGTTGAGGAGCCCGCCAAGGTGAAGGTCGGCACGCCCGCGGTCAAGCTCTCGTCCCCCGGCAAGGGCAAGCTCAAGGTGAAGGCCACGGCGAAGAACGCCACGGGCTTCCGCGTCTACTACAAGAAGGCCGGCTGGAAGAAGTACAAGGCGTTCACCACCAGCGGCACTGTCAAGAGCCTGAGCAAGACCTTCAAGAAGCTCTCCAAGGGCAGCTACACCGTCAAGGTGAGGGCCTTCAACAAGGCCAAGGGAGGCAAGGTGACCTGGGGCGCCAAGTCCGCGGCCAAGAAGGTCAGCGTGAAGTAGCCGCACCCCACCCCGCATAAGCCGCACAACGCAGGAGGCGCGCCCCAACTGGAGCGCGCCTCCTGCGTTGTGCGGTGCAGGGTGGGCTTACAGGCAGCTTTCCTGGAGGAAGGCGTTGCAGGCCTCCGCGCCCTGGACCAGCTGGCCCTTGGCGTAGATGTAGGGGATCTTGTTCGCGTCTCCGCCCAGGGCGCAGAGCTCGTCGTATGGGGCCTGCTGCTCGACGTCGCGCTTGTCCAGGGCGATGCCCTTCTCCTCGGCAAACGCGGTCACGAGCGAGCACGTGGGGCACGGCCCCCAGTAATACAGGATGGGCGTCTCTTCAGCCATGGTGTCCTCCTCACACATCGATTACAGGCTCCCACCATGATACGCCCGCACCCAAGCCAGGGAGCTCTCTGCCTGCTGCCCCGTCCCTTCCCAGCCAAATCGCAACGCAGGGAATTCCCTCGTGTCCCCTTCTCTTTCCATCCCCTCAAACCCCAGACCAGGGAATTCCCTCGTGTGCCGTTTCGCCCTGCGCGCTGGCGTACCACATCCCAGGGAATTCCCTCGCGCCCGACCTGCGCCCCTTCCTAGCCGAACCGCACCCCGGGGAATTCCCAGCCTGCCATCCGCACCTCCTTCCTCTCCCTCCCTGTGCGCAAAAAGAGGGCTGCGTTAACCCACAATGGTGCCAGCGAGGCATCGCCCTGGACCGTCATTTCGACCGGAGGCACGAAGTGCCGGAGTGGAGAAATCTCAGGTTGAGC
>JBJEHN010000071.1:0-5895 GCA_051876105.1 Coriobacteriales bacterium | reverse complement strand
GGATGACGGATGGGGGCGACTCAGCAGCTATAGTGTGATCAAACAACGCCATAATGTATGGAGCAGGTCCGGCAAGTTCAGTTGTAACAGCCGGTTCAACTCCCTCCTAGTGCGAACTCATCTCGGGTGAACAATGCAACCCCTCCCCTATTACGATTCATTCACGTCATCCAGTTGTTCGTGTGCAGTTAAGTAGCATGCTATTTGCTTGTGTTCTATCAATACAAACGTACTAACTAGCAGGAACACCGGATTGAAATAGATTTCAAATAGAAATCGTCCAAGAAACGAGAGAAGGGGAGGGAGTGCAAACATTGCATTCGAAGTTGGGACGGAGAATAGGGGATAGAAGAGCCGGAAAACCTCAGACAGGCTGAGGGAATTCAGGTGGGCGCTATCTTGAGTGAAACAAGGGCTAGCAAACGGAGTCGAATGGCGCTTCAGTTAAAACTGGAGTCCACTGCAGCCGAACTGCAGTCTCGCGACTCCGCTCGAGATTCTTCGCCTCCGCGCCTGCGGCGCTGCACACAGGATGACGCGAGAGGAGGAGCTCTATTCGGCTCTTGCAGCACCCTAATGCTAGCAGGCTCAGAAATGGGATATCGGCAGATAGTTACGTCAGTCAATTCGAGGTCTTACGATTCCAGCGCTACGCGGCTCCGCTCGGGACGACAAGAGGAAGGTACCCGCCCAACGAGAGAGAGCAGGGTAAGAGCGCTCCAGAGCGGCAATTCGACTGGGGCAGGCTCCCCTGGACCAATAATCGACCTAAGGCACAATAGCGCCGGAGTGGGGAATCTTGGATGGGGGAGAAGCTATGACTCGAATCACTGTCTCCTGGCTCAACCCGAGATTTCTCCACGCGCTCGCTTACGCTCACTTGGTCGAAATGACGGTAAAGGGGCGCCCACAATCGCTGGGATAGGAATGGCGAACAGAGGGAGAGCCCGGAGTTATCAAGTCGAGATGGGCCTGGAGAAGGGCAACCATAGCTACTAGCAGAAGAGGTGTGTAGAGGGGCATTCTCGATCACTTGGAATAGGCGAAAGATAAAGGGGGCACACACAACAAATTAGACGAGATGGAAGCGGCAGAAGATGATTGTAAGCATTAGATAGGATCAACAATTGAGAAGGCACTCAAAGCTGCATACGCAAATTGACAACAGCGGGGGAGGGGAGTGCAAAGATTGCATTGAGCTAGCAAAACACAGCGCCAAGTGCATAAAAACAATTTGACTATTACTTAGAAATCAGCCAATTCAAGCGGAATTCAAATAGACTCGTGATAAAATCTAACGGTATTTGACAACGATTTAGCAGCGATTCAACCCGTATTTCAAAGTTTGAGGAGTGCAGTTCATGGCGGCTAAAGTAGCAAAACGTGGCACCAGCGCCTACATGTCAGAAGAGTCCATCGAAAAGCTCAACAGGATGAAGAAGGCCACTGGCCAAAGCACCGGTGAGCTCTTCGAATCACTCCTCGAAGAAAAAGCCGCCAAGGACGGGGAGGACGCCAAGCGCCCCACCATCTACGTCGTGACCTCGTACAAGGGCGGCGTCGGCAAATCAACCACCGCCGCATGCATGGCCGTCTGCTTTGGCCAGGCAGGGGACCGCGTGCTCGTCATCGACATGGACGGCCAGGGCAACCTCAGCGAGTACATGGGCATCATCGACGCAGACGGCGTGCAGGATTGCATCGCAAACGTCATGCTGCCAGACCGCCGCGGCCAGTTCCTCGGCTTGAACGACATCATCAAGTCCACAGCGTACGAGAACGTGGACATCGCACCCAGCTCCATCGCCTTCGCAAGCGGCGCCACAGACCTCGAGAAGGACAACCGCTCCTTCCGCGAGTTCCGCCTGGCAGACGCAATCCGCGACCTCGACGCCGTGCGGCACTACGACAAGATCATCATCGACTGCCCGCCGGCCATCAACCTCATCGCGATGAACGCGGTCAACGCGATAAGCAGCGGCAACGCAGAATCCATGGTCATCATCCCGGTCAAGACGGAGATGTTCTCCATCAAGGGCGTCAAGGAAACCCTCGACCTGATCGACCAGGCAGAGAAGGTGGCCGCGCGCATCAAGCCGGTCAAGTACCAGCGCCGCGTGCTCTTCACAATCGTCGAGAAGAACACCACCGTCTACAAGACCTGCAAGGACATCATCGCCGAGGAGCTGCCCGGCCTGGAGGCCTTCAAGACCGAGATCCCCAAAACCACGGTCGTGCCGGAAAGCACGGTGGCCTACCAGGTGCTGGTCACCTACGACCCAAGCAACGCCGCCAGCCGCGCCTACGCCAAGCTCTGCGAGGAGATCGACAATGCCTAGGAAAAGCGCAAAAGACCTGGCCAAGGCCGCAAAGGCCGGCATGAACGCAAGCGCTGCGGCCGCTCCCGAGAAGCGCGAGCCCGCACCCAAGGCCGAGGGCCTGCGCGAAAGCGGCATGGAGCACATGGACCGCCAGCTCGACTACGCCTACCAGCGCGACAGCGGCACCAACGCCGTGGCCGCAAACAAGAGCAAGCTCAAGCTGGTCGACGACATGGGCATCGACTTCCTGGACGCGCGCAAGCTGGTGCGCAACCCAAAGAACACCTACAGCATCGACGACGCAAGCATCGAGTCGCTGGCAGACATGATCTACACCTCGTCCTACACCGCGCCCATCGCCGTGCGAGAGATCGTCGAAGAAGACGAGGAAACGGGCGCCAAGCAGCTGAAATACCAGATTGTTGACGGCGAGCGCCGCTGGATGGCGCACTGCTGGCTGGGCAAGAAGATCAGCGAAGAGCGCGGCCCCGAAGAGGGCGAGAAATGGTACATGATCCCCGCGCGCGTCTTCCGCAACGGCGAGCTCGATGACGACGACGCAGACTTCATCATGCACTCTGCCAACGTGGGCCAGCGCGAGCTCACTGGCCGCGAGCGCAGCGAGGGCATCGCTGCAGTGAGCGAGAAGCTGCTCAAGCTGCGCGACCTGGGCGAAGGCGTTGGCAAGGAGACCGTCAACGAGGTCGTGGGCAAGATGTTCGGCATCTCCACCCGCACCGCAGCGATGGAGCGCAACATCGGCCTGAACCTGAGCAAAGAGGGCAAGGACCTGCTCGACGCCGGCAAGATCGGCAAGGTCAGCGCCGATGCCATCGCAGGCCTGAAGAGCGAGGAACAAGCCGAGCTCATCGCAGCCGTCAACGCGGGGACCATCAAGAGCACCGAGGACATCAAGGCAGCGGTCAAGCGCAAGAAGACCGGTGGGAGGAAGGCTGCGAACGAGCGCCAGGCGGCAGACCACGCACGCAGCGCAATCAAGGCGCTGAAGAAAGCCCTGGCAGCAGACGGGATCGTCGACCTCAGCACCATCCAGGAGATCCGCACCATGGCCAACCAGCTGCGCGAGAAAGCCATCGAGGAGACCGGGGAATAACGCTACCCAAACGGCAGCTGCAACTGAACGCAAGAGGGGAGGGGTGGCTTGAAGCTGCCCCTCCTTGGCATATGTGGCAAAAGCTGTGAGGCAACGGAGGGAGCGCACAGGCACGTGGACCAGCTCTCTACAGAAGCGTAAAGGCCCTCCCTCTGCACTACCCCAAGACACGTGTGCCAGAGATTTGCCGACTGGGGGGCCTGAGGGATTGATGTGAGCTTGCCGACAAGGGCCCTTGGTGTGGTGTGGCCTCTGGTGGCGGCAAAGATGGAAGTGCGGCGAGCGGCCACTTCCGCTGAGTTTGGTGCTGTGAGCTGGTGTTTTGCAGTGCGGCCGGCCATGCCGTTGGCCTTCAGAACGGTGAACACTGTGCGCACGGAACAGCCCACTGCGGCGGCAACCTTCTGCTGGGTCATCTGCCCGCTGGCGTAGAGCTCGCAGATCTGCTGGTTGCGGGCGGCGCGCTTGCGGCTGGTATTAAGCTTGGCTTCGGCGCGCTCCACCACACGGCGAGAAGCGAAGAACTGCAGCTCGTCTATCTCCTCCTGTGTGAGTGCGAGCAGGCGAGTGAGCGTGCAGGCGTTGAGGATGTAGAAACCCTTCTGCCCCTTGACGTTGGTGACGCCGTCCACAGTGCGGACGATGTTGTCCAGCTCGGGGCGGGGGAGGGGTTGTAGGAAGCGCGCGTTGAACGCGGCCAGGCGCTCTGCGGCAACCGGGCGTGCGTAGACCTGCACCGCTGTGTTGTAGTAGACGAAGGCCATGAGCTCGCGGTTGCCTTCGCAGGCAAAGCCGCGGTGCTCCTGCAACTGCACCACCTTGCGCAGCCGGCTCATCATCAGGCGGTTGAACGTGATGACCTGCGCTTTTGCACCGGCGGCAGGCGCGGTGGGGGAGGGCAGTGTGCTCGGGCAGAAGGCGGCCAGATCGCCCAGCTTGCAGGGCGCGTAGCTGCCGCCGATGAGCTGGGCGTAGCGGCCGGCCTTGGCGTTGTAGGTGCCGGGGATGCGCGCCACACGGGTGTGATCGAAGACCGCGCGGTCGAGCTCGAGGCCCTCGAGGCCGCACATCACACCCTCGATCACACTCGCCAGGCGTTCCTGTACATCGCGGAAGTAGCGCACGCTCTTCTCGTTGAGCACCAGTGCCCCGCCGTTCTTCACGTAGTAGGGGATGGAGCGCTGCAGCACGTAGTACAGGTGCAAGCCGCGGCCGGAGTCAACGATCATGCTCGGCTGGGGCAAGACGCCCTGGTCAACGGCCTGATCGATGCGCTGCAGGGCCTGGGACACCAGGCGGCGGCACTCGAACTGGGTCGCGCTGTGGCAGTCAAGGTCGTAGAACAGCGCGTTGAGCTGGCGCGTTGCCTGCAGGCGGCGGCGCTTTTGCGAGAAGCCGTTGTGCGTGAGGTAGTAGCTGTGGGTGGCATCGAAGCGCAGCTGCTGGAGCTGGCTGCGGCGCAGCGCGGAGTCTGTCCAGGTGCCGCTGGCGTCTGACGAGAGGATGTAGAAGCTGTTGCGGTCGTCTGCCGTGAGCAGGGCGAAGAAGGCCTGCGCCTGGTTAGGGTATGCGGCAACTGCGGCTTCCATGAGGCCCTTCTGCTCCTGACGAAACAAGGGCATAAGAGGCCAGGCCCAGGGGCAGGCAAGCTGCCGCAAGTGCCGGAAACCGAATTTCGGGAAGGGTTGCCCAGCGCATTTGCGCAGGTAAATGGGCAATGGTAGAATATGAGCTGTTCCGCAGGCTGGCCAAACGGCTAGCTCGCACTCAGATTCTGAGTCCCATCTCGAATCTGTATCAACCCCGGCGAGGCTCCAATCTCGCCGGGGTTGCCTTTTATGTCCTATCTAACAACGCTTCGCAGTATACGATTAGAAATCCCGCTCCGCAAGCAGGAATTAAATTGAAATCAAAATCGAATTAGATTTTCCTACCATAAGGGGCGTTTGTATTAACGGTAACCAACGCTTTAATAGCATGCAATTTGTTAATGTCTCACCGTTCAGCTGACCCACAGTATACGCTGTTTTCGCAGCTCACAGGCCAGAATTGTGCGCTGAACGAGGATCAGCCCGCTTAAGGTCAGGGTGCTGCCGGAGCACAGCAGCGCCGCTCCCACCTGGAGACGATGAGAGCCTCTGCCTACAGGCGGTTTTGGAGCGGCGTGAAGAGCGCGGTCTCGATGCCCAATGGCTCGAACGCGCAGCTCAAGACGCAGGGGTATACTCTGCCCCGTCTAGAAGCAGGGGAGGTGAGAGCAGCGATGAGCAAGGCGCGCAGGCGCCCGCCGAAGAGCGGGCCCGTGTGGCAGGTGTCGGCCCTGGAGGCGACCCGGCTGAAGAAGCCGCGGTACAACGGATGGGCATGCGGCACCGGCGTGCACGGCGATGTGAAGTACAACCGCGCAAAGGAAAAGCGCAACTGGAACAGGGAGGCCCCCGATCGGGGCCTCCCTTTTTC
>JBJEHN010000070.1:0-5930 GCA_051876105.1 Coriobacteriales bacterium | reverse complement strand
AGCTCCCCAGCGCTGGAGCAGGCCGCCCCGCAGCGCCTCGCAGCGCCCCCTGCCCACACCTAGCCGCTAGCATCCAAATGGGACAGTGGGGACTGTCCCCACTGTCCCATTTTTAGGCGGTTATGCGTGCTCGGTGGCCTCGGGTTTTGTGGGGACCTCGAAGATGAGCATGGGCTTGCCATCGAGGTAGTCCTTCTCTTCGGCTAGGTGACCGCCGCAGCGCTCGATCACGCCGACAGAGGCGTGGTTACTGCTGTAGCAGCCGATCCTCACCGTTTCCAGCCCCAGCCCAGCGCAGTACTCCAGAGCCATCCGGAGCATCTTGGTGGCATAGCCCTTGCGGCGCTCGCTGGGGCGCACGGAGTAGCCGATGTGCCCGCTGTAGTCTCTGAGGTAGGGCGTAGCGAGCGAGTGGCGCACATCGATCATGCCAACGATGCGCTCATCGGAGTCGCGCACAGCGAAGAAGGTGGTGGCAACTGCCCAATCAGGGCGGACCGTCTCTGCACTAGCGTTGCGCCGGCAGTTGGCTAGCCACTCGGCATAGCCCATCTGGTCGAGTTGCGCGCTGCCGTTGATGACGGTCTCTCCAGCGTCTTTGAACTCCCTCACAAACGCCAGTGCCGCCGCCTCATGGTGCTCCTCACCAAGCTCTAGGTGAATGCACTCCATTGCCGCCCCCTTCTCAACGCTGCAACCGCTTTCAATCAGTGTAGCCCTCGAGGGAAAATGGGACAGAGGGGACTGTCCCCACTGTCCCAGCTTAGGAAAACCTCGCCGCGCTCGACCGCCAGCGCATCGCAGCACGCCGCCAGCGCAACGAGCGCCTGACGGCCTGCGCCACGGGCCTGGTGGAGCTCTACGGCATGGTCGAAGGAGCTCTCGCTGTGTTCAGGGGGCTTTTGTGCGCGGCGGCGGGTTAGCTCTGGGGGTCGATGCGGTACTCGGGGATGGCGAGCTCGATGCCGCGCTTCTCCATCTCCTCCATCACGATGCGGCGGGCGTCGCGCATGCGCTGCCAACGCTCCTTGGGCGGGCCCATAAGCGCAGGCGGTGGGAGACCCAGCAGTCCTTGTACTCCTGCACGCCCACGTAGAGGGCCTTCTTGATGCTGGGGTATTCCTCGAGCAGGCGCGCGCATATGGCCTCGAAGAGCTCGTCGATGTGCTCCAGCGGGACCTCCTTGGAGTAGATGGGCACGTCGATGTCGTTTAGCGTGGAGAGCAAGATGACGTGGTCGAGCTTGCGGTTGGAGATGGTGAGGACTGTGTCGTCCTTGGTGCTGTTGATCTTGGTCGACTGCGGGCTGAAGGCAATGACCTCGCCCTCGTAGTCGTCGATGCGGATGGTGTCGCCCGTGGAGAAGTAGTTGTCTGTGACGATGCGCACGCCCATGGCGAGGTCTGCCAGCGCGTCTTGCAGGGCAAAGGCCACGATGATGCCCACGACGCCCAGGCCGACGGCCAGCGCGGAGATGTTCACGCCGTTGACCTGCATGATCGCGATGATCGCCACCACGATCACGCCGTAGCGCACGGTCACCTGGATGCTGCGGAAGATGCGGTCGCGGCGGGTGCCGTTGAGGTCCGAGTGGCGCATGCGCTCGCGGTAGCGCTTGCTGGCGTGGCGCATGCCGAAGAGCGCTACCAGCGCGATGATGATGACGACGATGCTCGCCATGACGTTGGGCGAGACTATGGCGTTGTCGAGCATGGCGGGTAGGTTGGTCAAGTCCACGGCGGGCTCCTCCTTGCGCCGCGCAGGCGCATTCTTCCTCAGTCAAACGTACATCAGTAGACAGGGATTCTACTGAATACAGAGGACACAAAAGGACACGTCCGCTGATTCCCAAGCAAATGGAAATGGGACAGTGGGGACAGTCCCCACTGTCCCACGAGATTTCTCCACACGCTCACTAGCGTTCGCTTGGTTGATGACATCGGGCAGCACGCCGGCCACCCACCAGACGATGGCCCAGCACAGGATGGCCAGGCAGGCGAGCCCCTGCTGGCTCAGCCCCACGCCGCCGCACAGCAGGTACACAGCCGCGCCAACGGCAAAGCCGCCCAGGCACCCGGCAAGTTTCTTCACATGTGCAGACGGCTTCCCCATCCTGCTGCGCGCCTCCCCCTGGCCGCTCCATCGCGTTCGCTTGCGAACAGTCTGCCACCCCCGCCGTCCGCGCGCAAACGGCAAGGGGGCCGGGGACTGATGCCCCGACCCCCCTGGGGGTCCATGTCTTCGCGGGTGGCTAGATCTCGATGCCTGCGGGCAGGGAGAGGTTGATCACGTACATGAACACCACGAGCACGAAGAACACGATCACCACGACGGTGATGATGTTCATGATGTCCTTGGGGATCTTGGCGAAGAGCTTTTCGAGGTTGGGGTAGACCAGCCAGGTCATCAGCGTTGCCATCAAGCCGAAGAACGTGGTGTTGAGCAGGCAGATCTGGCCCATGAAGTTGAAGGCCATGTCTGAGTAGTCCCACAGCGGGTAGACGCCGTTGACCGGCACGTTGCAGGTGAAGCCCAGCACCAGCTCGATGGCCGCGCACACGGCGGTGTTCACCAGGAAGCTCAGGATGAGCGCCCACGGGCCCTTGGGCAGCTTGGCCTGCAGGATGCCCTTCATCGGGAAGAGCAGCAGGCCGATCACCACGAACGCCGCGCCGTAGACGAAGAACGGGTTGAGCATGTCGTGCCAGATGCCGGAGTTGGGGTCGTAGGTGCCGGGCACCAGCCCCAGGCGGATGAGCCAGCACACACAGTACTCCATCCAGTGCCCCACCACGGAGAAGATGCAGAAGTACAGCAGCAGGTTGCGCCAGAACAGGGGGCCCTTGAGGTTCCAGAGCTTCTCGTCTTCGGCGAGCGTGGACCGGCGGCTCTCCGCATGGAAGGGCTGCACCAGCAGCTCCTTGGCGCGCTTGGAGAAGCCAAAGTACAGCAGCAGCACCAGGTTGGGGATGACGCTGGAGACGTAGGTGTTGATGCTGAAGTGGCCGGTCACCAGCTGGATGACGGCGTCGAGCGTCATGTAAACGAGCACCATGGCCAGGATGATCTCGCGGCCGTGCTGTTTGCGGGTGACGATGAGCCACAGCGTGACGGCCATCATCAGCATCTGGACGAAGCTCACCCAGTAGGCGGCGTCGTAGAAGCTCGAGCGCGTGACGAAGAGCAGCACGCAGGCGTTGGAGACGATGTTGACCGCGCAGAAGAACTCGATGAAGCGCATGAAGCCCAGGTGGTGGCGGTCGTAGTAGCCGAAGGCCTGCGGGTCAGACGAGGTGGAGAACGCGCGGTGCATGAGGATGGCGGATGAGATGAACAGCAGGCCGGAGACGATCCTCAGCGTGAGGATGGCTACCACGCCGCACAGCAGCGCGACGATGATGGTGCGGTAGCCCTTGGAAGGGTGCTTGCGCACGCGGATCAGGCCCACGGCGCCCAGGATGGAGCCCAGGGCCAGGATGGCGCCCAGGATGAGGAAGGAGCTGAGCGAGAGCGCGGCGGCCGCCAGGGCGGTGGCGCTGTCGATCTGGGGGAGGCCCAGCCTGTTGACCAGGCTGATGATCTCGTCGGCCTGGTTGCCCAGCGCGGCGGCGAGTGCCGGGTCCTGCAGGGCGCTGCCGCCCGCGGCGCCGCCCTGAGTGACGAGTTCGGTGAGCGCGGAGGCCAGGTTGACGGTTGGTAGCGCGAAGTAGATCAGCGAGCCGGCATCGAAGATGCCCACCACCAGCGCCAGCACGCCCAGCACGTAGACCGGCGTGAGCTTGGCCTCGATCTCGTTAATGCTGCTTTGGGAAGCTCCCATTCGCTTCTCCCCTTTATTCAGCGGCTTCCAGCGCCGCATCCTTACCGATGTCGGTCACGCCCTCGCCCATGTTGGGGTGGCCGGAGCTGTAGACCACGTCAGCTGCAAAGCTGCCCACCAGCAGCACGCACAGGGCCACCAGCGCCGGGCGCGGGATGCGGGCGGCCAGGTTGTCGAGCGCAGGGGCCAGGGCGTAGACGATGGCCAGGCCGCCCGTGCCAAAGGCCAGCAGGCCCTCCGCGCAGATTCGGCCGTTGAGGTTGAGGAAGTAACCGCTGTAGTCCCACCACTGCTGGCCCAGCGCCAGCTCCAGGCCCAGGTGCGTGAAGTACTCGATAGTGCCCGCGGCCACCACCGCCAGCACGAACAGCAGCGCCGGACGGTCGCGGAACTTGTTCAGCAGCAGCAGGAATACCAGCGCGCCAGTGCCGTAGATGGGCAGCCAGGGCCCGTGGTTGACGCCGCGGTTGACGAAGGTGCCGTCTGTGACGAAGTGCATCCCCACCTCGAACAGCCAGCCGATGATCGCCAGCGCAAAGAAGACGATCACCAGCGAGCACACGCTGTAGCGGCGCTGCGCTTGCAGGCGACCGCTTGCCAGGCGGTGCTCCTTGGCGTGCAGCGGCGAGAGGCGCGCGGGGTAGGCCTCGCCGGCAAGCGCCAGGCGGAAGGCCTTGACGTGGTCGTTGAGGGTGCTCCATTCCTTGTAGGCCTCGTCTTGCGGGGTGGTGAAGAGCACCACGCCGAACACGTTGGCAAAGAAGCCGGCCACGCCCGTGCGCTGCTGCGGCACGCTGGCGTCGAGCTGGCGCTGGAGCTCCTCGATGTCGCTGTAGGCGGCGGCGAGCACCTGCGGGCTGGCGGGAGCGAAGAGGCAGGCGTCCTCGAGCTTGTCTGTGCCGGGCACGCCGCGCTCCTTGGCGCAGCCGCGCACGTAGGCGTAGTACTCGGCGTAGGTGGCCTGCTGATACATCGCGCTGAACAGCAGCTCCGTGACGCCCAGCGTCAGGCCGCCCAGGATGTTCCACCCGATGAAGCTCAGCTCCAGCTTGAAGGCCTCCCACTTGTGGCCGCACATCATCTTGCGTGAGAGCGTGATGGCCTCCAGCGCGCCCAGGTCGGGGTTCTCGGCCAGCAGGTAGGGGACCATCTTGTACGAGAAGTGCTTGATGGCTCCGCCCACGATGGTGAGGGCCCACAGCGTCTCGAAGAGCGCGGTGACGAAGAGCGCCCAGCTCACGCGCAGCCAGCGCTTGGCGCGCGCCAGGAAGATGAGGCGGCTGGGCGGCACGCTCTTGTAGGTGCGCGCCTCTAGGAACATGCGCGCCATGATCGTCTCGTAGGTCTGGGTGGTGACGGCCGTGACAAAGCAGAAGGCCAGCACGCTGACAAGCACGAAGAGCGCGTTGGCGATGCTCTGCGAGCCCACGATGCTCTTGAGGCCGGCGAAGGCGGTCATGAGCGCCGCGCCGGACGAGAGGTTGCCCACCACGGAGCTCAGGATGCCGCGGCGGAAGGCTATCTCGAGCCCGCCGGCCTGGATGTCTGTGCCGGCTTGGTCGGCCTGGGCGCTCTGGGTGATCTGCTGGCCCTCTTGGACGTCGCCGCGCATGAGCGAGTCGTACACACCGGAGATGCCCCAGGCGGCCTGCGTCTTGACGGGGGTGGCGGCGTTTTGCGCGGCTTGCCCGAGCGCTTGCCCGAGCGACTCGGGCGCCGGCTGCGCGGGCTCGGTGACGGCCTGGCCGGTGACGATGTCTGCGGCGGGGAGCTTGACGAAGTCGATCGCGCCGGCATAGGTGGTGCCGAGCATGGCGGCGACGAATATGAGCATGAAGAAGAAGAGGTAGTGGCCCTTCAGGCGCCCGCGGGCGGCGGCCTTCCACTCCTTGCGCGGGCTGTTGGCGCGCTGCGGCTTTGCGGGCGCGGCGGGGGCAGCGGGTGCGGCCGGCTCAGCGGCGGCGGCCTGCACGTGCTGTTCGGGGGTGCTCGGTTGCGTCATCTGCAGGGCTCTCCTCGGGTCTGTGTCCTTTTGTATCCTTCAGGCCGTTGACCTGCGAAAACACAGGATGCACCTTATCACGGAAGACCGCTGCCGAGCCCCTCGCGT
>JBJEHN010000069.1:0-5952 GCA_051876105.1 Coriobacteriales bacterium | reverse complement strand
TAATTCTTTTCAAGCACCACCGCAAAAACGGTGAGCGGCGCGCCGATACAGAGCGGTACCGTGCTATCCCAAACGGTATTAATTGATCATCTTGTAGTAGTCCGCGATCACCGCTGCGTGGACGCTCTTCTCGTCGAGCTCGATGTATTCGTGCTCCAGGCCGTCGGTCTCGTAGACCTTGGACTTGGTGGTGCCCTCGAGCGTGATCATCTCCAGGCTCGCCTTGTCCCCAGCGATGAAGCACGAGGCCAGGTAGCTCATCTCCTCGGCACCCAGGTTGGTGATGGAGTAGTCGCTCACGGTCTTGACCACCTTGAGCAGCTGGTCGACGCTCATCTTGCGGGCCTTGTTGATGAAGGCCTGGATGAACTGCTCCTGGCGGGCCTGGCGGTCGAGCGCGGACTCATCGACGTAGATGTCGCGGTACTGCAGGTACTTGTAGGCGTCGTTGCCCTTGAGGGTGATCTTCTCGCCCTTGACGATGTTGGTGCCCGGGATGGTCTGCAGCGCGGTGACCTTGACGCCGCCCACAGCCGCAGCCAGGTCCTCGATGGCGTGCACGTTCATGGCGAAGTAGTAGTTGACGGGCATGCCCTCCATGATGGTGGAGACGCTCTTGACCACGTTCTCTGCACAGGTCTCCTTGGGTGCGTCGATGGCGTAGGCCAGGCCGAGGTTGGTGTGCGTGGTGAACTTGTACTTGCCGTCTTGGTAGACGTCGACCTCGCAGATGGCGTCGCGCGGGACGGTGGTCACGTTGACGGCGTTGGTGGCCGTGTCCATGGTGATGAGGAAGTTGGCGTCGCTGCACGAGGCGTCGCTACCGGTGTAGGCGTACTCGTCGTCGATGCCCATGATGAGCACGGAGACCACGTCCTCGTTGTACATGTACTCGTGGCCCTGGTACTTGACGGTGAGGCTCTCCTCCTCCTGCAGCGGGGCGCGCAGATGCTCCTTGCCCTTCTGCAAGACGATGGCGCCGACCAACGTGCCAACGAGCACGAGCGCGAGGACGACGACGAGCGCGACGAGGGCCTTGCGCTTGCCGGTGGTCTTCTTCTTATGCGAGCCGCTGCCGGTGCGCACGCGCCCCGTGCGCTGGCGCACGCGGATGCGGACGGTCTCGGGGTCGCCGTCGCCGGTGGGTTGCTCGCCGTCAGCCGCAGGTGCAGCCACGGATTCGGCAGCCTCAGCGGGCTCGGCAGCGGGAGCGGCCTCCTCAGCGGAAGGCGCAGTGGGGTCGCCCTCGAGCGCTTCCGGCTCGACGGGCAGCTTGTTCTCTTCGGTCATGCGTAAACTCGATTCAACTTGAGCGCCAACGGCGCGTTATGGTTTCTGCCATAGACGATGTAGTATACCCCGATACTCCGCCAGTTGCACTAATTCCACTGCGCAACGTGCCCTCGCTCCCAATACACCCCACCACTCAAGCACGCGCATAGCACCTGCACGCCCTGTGCCAAGCCTGGTCTCTCCACACCTCGCTGGCCTAGCGGCCGAGGAGGTGGCGGATGGCGGCGACGGGGTGCTTGGTGATCATGCGGGGGCCAGCAAAACGCATCACCGCGCGGATCTGCTCGCGCATCTGCGGCTGGTAGCAGCGGTTCTCGCACTCCTCGCAGGTGGTCTTGACCTCCATCTTGCGGCAGCGCTGCGTCCTCTCGACGGCGTAGGCATCGATGGCGGCGCACCCAGGGCACAGCGCCTCCCCGCAGTGGGCGGTCTGCGTCCTGTCTTGCTCGGCGTGGTTGGCGGCGCAGTAGAGCGCCACCATCTGGGAGATGGTGCGCATCTCGCGGGCGCGCTTGCGCGCAACCTGTGGGGTGTCCTCATTCATGCCGCCCATAGTACCCGAGAACCACCGCCGTGTCCTCTGATACGCCATGCGCTCATTCGGGCTCGGCGGCGGCGGGTTCGGGCTCGGCGGGAGTGCGGCGCGGGGGCGCTTACCAGGTGCCGAGGGCGTATTGCATGAGCAGGCTCACAACGGCGATGGCGACCCAGCAGCAGGCGCCGAGCGCGATGGGCTTGCCGCCGCTGCGCACGAGCTCGACCAGGTTGGTGTTGAGGCCGATGGCCAGCATCGCCATGACGATGAAGTACTTCGACAGGGTCTTGAGCGGGGCGAACACGGCCACGTCGAGGCCGGCGGCGCTGCACGCCGTGGTGACGCACGCCGCCAGCAGGAACCACAGGATGAACATCGGGAACGCGCGCTTGAGGCTGAAGCCGCCCAGCGCGCCCGCGCGCTCACCCTCGCCCTCGCCCGCCGCCTGGGCGCCGCCCTGCGCCGCCAGCGCAGCCGCCTGCTCGCGCTTGGCCACGCGCAGCTGCCACAGCGCCAGCACCAGCGTGATCGGGATGATCGCCAGCGTCCTGGTGAGCTTGACGATGGTGGCCTGGTCGAGCGTGTTGGCGCCGGGGTGCATGCCGTCCCACGCGGCGGCCGCAGCCGTCACCGACGAGGTGTCGTTGACCGCCGTTCCCGCGAACAGGCCAAAGCCCTCGTTGCTCAGGCCCAGCGCCGTGCCGAGCGTGGGGAAGACGAGCGCCGCGATCACGTTGAACAGGAAGATGACGCTGATGGACTGGGCGACCTCGTCGTCGCGTGCCTTGATGACCGGCGCCGTGGCGGCGATCGCGCTGCCGCCGCAGATGGACGAGCCCACGGCCACCAGGGTCGCCGTGCGGCCTGGCACACGGAGCAGCTTGCAGCCCGCATAGCCCACGATGAGCGAGGTCGCGATGGTGGAGAGGATGACGGGCAGCGAGCTAACGCCCACCTGCGCGATCTGCATCAGGTTGAGCCCGAAGCCCAGCAGGATGACGGCGTACTGCAGCACTTTCTTCGATGTGAACTGGATGCCGCGCGCCAGGCGCTCCGGGCGCTGGCGCCATGCGAGCGCGACCAGCATGCCGAGCAAGATGCCGAAGACCGGACCGCCCACAACCGGAAAGGCGAGGCCCGCCGCATAGCACGGCGCCGCCAGCAGCGCGCACAGCAGCAGGCCGGGGCCGATGGCGCGTATCGTCTCCATAAAGCAGCCTCCCAGGGCGCCGCGCCAAAGCACGCGCCCACCCAAACGTTCGTAAACTGCCCCATTGTAGCCGCGCTCGGAGAAATGTGAAGGTGCTCTTTGGACAAAACGGCACCCTCCCCCTTCTGTCACTTCGACCAAGCGAGCGTAAGCGAGCACGTGGAATCTCTGGCGGAGCCGCCAGTGCCGTGGGTCGAGGCACGGTCTTGCCGCTCAACCTGAGATTTCTCCACTCCGGCGCTGCGCGCCTCCGGTCGAAATGACGGCCCGGGGCGCGGGCGGGCGTGGGGCGTGTAGGGGGTTGAAGGAAAAGCGGGGTGGGATGCGGCGGGCGGCAAGGAGCCCGCAGACGTCGTCATCAAGGGTGGGCAGGTGGTCAACGTCTACACGGGTGAGGTCTACCCCGGCGGCGTGGCCATCCACGTCCACGCGCCGCAGTGGCCGCAGGCGGCGCTCGCGCTGGACGAGCCGCTCTACCTGTGGCTCGAGCAGCGCACCTTCCCGCTGGAGTCGCGCTTTGCGGACCTGGATTTTGCGCGCACCGTCTACCGCGACCTCGTGCAGCAGCTGCTGGCGCGCGGCTCGACCACCACGGTCTACCTGGGCAGCGCGCACTTGGAGTCGAGCATCGAGCTGGCAGCCATCTGCGCGGACGAGGGCCAGCGCGCCCTGGTGGGCAAGACCGTCATGGACGACCCGGTGGCCAACCCCGCGTACTACCGCGACGCCTCGCCCACGCAGGCCGTGGCAGACACAGAGACGCTCATCAAGGAGGTCGAGGCGATCGGCCGCGACAGCGACCTCACCGGCTTCGGCGTCTTCGACGAGCCGGCCGACCGCCTGGCGCGCATCCTCTACCTCTCCACGCCAGACAACATCCGCCAGGTCTACGTGCAGGGCCGCCTCGTGCGCGACAAAGACAACGACTGACCAGCGGCGGGCTCAGTGCTTGGCGTGGTGGGCGGCGTGGGCTTGGCGCCAGGCTGCAAGGAGCTTGTCGAGCAGGGCCTCGAGCTGGGCGGTGTCTTCATCGCCCAGCACGCTGAACATCGCGTCTGCGCTCTTGCCGGCCGCGGTGATGTGCGCGCCCTTGATCTGCGCCACGCGGCCCGCCTCTGCCAGCTTGCCCGCCAGCCCCTCCAGCTGCACGGCGCCCTCAGCAGGCTCGCCGCCGTGGCCGCGACCGCGGCCGCCGCGGTGCCAGCCCTCGCCGCCACGCTCGCCGCCGGCAGCCCTCCCCTCGCCCGCCTGCGCGCCGAACGCACGCTCGCCGCGGCCGCAGCCCAGCGCCTCCACCGGGCAGTTCTTCTCGCACAGCCCGCAGGTCTGCTGCGGCTGGGCGCCCTCGTTGTTCGTCATTCAACTCTCCTCTCAACGCGACGGGGGCCAGCACGGCACAGCAGCTGGCCCCCGTTTGCTCTAGGTTGCTCGTACGCTACTGGCTGATGTCGGCCTGGACGTCGGCTAGGGTCACGTTCTTGCCGCGGGGCATGATGAAGAAGATCAGCACCAGGCCCAGCGCATAGGCGGGCAGCTGCAGCATCAGGCTGGCCATGTCCCACCCGAAGGTGCTCATCACGGCGCCGGACAGCGGCGAGCCCACGGCCGAGCCCATGTTCTGGCAGAACTGCATGATCGCCATGCCCATGGTGGCGCCCATCGCCGTCTGCGGCATGATGATGGGGGCCATGGGGCGCAGCGAGCCACCGCACATGCCGCCGCCAACGCCCTGCAGGATGATGACGACCCACATGATCGCCAGGGCGCCGCCGCCGGTGTTGAACATGAAGAACGCGGTGGGCAGCAGGATGACCATCATGACGATGCCCACGATGTACTTGCGGCCGATGGGCACCTTGTCGGAGATGCGGCCCGTCACCGGCGCGGCCACGATGGAGATGGCCATGATCAGCGAGGACAGGAACGCCGCGCGCTGCGGCTCCATGCCGAGCTGGGTCTCCAGGAAGGTGTTGTAGTAGGTGTTCATGATGCCGATGGTGGCAAAGCTGAACAGGAAGAACACGGCGCCCAGGATCCAGATGCGGCGGTTCTTGAGGTACTTGAAGCTCTCCTTGAAGCTGCCCTCGAGGCCCATGTCGGCGGATGCGCCCTGCGGCATGGTGAACACGGCGGCGAACAGGATGAACGCCAGCAGGCAAACGCCCGCGATGACGAAGAACGGCAGCTGGTAGCCGCCGGCGATGGCCAGCGGGGGCACCACGTTGAAGGAGAGCACGCTGCCCACCGGGACCCAGGTGGCCCAGATGCCCAGCGCCACGCCGCGCGTCTTGCGCGGGAACCAGATGGTCACGCACGAGGGTGCCGCCACGCCGATGAGGCCGATGCCCACGCCTTCGAGCAGGCGGCTGACCATCAGCACGTTGAGGCTGGTGGCAAACCCGCCCAGCGCCGAGCCCACGCCCAAACACGCGACGGAGAGCAGGATGACGTTCTTCAGGCCGATCTTGCGCGCGATGAAGGCCGCGGGGAAGGCCAGGATGACCCCGATGATGGCGATAGCGCTCATCAGCGTGCCGAACGACACGGCGTCAAGCTGCCCGTGGAACGCCGGGAACAGCCACGATGCCAACGGCGGGATCTTGAACTGGCACAGCGGCGCGCACACGCTGGCGAGGTACGTCACCGCCAGCACGGCCCAGGCTTTTGCAGGCGCCTTGTCCTGCAGGGCGATGTCTACGTCCTTCTGATCTTTCATGCAAACCGACCTCCCAACAGTCTGTGGCAGCTGTTGGGAGCCCCATACCCCCGTTCGGACCGCTGCCCTGCACTAAGACTCGATAGAGAACTGAGCGCTTTGGATTCTTCACAGTTGGGAGCGATCCATCATCACCCACATCGAATGCAAACCCCATCTCATCATGCTGGTATGAGGCCGCCGACCTGCGGTTCTAGA
>JBJEHN010000068.1:0-5955 GCA_051876105.1 Coriobacteriales bacterium | reverse complement strand
CGGGGGAAATTTCTCCAAAATTGGTACTTGTGCGGGGATTGGGTTATCTGTAATATATCCATCGCTGTCACGCAGCAAGGGGTTGTAGCTCAGCTGGTTAGAGCGCCGGCCTGTCACGCCGGAGGTCGCGGGTTCGAGCCCCGTCAATCCCGCCATCGAACATGAGGAGCCCGCCGCAACAAGCGGGCTCTTTGATGAAGGTGGCACGCTGCAGACGCAAGAGTTGGGGTTGTAGCTCAGCTGGTTAGAGCGCCGGCCTGTCACGCCGGAGGTCGCGGGTTCGAGCCCCGTCAATCCCGCCACCAACTATCCAAACCCGCCTCCGTGCGGGTTTTTCTGTTTTGAAGGGAGCATGCGATGCCGCATTTCGAGTCCATGGACGAGCTCAGGGCCTTCTTCGCAAAGGACGGCTTTGCCACGGTGTGCCTGGGAGCGCAGGTCGACTCCTTCGAGGAGGGGCCGTACCGTGCGCAGGTCTCGATGACCCTTGACCCCGCCCGGCACTGCAACGCCCAGGGCTTCGTCATGGGCGGCGTGTTCATGGCGCTGTGCGACTTTGCCCTTGCGGTATGCTCCAACGCCAACCAGGTGGCCTGCTGCTCCACCAACCACAGCTTCGAGATGATGAGCCGCGCCAAGGGAGAGCGCCTCATAGCCAAGGCCGAGTGCACCAAGTGCGGGCGCACCCTGAGCTTCTACGAGGTCGATCTCTTCGACGAGCTGGGCACGCACGTGGCGCGCATGACGGCCACCACCATGCGCACCCCGCAGGTGGATGGGCCCAAGCCCGCAGGAGCGGGGGCCTAGCCCACAGCGCGCCTCACGATGCGCGCGCTCAGCAGCGCCGTGAGGGGGATCATGATCGCGAACGCAGCGGCTGTGTTGAGGCCCGCTATGCTGCCGAAGAGGTCGATGAAGATGCCGCCGACGGTGGGGCCCACGGCCAGCCCGAAGGTCATGCCGGCGTTGATCCAGGTGATGCCCTCGGTCAGGCGCGAGCTGGGCACGCTGCGCTCGCAGACGGTGTTGAGCGTGATGAGGTAGGGCGCGTAGAAGAGCGCCGCCACGCACGAGATGAGGAAGAACGAGGCAACGCCCCTCACCAGGAAGAGGCAGGCGTAGGCACCGCCGATGAGGCAGCAGACCTGCAGGAACTGGCGCGCCAGGTTGGCCGAGGGCTTCATCGCCCCGAAGACCATGCCCGAGGAAACCGAGATGACTGACTGCAGCACCAGCGAGATGCTGGCCATGATCGGAAAGCCCAGGTCCTGGGCGAAGATGACGGTCGAGGTGTCGAAGGTGCCGTAGAGCGCGCCCAGGAAGAACATCAGGAAGAACAGGACCCTCACCGGCGAGTACTCCACGAAGAGACTGCGCTCCTTGGCCGCAGGCTGCTCGGCGGCGGTGCTGGCAGCGGTCCCTTCCTCTCCCCAGCCGGCTTGCGGCTCGGTGGAGCGCGAGCTCAGCAGCAGCAGGCAGCCCAGCAGGTAGCAGGCGCCGCCAAAGCCCATGCCCGCCGCGGGGGCGATGCTTGCGGCCAGGGCTACGCTTGCGGCCGGGCCGATCATGAAGGCGGCATCGTCGATGACACCCTCGTACGAGAAGACGGTCTTTACGTCTACGCCGCCGACCCCGAACTCGTCTCCGCGGGCCTTGATGAGGTAGGTCCAACGGGTGCGGGCGATGGCGGCGGGGTTGGGCGCGAAGCCCATGAGCAGGCCGGCAGGGTAGTAGAGCCAGAAGGGGAGGGCCAGACTGGCGGTAGCCAGCATGAGCAGCAGGCCCGCCATGGCGATGGTGGTGGCCCACGGGACCACGCTGCTCTGGCCGCGCTCGTCGATCAGGCGCGAGATGCGTGGCGAGATGAGGAAGCATGCCAGCGCGCAGACGGATGAGACAGTGCCCGCCATGAGGGCCGAGTGCCCCATGAGCGTGAGCATGGACACGCTGCCGATGGTGATCATGCAGGTGTAGATGCGCATGAGGGCGGCGCCCAGGTCGAAGCGGCGCGCCTCGCGCACCGCCAGAATGGGCCGGTAGACTCCTATGTCGATAAGCTTGGCCATACGGCGGCTAACTCTAACATGCTGGCGGTAAAATCCCAACACCAGCAGAACATACGTGGAGCAAACAGAAGGCAGGCGCATCTATGAGGATCCTTGTTACCGGCGGCACCGGGTTCATCGGCAGCCACACCGTTGTGGAACTGCAGCAGGCGGGCCACGAGGTGGTCATCCTCGACAACCTCTGCAACTCGTCGCCCGTCGTGCTCGACCGCATTCAGGCCATCACTGGCGTGCGCCCGTCCTTCGTCGAAGGCGACATCCGCAGCGAGGAGGCGCTCAACGCCGCGTTCGCCGCCGCACCCGTTGACTGCGTCATCCACTTCGCCGGCCTCAAGGCCGTGGGCGAAAGCGTGCAAAAGCCGCTCGAGTACTTCGACAACAACATCACGGGCACCCTCAAGCTCGTGGCGGCCATGCGCGAACACGGCGTGCGCAACATCATCTTCTCCAGCAGCGCCACCGTCTACGGCGCGCCGGACAGCAACCCCATCTTCGAGAGCTTCCCCAAGCACGAGGCCACCAACCCCTACGGGCGCACCAAGTCTGTCATCGAGGACCTGTTGAGCGATATCCAGCGCGCTACCCCGGGCATGAACGTGGTGCTGCTGCGCTACTTCAACCCCATCGGCGCGCATGAGAGCGGCACGATGGGCGAGGACCCCTGCGGCATCCCCAACAACCTCATGCCCTACGTGACCCAGGTGGCCGTGGGCAAGCTCAAGCAGCTCACCGTCTACGGCGACGACTACCCCACGCCGGACGGCAGCGGCGTGCGCGACTACATCCACGTGGTCGACCTGGCGCGCGGGCATGTGGCGGCGCTCAGGGCCCTCAAGGACGAGGGCGGCGTGAGCGTCTACAACCTCGGCGCGGGCCGCGGCACCAGCGTGCTGGAGCTGGTGGGCGCCTTCCAGAAGGCCACCGGCGTTGGGGTGCCCTATGTGGTGGGGCCGCGCCGCGAGGGCGACATCGCCGCGTGCTGGGCGGACTGCACTAAGGCCGCAGAGGAGCTGGGCTGGAGGGCCGAGTACGGCATCGAGCGCATGTGCGCGGACAGCTGGCGCTGGCAGCAGGCCAACCCCAACGGCTACCGCGGCTGACCTGCCGCCGGGCCCGCAGCCGCCTCTCGCCGCCGCCTGCCTTAAGCTTTGAATACATTTTGTCCTCTGCGCGCGGGGCGCGGCAGACAGGGCGCGCCGCTAGAGAGTAGACTTGTTCTCGCTGGCCAAACGTCAGCTCATGATGCTAAAACCGCTGTTGAGAGGGATAAGATGGACAAAGTGCGCATAGCCGCCTTCGACCTGGACGGGACCGTCTTGGACGGGGAGTCCCCCTTCATCCTCACGCGCCGCCTCCTGCTCCACCACGACATGAAGATCCGCACGGGCCTGCGCATGGGCGTGTGGGGCATCAAGTACCGCATGCGCCTGCCGCAGCGCGAGTCCACGCCCAGGGAGCTGCTGTTCTCCGCCTTCGCCGGCATGCCGGTGGAGGAGGTGGACGCCCACATCCTGCGCGTCTACAACAAGCACATCGCCAAGCGCGTGCGCCCCGGTGCGCGTGCGGAGGTCGCCAGCGTGAAGGAGCAGGGCATGGTACCCATCCTGGCCAGCGCCTCGTTCAAGCCCATGACGGATGCCGTGGTCGAGGAGCTGGGCTTCGAAGGCCAGGTCAGCACGGTGATGGAGGAGCGCAACGGGGTGTACACCTCGCGCGTGGTGGGCGAGCCGGTCCAGGGCGTGGAGAAGCTGCGCCAGCTGCAGGGCTACTGTGACGGCCGCTTCGGCGTGGGCAACTGGGTGCTCGAGCGCGCCTACAGCGACCACTACAGCGACATCCCCATGCTCCAGGCGGCTCAGCACGCCGTGGTCACAGACCCGGACGGCGTGCTCAAGAAGGTCGCCCGCGTGCACGGCTGGGAGGTCGTCGACTGGGACGCCCCCGGCAAGCAGTACAAGGGCAAGGCCGCGAAGAGGGCCGCGCGGGCCGAGAGGAAGCGCGCCCGTCTGGACGTGAAGGGCAGCTCCGATGGAGCTTGACGCCTTCTGTGCCAAGGTGCGCGAGCAGGGCCGTGCGCTGTACCGCGACCTGCCCTGGCGCAACACCCGCGACCCCTACGCCATCTGGATCAGCGAGGTCATGCTGCAGCAGACCCAGGTCTCGCGCGTGGAGGGCCGCTGGGAGGACTGGCTCAGGCGCTTCCCCAGCGTGGGCGCGCTGGCAGACGGCCAGTTCAACGAGATACTCACCTCATGGCAGGGCATGGGCTACAACTCCCGCGCCAAGCGCCTGCAGGAGTGCGCCCGGATCATCTGCGAGAGCCACGGCGGCGTGGTGCCCCGCGGCTACGACGAGCTGGTGAGCCTGCCGGGCATCGGCCCGGCTACGGCGGCGGGAATCAGGGCCTTCGCCTACGATGAGCCCGGCGTGTACCTTGAGACGAACGTCCGCACCGTCTTCCTCCACGAGCTCTTCCCCGGCCGCGACCAGGTCGATGACCGCGAGATCGCCCCGCTGGTGCGCCAGACCTGCCCGGCGGCGGGGGAGGACGTGCGCGGCTGGTACTACGCGCTGCTCGATTACGGCGCCCATCTCAAGCGGACCCTGCCCAACCCCAGCCGCCGCAGCAAGCACCACAGCAGGCAGAGCGAGTTCCAGGGCAGCCACCGTCAGAAGCGCTCCTTCGTGCTGCGCAGCATCCTCCAGACCCCCAAGACCTCCCTGCAGCTGCAGGAGGCTCTCGACGCCTTCGAGCAGGCCGCCGGCCGCCCGCGCGTGACCCCCGCCGAGCTCTACAGCGTCCTCGAGCAGCTCGAGACAGAGGGCCTCATCAAGCAAAACGCCGACTACTGGATCATCGGCTAATCGAGACGCCGAGCTGCGGGGCCCTCGGTGTGGGGACGACGCTCCGCACCCGCCCCGCTCCGGCCCCCCAGGTTGTATAATCCCTCCTTACGCAACAACAGAAGGAGCCCCCAAGATGACCCGCAAGCCCACCTACGCCTTCCTTGGCCCTGCCGGAACCTGGACCGACCAGGCGGTACGCAGCTTCGTACAGAGCGGGCAGCTCGAGCCCGACTACGAGGAGCTCGCTTGCGAGAACATGGGCGACGTCTTCGAGGCGGTCGACCGCGGCCAGGCGGACTACGGCGTGGTCCCCATCGAGAACTCGCTTGAGGGCCCCGTCACCACCACGCTCGACGCCTTCGCCTTCACCTCCCGCGCAGAGATCCTGGGCGAGTGCGTGCTCGACATCCATCAGGCCCTCATCCTCGCCCCCGGCGCGGAGCTCGGCGACGTCACCACCATCGCCAGCCATCCGCAGGGCGTGGGCCAGTGCCGCCGCTGGCTGCGCAAGCACCTGCCGGATGCCCAGGTCAAGGTCGCCAGCTCGACAGCCGCCGCCGCGGAGATGGTCTCGGCCGACAAGACCATCGCCGCCATCGCCAACCCGCTCGCCGCCGAGCTCAGCGGCGGCGTCGTCTATGAGGAGGCCATCGAGGACCACCTCTCCAGCCAGACCCGCTTCGTGCTCATCGGCAACGGCGTGCCGTCCAAGGAGGGCCCCGGCAAGACCACGCTGGCGCTCTTCCTCAAGGCAGACCGCGCCGGTGAGCTCAACATGATCCTCTCGGAGTTCGCCTACGCGGGGGTGAACATGACGCTCATCCAAAGCCGCCCCACCAAGCGCGAGCTGGGCGACTACATGTTCTTCGTGGAGATCGAGGGCTACGCAGACGATGCCAACGTGCGCGTCGCGCTCGACTGCCTGCGCCTCAAGCTGCGCCAGGTAAAGGTCATCGGCAGCTACCCGCGCGCCTAGCGCTGCGCGCAGGTGGCAGGGGGCTACACCGTGCCTTCACAACTCTCTCATCAACCTTGTCTATAA
>JBJEHN010000067.1:0-6230 GCA_051876105.1 Coriobacteriales bacterium | reverse complement strand
GCCATGATGCAGTAGTTGGCGGTGGTGGGCACGCCCATGCCCAGCACGATGCAGCACAGCATGGTGAGGACCAGGCCGATGATGATGAAGTCGCCCGCGGCCAGCACGATGACGTTGATGAGGGTGGAGGCCAGGCCGGTGACGGTGATGCAGCCGGCGATCAGGCCGGCCATGGCGCAGGCCACCGCCACGGAGATGCAGTTCTTGGCGCCGGCGGCGAAGGCGTCGCAGCAGGTCCACGCCGCGATCTTGCAGGTCTCTGCGAAGACGAAGCCGAAGCCCTTGCCCTCGGGGCGCTCGCGCCAGTTGGTGAGCAGGAAATTCACGAAGCCCACGAGGAAGGCACCCAGGATGGAGATGGCGGCAGAGGCTGCCATGGTGCGCGCGCCAGATGCGACGAGCCACACCAGCAACACCAGGGGCAAGACCAGGTAGCAGTTCTTGGCCAGGTAGCCCCAGGTGGGCAGCTCCTCCTTGGGGATGCCCTTGAGGCCGAGCTTCTTGGCCTCGAGGTGCACGGCGCAGAAGATGCCGGTGAAGTAGAGCAGGGCCGGGACGATGGCCATGGCAGCGACCTCGATGTAGGGGATGCCCATGTACTCGGCCATCAGGAAGGCGGCCGCGCCCATGATGGGGGGCATGATCTGGCCGCCGGTGGAGGAGGCAGCCTCCACAGCGCCGGCGAACTCGGGCTTGTAGCCGGTCTTCTTCATCATGGGGATGGTGACCGAACCAGTGGTCACGGTGTTGCCCACCGAGGAACCCGAGACCATGCCGCAAAGGGCGGACGAGATGACGGAGACCTTGGCCGCGCCGCCGGAGGACCAGCCGGCGATGCGGTTGGCGAAGCTGATGAAGAAGTTGGCGATGCCGGTGCGCTCCAAGAAGGCGCCGAAGATGATGAAGAGGACGATGTAGGTGTAGCAGACGTTGATGGGGGTGCCGATCACGCCGCGCGTGGTGTAGAAGAGCTTCTGGACGTTCTTGGTGAGCGCGCCCATAAAGTCCGAGCCGTGAGAGAACTGGAAGTAGAACGCGTAGATGAGCAGGCAGCCCACCACGATGATGATGGGGATGCCCACGCAGCGGCGGCAGAGCTCGAAGAGCACCAGGATGCCCACCACGCCGAGCACCACGTGGATGGTCTGGATGCGCGCGCCCATCAGCAGGATGTCCGTGCAGTTGAGGGCGAAGTACATGAACGAGCCCGCGCCAGCCAGCATCAAGACGATGTCGTACCAGGGGATGTGGTTGACCTTGTGGTTCTTCTTGCTGGCGGGGTAGACCATGAAGCCGATGACGATGACGAAGGCCAAGAAGCGCGCCAAGCGGGCCTCGGCCTGCTCCACGGAGAGCAGCGTCATCAGCAGGCAGTAGACCGAGAAGACGATCATCACAGCGGTGACGACGACCTTGGGCACGCCCTCCCAGATGCGGGTGTTGGACTCTGCGTCGTACTTGCGCAGGACCTCGTCGACGTCGACTTCTGCCTCGGCGGCGTCTGCGGCCGCCTGGGGCTCGAGCTCGGGTTCCTGCTTCTTCTTGAAGAGCGCCATTCACGCACCTCCTTGTTCCTCGGGCTTGCCAACCCTCCTCCTCTTGGGTTTGGGAACGCCTGCAGCGCGCTGTGCAGGCGTTCCCAAACCCAATGCGAAAGGGGCCGAGATGGTCTGTCCACTCGGCCCCTTCGTGCAGCTCTCAGCTAGGCCAGCTGGAGGCGCTTACTTGGTAGCGACCTCGATGCCCTGCTCGGCGAAGTACTTGGCAGCACCGGCATGGTAGGGGACGGAGGTGATGCCAGAAGCGCACTCGAGGCTGAGCTCAGCGTACTTGGCATGTGCGTCGGCCTGGGCCTCGGCGCCGTCGAAGATGGACTTCACAAAGCTGTAGACAGCGTCCTCAGAGACGGAGTCGTTGGCGATGACGACAGCCTGGACGGCGACGGTGGTGACGTCGGCCTCCTGGCCCTTGTAGGTGCCGGCCTTGATGGTGTCAGCAGCGTAGTAGGGGCTAGCGGCCAGCAGCTTGTTCACATGCTCCTCGTCCAGGGCAACCAGGTAGGCGGTCTTGGAGGTGGAGAGGTCGGTGATGGCGGTGGTGGGGGCGCCGGCAACGATGAAGGCGGCGTCGATCTTGCCGTCCTTCAGGGAGTCGGCGGAGTCGGCGAAGTCCTGGTAGACGGCGTCGATGTCATCCTCGGTGAGGTCGTAGGCGCCCAGGATGTCGAGGGCGTTGAAGTACACGCCGGAGCCGGCGGCGCCGATGGAGACGGTCTTGCCCTTGAGGTCGGCGACGGTCTTGATGGAGGGATCGCAGGTCACGATCTGAACCTGCTCGTTGTACAGGGCGGCAACGATGGAGAAGTCGCTGTAGGCAGCGCCCTCGAACAGGTTGGAGCCCTCATAGGCGTAAGCCAGGACGTCGGACTGGCAGAAGGCGAGCTCGGCGTCGCCATCCTGCAGGGCCTGGACGTTGGCCTGGGAGCCGTTGCCGGAAAGGGCGGTGATGTCGATGCCCTCGTTGTTGGCAGCGTAGTTGGCAAGGACGGTGCCGAATGCGTAGTAAGTGCCGGACTCGCCGCCGGTCACAAAGCGCAGGCTCTCAGATACGGGGGCGGCGCTGCCGCCGTTGCCGCTGTTGTTGTTGGAGCCACCGCAGCCAGCCAGGCTCAGCGCCAGGCAGGCGGCTGCTGCAGTTGCCACTGCTGCAGCGAGGAACTTCTTGAGCTTCATTCTCTCTCCCTCTCGTCAAATCGAGTCTTTACATCCCTGCAGCAGCGGGAGAGAGCCTCTGCCGCAGCTGCATACTTGGGAATAGTAGCCCTTTGCTACGTACTTGCCCAAGTCGTAACGCTAACTTAACAAAAAAAATGAGTGATGCAACAAAAATTTCTAGTAACCGTGCATATATCGCCGCCTGCGGTTTCTAGGTCGCTCGTTTGACAAAGAGTGCATATCCTTCCCTCATACATGCAACAAAACGCATTTGTCGGAGGGGACGGCTCATGGCGCTCGACTCGTGGAACTGGTTCATCCAACTGGCGCAGAAGGGCAACTTCACGCGCGCCGCAGAGGAGCTGGGCATCTCGCAGCAGACCCTCAGCGCACGCCTGGCGTCGCTGGAGCGCGAGCTAGACGCCAAGCTCATCGTGCGCAGCACGCCGCTCACCCTCACGCCTGCGGGCACGGAGTTCCTCGCCTACGCCGCCGAGCAGGAGCAGGCGCGCGCAGAGCTCGTGAGGCGCGTGGGCGAGGCCTCGAGCGGCGGCGCCGGCGTGCTCAAGGTGGCCATCGGCAACATGCGCGCGTGGTCGATGATGCCAGCTGTGATCACGGAGTTCCGCAAGGGGCTGCCGGGCGTGCGCGTGGAGCTCATCGAGGGCACCAACGAGGACCTGCTGCGCATGGCAGAGCGCGGCGAGGTCGACATCGTGGTGGCGCGCTTCGACCGCAGCCACCCCGGCGTCACGGCGCGCCCGCTCTTCGAGGAGGAGGTGGTGGTGGCCATCGACCCCGCGCTGCTGGAGCGCACGGTGGGCTGCCCCGCGCAGGAGGCCGTGCGCCGCGTGGAGAGCGAGGGCCTGGCGCTGCTGCGCGAGTGCCCCTTCCTGCTCGAGGACGACGACGACATCGCGGGGCGCATCGGGCAGACGGAGATGAAGAAGGCGGGGATCAAGCAGGAGGGCGTGGTGAAGGCGGAGAGCATGACCGTGCTGCTGGCGCTGTGCCGCCAGGGCCTGGGTGCCGTGTTCAGCCCGCTCACGCTGCTCGATGCCGCACAGGACGGCGCACAGCTGCTGCGCATACACCTGCCGGAGCCCGCGCGCTACCAGATCAGCGTGGGCCGGCCCGCCAACGCCGAGCCCTGGACGCCGGCCCAGACCTTCGAAGACATCATCGGAGCCCTCTTCGGCGACTAACGGTCTCGCAGCCCCGCGAGGCTTAATAACTCCACATGTAGCCGACGCCTCGGACGGTCTCGAGGTGGGCGGCCAGCTCGGTGCCGAGCTTGGCGCGCACGCGGCGGACGTGCACATCGACCGTGCGGCTGCCACCGTAGTACTCGAAGCCCCAGACACGGCGCAGCAGGGCGTCGCGGCTGTAGGCGTGGCCCGGGTGGGTCACGAGGAACGCGAGCAGGGCGTACTCGAGGTAGGTGAAGTCCAGCGGCTGGCCGTCGACCTGCACCTGGTAGGTGGAGAGGTTGATGGTCATGGAGCCCACGGTGATGAAGTCTGAAGACGAGGTCTCCTCGCCGGGCCACAGCAGGTGGCGCAGGCGCACGGTGAGCTCGTCGTCGCTGGCGTTGGCGAGGGCGAAGTCGGCGTTGACGTGGGCGGGCATGCGCAGGAGCTTGAGGGCGTCTTCCTCCACCAGCAGCAAGACGGCGGCCTGGCTGGGCTGGCCGGCGCTGCCTTCGAGCTCTGTCACGCGGTCGACCCTCGAGGTGGGCACGCGGTAGATCACGAGGTCGTAGTCCTGCGCGACGGAGGCCAGCTCGCGCGACGGGCAGGTGGCGAAGTCGGCGTCGAGGCCCGCCACGACGCGCGAAACACGCTCAACGGGCTGCATGCCGTCTTGGACAAAGAGTACTTTCTTCCTGTGCATGGTGGTCTCGCTTCCTCCCAGACGGCGTGCTTACAAGACGGCCAGGTAGCGGTCGAGCTCCCAGGTGCTGACGGTGGCGCAGTACTCCGCCCATTCCGCCTCCTTGGCCTTGAGGATGTAGCTGTGCGTGTGCTCGCCGAGGATCTCCCTCATCAGCTGCGAGCTGCGGAAGCAGTCCACGGCCTCGCCCAGGTCGCGCGGCAGGCGCGTGATGCCGGCGGCCTTGCGCTCCTCGACGCTCATGCGGGTGGCGTCGGCGCTGAGCTCCGGGCCCAGCTCCAAGCCCTCCTCGACGCCCTTGAGGCCGGCGCCGAGCATGACGGCGAAGGTGAGGTAGGGGTTGCAGGCCGGGTCCGGGCTGCGCAATTCGAAGCGCGTGCTCTCGGCCTTGCCGGGCTTGTAGCGCGGCACGCGCACCAGGGCGCTGCGGTCGCGCTGGGTCCACCCGCAGAACACGGGAGCGCCCATGCCGGGCTGCAGGCGCTTGTAGGAGTTCACATACTGGTTGGTGATGAGGCTGAACTCGGGCGCGTACTTGAGCAGGCCGGCGATGTAGCTCTTGGCCAGCGCGCTCAGGCCAAACCCGCTGGGGTCTTCTGCGTCGTAGAAGACGTTCTCGTCGTCGAAGTTGAAGAGCGACTGGTGCACGTGCATGGCGCTGCCCGGCTGGCCGGCAAGCGGCTTGGGCATGAAGCTGGCGTGGTAGCCGTGCTTGATGGCGATCTCCTTGACCACCAGGCGGTAGGTCATGATGGCGTCTGCCATGGACATCGCATCGTCTGCGCGCAGGTGGATCTCCTGCTGGCCGGGGCCGAGCTCATGGTGCGAGTACTCGACGGGGATGCCCATCTGCTCCAGCGTGAGGATGGTGTCGCGGCGCAGGTCGGTGGCGTTGTCGAGCGTGGTGAGGTCGAAGTACGAGCCGCCGTCGATGGGCTCGGGGGCCTCCGGGCTCTTAAAGTAGTAGAACTCCATCTTGGGGCCCACGTTCATGGAGTAGCCCATGTCCTGCGCGCGCTGGAGCATGCGGTTGAGAATGAAGCGCGAGTCGCCCTCGAAGGGCTTGCCGTCTGGCGTGACCACATTGCAGAACATGCGCGCCACGCCGTTGTCCTTGGGGCGCCAGGGCAGGGTCTGGAAGGTGCTGGCGTCAGGGAAGGCGAGCATGTCGGTCTCTCCCCCATAGCGGAAGCCCTCGATGCAGCCGCCGTCGAAGCCCATGCCCTCGTCGAAGGCCACCGCCAGTTCGCTGGGAGTGATGGCAAAGGACTTCATCTGCCCAAGGGCGTCCGTGAACCACAGCCTGATGAAGTGAATGTTGCGTTGCTTGATGGTTTTGAAGACGTAGTCCTTGTTTGCAGCATCCATGTCCATAGTCCAATCCTCCTGGGTTTTCAGATGCGGCCATTATAGGTTTCCACTGAATTAAGCGAGTATGTCAGCAGTTCGTTTCGTAGGTGTTTCCAGATGCGCCCAGAAGCGGGCAACCCCTTCAGGCTGCGAGGAAAGCTGCCGCCCTCCCAACAGGCCCCGCACCCGAGGGCAGGCGGGCGCCGAGGGGAACACTACGGAGCAGAGCCCGAACGCAGGCGCCGCGGGAGCGAGGACTGTCTGAGGCCCCGG
>JBJEHN010000066.1:26249-30737 GCA_051876105.1 Coriobacteriales bacterium | reverse complement strand
AATGCCATCTCCAGCACTTTCAGCAGGTAAACAGCCATTTTTCAGACAGTCTGGGCGGGGCTTGATTAGCGCCCTTGGCTAGGAGGAAGAGATGAACGAGGTTCTAAACGCGTTGCAGCAGGCCGGAAACGACGTGCCCGGCGCCCTGGAGCGCTTCATGGGCAGCGAGGCCATGTACGTCAAGTTCCTGGGCAAGCTGCGCCAGGACGAGACCTTTGAGCAGCTGATGGCTGCCATCGAGGCGGGGGACGTGCAGGCCGGCTTTGCCGCGTCGCACACGCTCAAGGGGCTCTACGGCAACCTGGGGCTCACCGAGCTGGTCGAGCTCAACACGCCAGTGGTCGAGAGCCTGAGGGCCGGCGCGCTGCCTGCCGAGGCAGACGTCGCCGCGCTCAAGGCGGCTGCCGAGCGCACGAACGCGCTGCTCGCCGCGCTCTAGCGGCTGCGGCCGGCCCGCGCGCCGCCGGCGCTAGACGGGCTGGTTGAGCAGCGACTGCGCGAGGGAGGGGTAGACGCCGTCTGGCGCGAAGACCCAGTCGCCCAGGTCGCGCGCCATCACCGAGAGCGGGTAGTCGCGGCCTTCGATCTTGAAGTGCCTGAAGCCCCTCTCGGCAAGCTCCTGCGCCCTCTGGCAGCTGATCAGGCTGTTGGCCAGGGGGTTCGCCTTGCGCATCTCCAAGCACTGGCGGTTGATCTGCGTGAGCCGGCCCTCGAGCCTGCGCTGCGCCAGGTAGTTGCCGGTGCTCGCTGCCTGCGCCGCCAGGGTCTGGGTGGTGTAGTGCTCGCGCGAGAGCGGGCAGTTGGGGCGGCAGCGGTGGTTGACGATGAGCTCGATCTTGCCCGGCTGCTCCAGCTGGGCAAGGAAGGCGTCGTCCCAGGCGAAGGCGCTGTTGAGGACCACGATGTCGTAGTCGCGGCACAGGCGGTTGTAGTAGCCGGGCGTCTCTTGGCCGAGCGTGTTCTCCACCGTGGGCTTGACCAGCGAGCTGATGAGCTGCAGGTTGGGGTAGGTGCTGCGGATGTAGCCGGCCAGCAGGTCGCTTGAGACGATGACGCCGTTGCCGCTGCCCTGGTTGAGCAGCTGCAGCAGGAAGTTGCCCTGCTCGTCTGCCAGGTCCTCCTCCGCGATGTTGTAGTTGCTGAAGGTGAGGCGGCAGCCCACGCCCTCCTGCGCGTAGCGCGCGAAGATCTGGACCACGTTGGCCTCGTCGAAGGCGAGCGGTGCCGCGCGGCCGCCCTGCAGCGCACAGCTCACGCTGCCGAACACGTACTCGAAGGGCCTCTCCAGGCCGGCGGTGCGGCAGGCTTCCAGCAGCATCAGGGCGTAGCCGTCGTGCGCGAAGAGCGTTCCCACGCTGAAGTCGCACAGGCTCTTGTAGCTGCGGTAGTGCTCGTAGCTCATGGCGTGAACCTCCTGGCTGGTCTGCAGTGGCGGTGCCGGGCACGGGGCGGGGCGGGGCGGGGCGGCGCGGTGCTAGATGTGCTCGAGCTCCACGGAGCGCAGGACCACCTTGCGCGCTGCGCCCTTGCTGCCCGCGTCCTTCACAGTCGAGTACAGGTAGAGCTTGCCCTCCAGATCGCCGGTGCAGACGGCGTAGTCGCCGTACGACTCCGAGCCGCTGGGCGGGTTGATGGTGAAGTAGCGCTGCTTGGCCGCATCGACGAAGACCGTGCGGCTCGAGCTCTTGCAGAAGAGCCAGCCGCTCACCTTGCCGGCGGGCGTGAGCGGGGTGCGCGTGAGGCGCAGCCAGTTGTTGGAGCCCACGCAGAGGTAGGTGCCCACGTTGGCGATGCCCTCGCCGTAGTCGTAGCCGGCGGGGATGCCGAACGAGAACGAGCCGTCCACGTAGGTGAAGGTGTTGGGCCTGAAGCCGTGCGGCAGGACTTGGCTGGCGACCACGCCGCTGCCCTGGATGGCGGTGAGCTGGTAGTAGACGCTGTTGCTCGCCTCTGCGCGTGGCATGCACACGAGCGTGGAGCCGCTGGTTGCGAGCCCGCCGTTGAAGCGCCCGTGGCTGGTGTAGGCCGTGCCGCCGTTGGTCTTGAGCAGCGAGTCCTCCGTGGTCTTGGAGCCGCCCTCCGCGGGTTGGACGATCCAGTACGCCTGCCCGCCCAAGGCGGCGATCTCGGGCGCGTCGTACTCGCCGTCGCCTTCGTCGAGGAGGACGGGCTCGCTCACGGAGCTGCCGCCGCTTGCGATTGAGGCGCTGTAGACCCTCCACTCGCTTGTGAGGAAGTTGCTCTCCACCCACAGCAGGATGTTGTCGCTGCAGCGCAGCTCGTGGAAGTTGAAGCCCTCGTCTTGGCCCATGGGCTCTTCGAGCACGGTGTTCAGGCTCATGGCGCCCAGGTCGAGCAGGGCCACGGTCGAAAGCGGGCGCGAGGTTTTGCCCGGCACCAGGGCGGCTGCGTAGGCGGTGCCGCTGCCGAAGAGCTGCGTGCCCGGATCGAGCTCGAGCTCGTCTTCGAGCGTGTAGAGACGGGAGGGCTTGGCGACCTCCTTGTAGCTCTCGAGCGTGGTGACGTTGGAGACGGGGACCTCGAGCACGTTGAGCTTGGAGCCTTCTGTGCCGCCGCCGCGGCTGCAGCCGCTGGCGGCCACAGCGGCGCCCACCGCTGCCACTGCCGTCAGGCCCGCTGCGGTTGCGGGGACCTGGGTGAGCAGTTGGCGGCGGGTGATGGCGGGGGCGCCGTCCTGCACCCCCGCCTCGGGTTCCGCGTGTTGCAGGCGCATGGCCACGCCCTAAGCCCCGAGCGCCTCGCGCAGGGCGCAGGCGAGCTGGTCGGGGCAGCTGGTGCGCTTGGGGCCGCAGGTGGTGCCGGCCACGCGGTCGATGACCTCCTGCGCGGGCATGCCCTCGATGAGCTGCGCGATGCCCTTGAGGTTGCCGTTGCAACCCCCCATGAACATGACGTTGTGGACGCGCTTGTCCTCGTCCAGCTCGAAGCTGATGGCGCGGGAGCAGGTGCCCTTGGTGCGGTAGCTGTACTCGCTCATCTTCTAGAACTCCAGTGTCTTGAGTTTGTCGAACATGATGTCCTTGCGCTGCAGGAAGCTCCAGGGGTCGAAGATCTTGTCGAGCTGCTCTGCGGTGAGCGGGCACTCGGGGTCTGCCTCGAGGCGCTCGCGGTAGCTGGGGCCGTCGACTGCCTGCTGGATGTCGTCCCAGACCTGCATGGCGTTGCGCTGGACCACCACGTAGGCGTCCTCGCGGGTCATGCCGGTGTCGACCAGGGCCAGGATGCACTTGGAGCTGAAGATCAGGCCCTTGGTGCGCCACAGGTTGTGCTCGGACTTCTTGGTGTAGACGTTGAGGCCGTCGAGCATCCACTGCATCTTGCCGAACATGTAGTCCAGTGCGGTGAAGCTGTCTGCCAAGGCCACGCGCTCGGCGCCGGAGTGCGAGATGTCGCGCTCGTACCACAGGGCGACGTTGTCAAAGCCCACCTGGGCGTTGCCCTTGACCACGCGGCTCAGGCCGCAGACGCGCTCGGCCGTGATGGGGTTGCGCTTGTGGGGCATGGCGGAGCTGCCTTTCTGGCCCTTGGTGAAGGGCTCCTCGGCCTCGATGACGTCGGACTGCTGCAGCAGGCGCACCTGCATGGCGATGCTCTCCAAGGTGGAGGCGGTGACGGCCAGGGCGCTCATCATCTGGGCGTGGCGGTCGCGCGCGAGGACCTGGGTGGACAGCGGGTCCGGGGTGAGGCCCATCTTCTCGCAGACGTACTGCTCGACGTAGGGGTCGATGTTGGAGTAGGTGCCCACCGCGCCGCTGATGGCGCCGGTGGCGGAGCACTCGCGGGCCTGCTCCATGCGGGTCTGGGCGCGCTTGAGAGCCCACGCCCAGGAGCCGAACTTCATGCCGAAGGTCATGGGCTCGGCGTGGATGCCGTGGGTGCGGCCCACGCACAGCGCGTCCTCGAACTCGAAGGCGCGGCGCTTGCAGGTCTCACCCAGCTTCTTGATGTCGTCCAAGATGATGTCTGCGGCCTGGACGATCTGGTAGCTGAGGGCGGTATCTCCCAGGTCGGACGAGGTCATGCCGTAGTGGACCCAGCGGCTGGGCTTGGGCTGCCCTTCGGGGACCTCGGCGTCGATGTAGCTGGCCATGCAGGTGGTGAAGGCGATGACGTCGTGGTTGGTGACCTTCTCGATCTCGTCGATCTCTGCGACGGTGAAGTTGGCGTGGGCGCGGATCCAGGCGGCCTCTTCCTTGGTGATGCCGCACTGGCCCAGCTCTGCCTGGGCCTCGCAGGCCAGGACCTCGACCTCTTTCCAGATGTCGAACTTGTTCTCCATGGACCAGATGTGGCCCATCTCGGGCCGAGTATAGCGACCGATCATGCGGGGTTCCTCCTTGGTAAGCGGGTAGACCTTCGTATTCTACTCCGCTGAACTGCGGCGGTGCGCTTGGCGGCAGCTCCCAGACGCCATTTGTGCAGCGAAAATGGGACAGTGGGACAGTGGGGACAGTCCCCACTGTCCCA
>JBJEHN010000066.1:0-26149 GCA_051876105.1 Coriobacteriales bacterium | reverse complement strand
GGGACAGTCCCCACTGTCCCACTTTCTGCTAGATCTTGGCCATCTCGCGGGCGCAGCTGTTGTACCAGGACTGCCAGTTGGGTGGGCAGTAGGTCTTGGCCGCGGCTTGGGTGAGCGCGCCGCCGTAGAGGTCGCTGCCCAAGCCCGCCACCACGGTGTAGATGCCGTCGCTCCAGCTCGAGAAGCCGCGGCTGCCGTAGCCCCAGGCGTTGTAGCTGGCAAAGCAGGCAGCGCCCTTGGAGCTCTCGATCGTGCTGATGGCCGGTGCCCAGCGCGGGTCGACGCCGTAGTCCCAGGCGGCCGCAGCATATGCCTTGCCGGTGCCGGCAGTAGGCGAGCCCGCCAGGTAGCTGTTGATGCGCGGCGCCCACTTGCTCACGAAGGCCTGCTTGCTCGCGCTCCAGTCGACGTTTGAGATGCTGGCGTTCTCCGAGTCCTTGGCGGCCTGCTCGGCCTCTTGCTCGGCCTTCTTCTTGTCTGCCTTGGAGGCTGCTGCCGCCTTTGCCGCAGCCGCTGCCTGAGCTGCGGCGCGGGCTTCCTCCGCCTGCACGGCGGCTGCGCGCTCCTGGGCCGCCTTGCGCGCGGCCTGCGCGTCTGCGAGCGCCTGCTCGGCGGCTTGGGCCGCGGCGTCTGCATCTTGCTTGTCTGCTTCGAGCTGCTGCCTTGACTGCTCGAGCTCGGCCTTCATCTGGTGGGTGGTCGCGAGCTGGCTGACGTTTTGGCTGATGATGAGGTTGTAGCTGTCGACGATGGCGATCGCCTGGGAGAGGCTCTTCGCAGAGAGCAGCACGGCGATGACGCTGCTGTCGATGCCGGAGAGCTTGTAGAGGGCCACGCAGCTCTCGTCGCTGCGCGCCTCCTGGGAGGGCAGCAGCTCCTCGATCTGCGCGATGCGGGCGTCGAGCTGCGCGATCTCGCTGGCGAGGCGTTCCTGCTCGGCAAGGGCCCCGTTGTAGGCGGCCGCGGTGCGCGAGACCTCGGTCTCGGCCTGCTCCACGGCGTTGTCGGCGGCCTCTGTGGCAGGGCTGCCCCAGGCGGCTGCGGGGATGCAGGCCAGGGCGAGCGCGAGCGCCAGGGACGCAGCGACGAGGCTGCTCGCCCACTGGCTGCGGGCCGCTGAGTTGGGTTGTGCCTTCAAATACAGATCCTTGCGTTCGGGGACAGGATGGGCGCCAGGGGCGCGAACTCGCAGGGCAAGAGGGTAGCGCATGCCCTGCGAGCACTGCAAACGTCCACACACAACCCCCACATCAGCTCCCCGCTCGTCCCCGCAGGAGCGCCCGTGCACCCCGTCCGCCTCCGCGCTGCGCCCTTGTGGTTGTTGTTTTCGGCCCCAAACCGCCCTTGTGGTTGTTGTTTTCAGCGGAAAGACCAAGGCCCAAAGCGAAGGCGAAGCAGCAACCACAAGCGAGCGGGGGCGCGGCCCAGCGGGGAGGGCGAGCGGAGGCGCAGCCCGGGCGGAGCGGGAGGCGAAGGCGGGTGCGTGCGCTGCGGTGTCGCAGGCTCGTGATAGGCTGGCAGCCATGGATTTCCGCTTTGACACCAGCTACCTCATTCCCGGCACGGACGGCCCCACCATCGCGTGGTACCGCGGCCTGGCCCAGCGCGCGCAGGAGAGCTTCGAGCTGCTGGAAGACGAGGTCGTGGTCGTCGACACGGAGACGACCGGCCTCGACCCTGCGCATGACCAGATCATCGAGATAGCGGCCTGCATCCTGCGCGGGCCGGAGGTCGTGGACCGCTTCCAGACCTTCGTGGACCCGGGGCGCCCCATCCCGGCAGAGATCACGGAGCTCACCGGCATCGCGCAGGCAGACGTCGCCGGCGCGCCGGACCCGAGCCTGGCGGTGGAGCTCTTCGCCACCTGGGCAGACGGGCGCGACCTCGTGGCGCACAACGCCTCGTTCGACCGCGGGGTCATCATGCGGCAGGCCCAGCCCGGCGCCATCACCGGCCGCTGGATGGACAGCCTGGCCCTGGCGCGCATCGTGCTGCCCCGCATGCGCGGCCACCGCCTTGCAGACCTCTCGCATGCCTTCGGGCTGCCTGCCAGCACACACCGCGCTGCAGACGACGTGGAGGCAACCGCCGCCCTCTGGCGCATCCTGCTGGCCGGCGTCTACAGCCTGCCCGCGGGGATGGCCCAGCTCATCGCGGGCATCTCGCCGGGCAGCACCTGGAGCCTGCGCCACCTGTTCGCCCAAGCCGCGCAGATGACCCAGGGGGCAGAGGAGTGGTCGCTGCGCCGCAGCCGCAGCCGCCGCTTCATTGAGGACAACCTCTCCAACATCACAGACGCGGAGGACGAGGCGCCCCCTGCGGTCTTTCCCACAGAGGCAGAGCTGCGCCGCGCGTTCAGCGCAGACGGCATCGCCGGCGCCATGTACCCCGGCTACGAGCCCCGCCCAGAGCAGCTCGCCATGGCGCTCGAGGTGGGGGAGGCCCTGCGCACAGGCACCCACCGCTGCCTGGAGGCCGGCACCGGCGTGGGCAAGTCGATGGCCTACCTGGTGCCGCTGGCGCTTGCCGCAAAGGCCAACCCCGGCATGACCGTGGGCGTGGCCACCAAGACCAACGCCCTCATGGACCAGCTGGTCTACACGGAGCTCCCGCGCCTGGCGCAGGCGCTGGGCGGCCTGCGCTACATCGCGCTGAAGGGCTACGACCACTACCCCTGCCTGCGCAAGCTTGAGGCCATGGTGCGCGACAAGGAGCAGGAGCGCCGCCCGGAGCTCATCGAGATACTGGCCACCCTGCACACTTACACTGCGCAGACGCCCTGGGGCGACCTCGACGCGCTCAACCTGCCTTGGTACGGCCTGCCGCGCTACGCGGTGGTCGCCAACAGCGAGGACTGCCTCAAGAGCCGCTGCCCGTTCTTCCCCACGCGCTGCTACCTGCACGGGGCGCGCTGCTTTGCCGCCAAGTCGCAGGTGGTGGTCACCAACCACGCCCTGCTCTTCCGCGACGTGCAGGCAGACAACGCGATCCTGCCGGAGGTCAAGCACTGGGTGGTGGACGAGGCCCATGCGGCGGAACAAGAGGCCCGCAAGCAGCTGAGCTTCCAGGTCTCCGCGCCGGGGATCGAGTCGTACCTCAACCGCCTGGGCGGGCAGTTCGGCACGCTGGCGCAGATCCGCCGAAAGTCGCTCGAGCTCGAGGGCGGCGTGGTGCTGCAGGGGCGCTGCACCCTGGCACAGCAGCAGCTCGACCGCGTGCGCTCCGTGGCGGCGAGCTTCTTCTCGTTCGTCAAGGACCTGGGCGAGCTGAGCCAGGACCGCGGCAGCGGCTACAGCCGCATCACCATGTGGATCGACCGCCGCGTGCGCGAGAGCGCCCCCTGGATGGCGCTGGAGAGCCCCGGCCGCAGCCTGTGCCGCAAGCTCGACGAGCTGGTGCGCACGCTCACAGAGCTGCTGGCCAGCGTGCAGGACTTCGAGGAGCTTGCCATCCTGGCGGCCGACCTCAACGCCGGCCTGTGCCGCCTGGACGAGATGCTCGCCGCGCTCAACCTGGTGCTCGAGGGCACGGACGCGGAGTTCGTCTACAGCGCCTCGCTCGACCGCAGCACAGAGAAGCTGGCCGAGGAGCTGCGCGCCGAGCGCCTGGACGTGGGCGCGGTGCTGGCGGCGGACTTCTACCCCAACGTGAGCAGCGTCATCTACACCAGCGCCACGCTCGCAACCGGCACGCGCGAGCCGTTCTCGTACTTCCAGCACGGCACGGGCCTCGACCAGCTCAGCCCGGAGCGCCGCCCCGCCTTGCAGCTGGCCAGCAGCTACGACTTCGAGGCGAACATGCGGGTGCTGTTGCCGCAGGGCTTCCCGGAGCCTGCGTCGCCGGCGTACCGCCCGCAGCTGGCCCGGCTGCTGCTGGAGGTGCACCGCGCCATGGGTGGCAGCGTGCTCACGCTCTTCACCAACCGCCGCGAGATGGAGGAGCTCTACCGCGAGCTCAAGCCCCAGCTGGCGCAGATGGGCATCGAGCTCATCGCCCAGACGCGCGGCACCTCCACCAAGAGCCTGCGCGACCGCTTCCTGTCAGACCGCGAGCTCTCGCTCTTCGCGCTGCGCAGCTTCTGGGAGGGCTTCGACGCGCCGGGCGAGACGCTGCGCTGCGTGGTCATCCCCAAGCTGCCCTTCGGCCGCCCGAACGACCCGCTCTCCTGCGAGCGCGAGCAGCGCGAGGGCCGCAGCGCCTGGGGCCGCTACAGCCTGCCGGAGGCCGTGATGGACCTCAAGCAGGCGGCCGGGCGCCTCATCCGCAACTCCACGGACCGCGGCTTCCTCGTGCTGGCAGACGGCCGCCTCCAGACCAAGTACTACGGCAAGACCTTCCTGAACGCCCTGCCCACCGGCAACATCCGCGTCGTCCCCGCGGAGGAGATTGCCCGCATCATGGAGGAGGAGGCCTAGGCGCTGGCGACCAGATAGCGTCGCCGCCCCACGCCTGCCTTTGTGGTTGTTGTTTTCCGCCGGGTTTGGCCCTTGCGGTTGGTCTTTCGCTCGAAAACAACAACCACAAGCGGGGGAGCTGTCGCCGGCAGCGGGGCTCAGCGCTCCTGCGGGTTGGAGTCGCGGATGAAGAGCGCGGCCATCAGCAGGCACAGTGCGCCCAGCAGGCCGGAGAAGCCCAGCGCGACGTGGTAGCCGAGCGCAGGGGTTGCCGCCGTGTTGAAGAGCTTGAGCAGGAACACCATCACGGCGGTTGCCAGCGCCGCCGCGATCTGGCGGCTCATGATGAGGCCCGCGGAGCCGTCGGTCGTGATGCCCTCGCGCCCCAGCGGCCCCAAGCCGGCGGCGGTCGTCGTGGGGATCAGCGTCGTGAGCCCGATGCAGCGCGCCGCCTGGCAGCAGGCAGGCACCCACAGCGGCGCGTCTGCCGGCACGAACGCGATCGAGATCGCGCCGAGTGCGAGGAACACCCCGCCGAAGATCGAGACCCGCCGCGGCCCAAAGCGGTCGGACGCCGCGCCCGCACCCGGCTCGAAGATCAGCGCGGCAACGGCTCCGGGCAGCAGCACCAGGCCGGCCTCGAGGGTGCTGTGGCCGCCGGCTTCGACGACTGTCAGGGGAATGAGCAGCGTCATCCCCATGAAGCAGCCGTAGAGGAGGCACTGCGTCGCCATGCTCACGCGGTAGGGGGCGTGCGCGAATATCCGCAGGTTGATCAGCGGGTTTGCGATCCGGCGCTGGCGCATGATGAAGAGCACAACGCACACGATGCCCACAGCGGTGCTTGCCCACACGAGCGGGTGCGCGGGGCTCACGTTCGCCGCGGCGGTAAAGCCCAGCAGCAACCCTCCGAACCCGAAGGTCGAGAGCGCCAGAGACGCAGCGTCGAGCGTGGCTGCGGGGTCCTTGGCGTCGCGCTCGGAGACGATGGCCAGCGTGGCGATGACGAAGAGCGCCGAGCAGCCTGCCAGCAGCAGGAAGAGGTAGCGCCAGCCGACCATGCTGGCGATGGCGCCGCCCAGCGTGGGCCCGATGTTCGGCGCAAAGCCCAGCGCGATACCCGCGACGCCCATCGCCGTGCCGTGCCTGTTCTCCGGGAAGCGCGTCATCGCGATGGTCTGCAGCAGCGGCATGAGTATGCCCGACGCCAGGGCCTCGAGCACGCGGCCGACGATGAGCATGGCGAAGTTGATTGCCGCGAAGTCGCACAGCGAGCCCACCAGGAAGAGCCCGAAGGAGATGAGCATGAGCGCGCGGACCGAGAACCTGCGTTGGACGAACGACGCGAGTGGGACGGCGGCGCCCATGCAGAAGATGTAGATGGTGGCGAGCCACTGGCCCCAGCCGATGTCGGTGTGCAGGTCGGCGAGGACGGCGGTGGCCATGGTGTTGAGGGCCGTCTGGGTCATGCCGCCCAAGGCGGTGCCGGTCACGATGACAGCGAAGAGCGTGCAGGTGTAGCGCATCGAGCCGCGTTGCGGCGCAGAGGGGTTGCTTGGGCTCATGGGGGCCTCGGGTGCTTTCCGCCGGGTTGACTGCGCCCGGCTGCCGTGCCCGCCGAGTATAGGAAACGCCCGGCCTCGCTGTGCGCCGCCGAATGCGCCAATGGCCCCCAGCGTCCCTCCAAAGGCGCTCCCGCCCCACGAACACGTCGCCTTCGCCCTGCCGCCCCCGCGCCCCCGCGCCCGCCCGGCCCGCGCTTGTGGTTGTTGTTTTCGCGGTCAAACTAGCCTTGTGGTTGGTCTTTCCGCTGAAAACAACAACCATAAGGCCGGTTTGGGGCCCGAAACAACAACCACAAGCGCGGGCCGGGCGGGCGCAAGCGGGTGGCCGCTGTGCTTGCGGTAGCGCGCGAAGGCGCGTAGACTCGTGGGCACGCAGGGGGACAGGCCCCGTGCACCCGACCCTCAAGGGGATGTTTTTTTGGTTCTTGTTCTGTAACAGGACGCCCAAGCGAATACCCGCGCTCTGCCGGCCGTCATCGGCCCGGGTTGTTGCGGCCTCGCAAGCGGGCGTCGTCAGCGCATTCCGCATTCGCCTCACACAGAACAGGAACACATCATGGACAACACCACCCGCTTCCCCAAGACCGCTACCTTCCCCACCGAGCTCCAGCGCTCCAAGATCATGGGCCCCAACCCGCTCAAGCTCTGCGAGGAGCTGCTCGAGGGCGCGCAGCTGGCGCCCGGCAGCACCGTCTGCGACCTGGGCTCCGGCACCGGCATCACCAGCGCCCTGCTCGCACGCGAGTACGGCCTGGTCACCTACGCTGTCGACCTCTGGAGCGAGCCGGAGGACAACCGCGCCTTCTTCGCCAGCCTGGGCCTGAGCGGGGAGCAGGTCATCCCCGTCAAGGCAGACGCCAGCCAGGGTCTGCCGTTCGAAGAGGGCTTCTGCGCGCGTGGTATACTCCTGCGGATACACGCACGCGGGGCGCAACGCAGCTCACACGCACACGAAACGAGGCTCTATCGTGCCAGGTCCGCTCATTTTGGACCGCTACCGCCCTCTGGGCACCGCAGGCTCGGGCGGCAGCGGCACCGTTCAGATCTGCTGGGACACCCGCATCCAGCGGCGGGTCGCCATCAAGCGCATCGCCGTCCCGGAGAGCTCCCCAGACGGCAGCATCCCGGGCCTCGCAGAGGCTCGCACCGGCGCCATGCTCAAGCACCCCAACATCGTGAGCGTCATCGACTTCGAGACCAGCGGCGCCGAGGCCTTCCTCATCATGGAGGCCATCGAGGGACCCTCGCTCGCAAAGCTCATCGACTCCACCCACCGCGGCGAGATGGATCTCGACATCGTCGCCACCGTGCTCGAGGCGGTGGGGGAGGCCCTCGACTTCGCCCACGAGAACGCCGTCTTGCACCTCGACATCAAGCCCGACAACATCCTCATCGACCGCTCCGGCACCGTGAAGGTGACGGACTTCGGCATCAGCGAGCTCAGCTGCAGCGGCGGCTTTGGCAGCGCCAGCGGCGGCACCATCGGCTACATGCCGCCGGAGCAGATGAACGGCGACGACCTCGACCAGCGCACTGACGGCTTTGCCCTGGCCGTGGTGGCCTACGAGATGCTCACCGGCCGCAACCCCTACAACGCGCGCGACCTCGCCGGCAGCCTGCGGCTCATGCAGAACACCGTGCCAGACCCGGTCTCGCGCTCGCGCCAGGACACCCCGCCGGAGCTCGACGACGCGCTCGCCTGCGCCATGGACCCGGAGCCCGGCGAGCGCTTCGAGACCGTGCTCGAGATGGTCGACGAGCTGGTCCCCCTGCTGGGCGACCCCGCCGCCGGCCGCGAGAAGCTCCGCGCGCTGATGGAAGACGACGAGGCCGAGGACGAGGACGAGCCCCGCCTGCGCCGCGACGACCTCTGGAGCCAGCTCTCGCCGCGCTTCCGCATGGTAGCCGGGCGCGTCTGCTGCGCCATCCTCTGCTGGTGGACGGCCGCCCTGGGCCTGGAGGTCATGGGCATTCTCTCCACCGGCGGCTCTATGCTGCTGGCCCTCGCCCCTGCGGTGGCCGGCGCCGTCCTGCCCGGCGTGGGAGCGCTGGCGGCGCTCGCCTTCCTGGGTGCGGGCATCATCGTCAACCCCGCCCTGCCCGCGTGGCTGGGCGCCGCGCTCGTCGCCTTGGCCGCGCTGTGGTGGGGCCTCGCCGGCCGCGAGCGCACCGCCGCCTCCAACGCCGCGCTGGCCGCCTCGCCCCTGGGGCTTGCCTGGGCCACGCCGCTGGGGCCCCTGCTGGCCGGCTTCACCCTGCGGCCCCTGCCCGCCGCCGCCACGGCCCTCGTGCAGGGCGGCGTCGTGCTCGCCTTGAGCGGCACCACCGGCGAGACGAGTCTCCTGCACTGCGGCCTGGCATTCGCCAGCGTCAACGCCCCGGCCCCGCTCACGCTGCAGGGCATGCTCGCCGACCCGGCCACCTGGGTCACCTGGGCAAGTTGGATATTGGTTGCAGTTTTGGTGTCCGCCCTGTGCTCGACGGAATCGCGAGTATTATCAATCTTTGGCATCGTTGCAGGCTGCGCCCTGCTCTTCGCCGCCCAGGTCCTCGCGGCAAACCTCGCCACGGGTGCTTGGGCAGCCCCCGCCGCCCCTTGGTGCGTCTCGATCGGGGTGTGCGGGTTCGCCGCGCTGGTGCTCGGCTTTGCAGGTGCGCCGTACAGGTACAAGGAAGAGGAGTGAGATGGGACTGTTCTCCCGCTTCGAGGACAAGGCAGAAGACGTCATCGAGGGCGCCGGCCGCGGCGGCATCGAGCCCGTCAAGCTGGCCAAGCGCGCCGCCAAGGAGATGCAGCGCGAGAAGATGATCGGCGTGGGCCACGAGTACGCCCCCACCCTCTACAACGTGCTGGTGAGCCCCGAGGACGACCGCCGCATGGGCGGCTACTACCCCTCCATCGCCGGCGAGATCGAGACCTACCTCAGCTCGCGCGCCTCGCAGGACAACCTGGTCTTCGACTGCCCGCCGCTGGTGCGCTTCATCGTCGACGAGGGCCTGCGCAAGGGCAAGTTCGACATCATCGCGGAAAACGTCTCGCCCGCCATCATCGAGGAGCTGCGCCAGGAGGAGATGGAGTACTACGGCTTGGACAGCCGCATCGACGTCAACCCCGTGCTGCGCCACGCCACCAGCCCTGCCCCCGAGGACGACCCCGCGGAGCTGCCCGACGGCCCCGCCGAGTTCGACCCCTTCCTGCCCGCGGACATGCAGTCCGCCCACTACATCCCCGAAGACGCCCCCGCCTCCCAACCGCCCGCTCCGGAGCCGGAGCTTGAGTCCGAGCCGCAGCTGCAGCCCGAGCCCGCTGCCAGCCCCGCAGACGCGGAGGCCACGGTGCTCTTCTCGCACGCCACCGCGCCCACGGGCGCGCGCGTGTGCCTCTATGACTACGAGACGGACCGCCGCTACCCGCTCGCGGACAAGCTGGTGACCCTGGGCCGCGGCAGCGCCAACGACATCACCATCTCGGACCCGGGCATGAGCCGCCGCCACGCGGAGCTGCTGTGGAACGGCGAGCTGTGGATGGTGCGCGATTGCGACTCCACCAACGGCACCTACCTCAACGGCGAGCCCGTCACCCAGCACATCCTCATCGACGGGGACGTGATCGAGTGCGGCACCACCCGCCTGGAGTTCAAGGAGGGCTAGCCTGTGGTCGACATGCTGCTGCTCATAGGGCGCATCCTGCTGGTCGCCCTGCTGTATCTCTTCCTCTTCGCCGTGATGCGCACGGGCATCGGCCTGGTGAAGGGGCAGGGCAACAAGACCGCCCGGGTTTGGACCCTAGTGGTCGAGAAGGGCCCCAAGGCGCTGCGGGGGCTCAAGGTGGGCGTCATGGGTCCCATCATCGTGGGACGCGCTCCCGGTGCGGACATCCTCGTCCCCGACGACGTGGTCTCGCGCCGGCACGCGCGGTTCTCGCTCATGGGCGGCGACCTCATGGTCGAGGACCTGGGCTCTGCCAACGGCACCCGCGTCAACGGCGAGCCGGTGACCCAGGTGCAGCGCTGCGTCGAGGGCGACCTCGTGCGCATCGGCAGCGTTGAGATCAAGGTCACCCGCAAGTAGGGAGAGCGTTGCACCCGCGCCCCGCGGCACGTGGGGGCGCGTTTCAGATTCGCCTTGGAGCTAGTGGAAGTAGCGAGAATGCCAGAGAAGGACCGAAAGAACGACCATCTGAAGACACCTCAGGTCTACGCCGCCCGCACGGACGTGGGCTGCGTGCGCGAGCACAACGAGGACAGCTTCATCGCCGCTACGCCGCTGTTTGTGGTGGCAGACGGCATGGGCGGCCACGAGGCCGGCGAGGTGGCGAGCGAGATCGCCATCAACACCCTGCTTGAGAAGGCGCCCTCCTCGCCAGATGGCGACGCCCTGGCAAACGCCGTGAGGGCGGCCAACATCGCCATCATCAGCGCCGCGGCCAACGGCACCGGCAGGCCCGGCATGGGCACCACCATGACGGCGGCCCAGGTCTTCGAGGACCAGCTGGTCATCGCCCAGGTGGGCGACTCGCGCGCCTACCTCCTCCACGAGGGCACGCTCCAGCGCATCACGCGCGACCACTCCCTCGTGGCCGACCTCGTCGAGCAGGGCCGCATCACCGAGGAAGAGGCCCGCGTCCACCCGCAGCGCAGCGTCATCACCCGCGCCCTGGGCAGCGACGCCACCGTCGAGCCCGACATCTACATCCTGCGCGTGAGCCCGGGCGACAGGCTGCTGCTGTGCTCGGACGGCCTGAGCGGCATGGTGCAGGACAGCGGCATCGCCAGCATCCTGCGCGCCAACGCCAGCCCGCAGGACTGCTGCGACGCGCTCATCCGCGAGGCCCTGGCGGCCGGCGGCATGGACAACGTCACCTGCGTGGTCGTCGACCCGCTCAAGGAGCCCGAGCCTGACAAGCCCGCCAAGGGCGCCGGCAACTGGCTCAGGGCCCACGTCGCCCCCATCGTCTTCGCCATCGCCTTCGTGGCGATCCTCGCCGCGGGTATCGGCGGCGCTTACGCCTACGCGCACAACAGCTTCTTCGTGATCGCGGAAGACGGCGTGGTCTGCGTGTACCGCGGCCTGCCCGGCAGCGTCGCCGGCATCAAGGCCAACTGGCTCGAGGAGAAGACCGACATCCCCGTCGACAAGCTCTCGCCCACCACGGCCAGCCGCCTGGAGGGCGGCATGACCGTCGACAGCCTCGAAGACGCCCAGGCCCTCCTGGCCGAGTACCGCCACCTCATCGGCAGCGAGCCCGCCGCGGGCGAGGGCGCCGCCGAAGACCCCAGCGCGGGCAAGTAGGGGGCGCCCATGCACACTCGCAGGTCGACAGAGCTCTGGCTCCTCATAGCAGCCGCCCCGGTGTTGCTGCTGCTCTTCGCCATGCTCCTGATCAACCAGGGCGTGGAGCTCAGCCTGGCCTCGTTCGCCGTGCCTTTGGGCCTCATCGCCGCCTTCGCGGTGGCGCACGTGTTCGTGCGCTTCTTCGCCCCGCAGGCAGACCCGGGCATCCTGCCGGTGGTCTTCCTGCTGGCGGGCATCGGCATCTGCTTCGTGCTGCGCCTTACCCCGGAGGACACCGCGCTCAAGCAGGTGCTGTGGCTCTTCGCCGGCGTGGCCTGCATGGTGCTGACCATCATCTTCGTCCCCAGCATCGAGAAGCTCGCGCGCTACCGTTACGTGATCTTGGTGGTGGGCCTGCTGCTGCTCGTCAGCCCCATGCTGCCGGGCATCGGCCGCGAGTACTACGGCAGCCGCATCTGGCTCTCCATAGGCGGGATGAGCTTCCAGCCGGGCGAGCTCGCCAAGATCTGCGTCGTGCTCTTCCTGGCCAGCTACCTGGCCGACCACCGCGAGATGCTCTCCACCTTCGGCCGCGGGCCGCTGGGCCTGCCCGTGCCCCACTGGCGCACCATGCTGCCGGTGATCGGCATGTGGCTGGTGGCCATGCTGGTCATCGTCTTCGAGAAGGACCTGGGCAGCGCGCTGCTGCTCTTCGGGATCTTCCTGGCCATGGTGTACGTGAGCACCGGGCGCCTGAGCTACGTGGTCTTCGGGCTGACGCTTGCCGCCCTGGGCTGCGTGTGCCTCTACGGGATGTTCGACCACGTGCAGACGCGCGTCGCCATCTGGCGCGACCCCTTCGCCTACGCGCAGGACAGCGGCTACCAGCTGGTGCAGAGCATGTACTCGCTGGCAGACGGCGGGCTCTTCGGCACCGGCATCGGGCGCGGCCTGTGCACCGCCATCCCCATGGTGGAGAGCGACTTCATCTTCTCTGCCATCGCCGAGGAGATGGGCCTGCTGGGCGCCGCGGCCGTGCTGATACTCTTCGTGCTCTTCGCGGTGCGCGGCTTGGCGACGGCCGCCCGCGCCAAGAGCGACGTGGCCGCCTTCACTGCCGCCGGCCTCACCGCGGGCGTCAGCCTGCAGGCCTTCATCATCGTGGGCGGCGTCACCGGCCTCATCCCCCTCACCGGCATCACCCTGCCCTTCATGAGCCAGGGCGGCAGCAGCCTCATCGCCAGCTTCATCATCGTGGGCCTGCTGCTCAAGGCCGGCAACGAGGCGACCGGCCTGGCAACCGAGATGACCGGCACCATGCAGATCAGCCGCGTGCGCGCCGCCGCCCCCGCGGACAGCGGCGTCCTGGGGCGCTCCTCTTTGGGCCGCCGCCTCACCATGCTCGTGGGCTGCCTCTCGCTGCTGATCGCCGTGAGCATCGGCAACCTCACCTACGTGCAGGTCGTGCAGGCAGAAGAGCTGCAGAACCGCGAGGGCAACAACCACACCCTGGTGCGCCAAGCCCAGCGCGAGCGCGGTGCCATCCTCACCAGCGACGATGTGGTCTTGGCCGAGAGCATCAAGAGCGCAGACGGCAGCTACACCCGCAGCTACCCCCAGGGCTCGCTGGCCTCGCAGGCGGTGGGCTACTACAGCCAGCAGTACGGCAGCGCCGGCATCGAGGCCTCCATGGGCGCCACCCTGGTGGGCGACGAGAGCTTCGAGAGCATCGGCGACGCCATCCGCGCGGCGGCCGGCCTGCAGAACTCCGGCAACGACGTGGTGCTCACCCTGGACGCAGACGTCCAGCGCACGGCAGAGGAGCAGCTCAAGGGCCTGGCCGGCGCCATCACCTGCATCGACACCAAGACCGGTGCCGTGCTCGCCCAGGCAAGCGCCCCCGGCTACAACGCCAACGAGGTGGGCGACCTGCTGGAGGGCAAGGTCAAGAACAAGGGCCAGCTGGTCAACCGCGCCACCCAGAGCCTCTACACACCTGGCTCCACCTACAAGGCCGTGACCTTGGCCGGCGCCCTTGACAGCGGGCTCGTCACGCCTGAGACCATGGTCGACAGCCCCTCTTCCAAGAACATCGGCGGCGCGCCGGTCACCACCCACGGCGACCGCGGCTCCATCACGGTGAAGCAGGCCTTCGCCATCAGCTCGAACACCGCCTTCGGCCAGCTGGCCGTGGACATGGGCGCCCAGGCGCTCGTCAACATCTCCAAGGCCTTCGGTGTGGGAGACGAGCGTCTGGCGCAGGACTTCGCCGTCACGGCGAGCCTCATGCCCGACCCGGCCGAGATGACCGAGTGGGAGACCGCCTGGGCGGGCGCCGGCCAGCCCGTGGGCGAGCACGCCAGCCCCGCCGGCCCCCAGGTCACCGTGACCCAGATGGCCGTCGTCATGGCTGCCATCGCCAACGGCGGCGAGGCCATGCGCCCCTACATCGTCGAGAAGGTCATGAGCCACGAGGGCAAGGTCGTCTCCGTCACCAAGCCCGCCAGCTTGGGCCGCGCCATGGGCGAGTCCGCCGCCAAGGACGAGTGCGACATCATGGAGTACTGCGTCACCAGCGGCACCGGCGGCAACGCCGCGATCAGCGGCGTGCGCGTCATGGGCAAGACCGGCACCGGCGAGACCGGCGACGGCCACGAGAACGCCTGGTTCATCGCCACAGCGGAGAAGGGCGACGCGAGCGTCACGGTGGCGGTGTGCATCGAGGACGCCAGCGACGAGGGCGCCGTGGTGGCGGCCCCCAAGGCCCGCTCGGTGCTGGTGAGCGCCCTGCAGGAGCTGGGGGTCCTCTAGTGGTGAGTTCTTGAAGATGACCCGCGAGCCGCCCGCCGGCGGGAGCGCGGTATAAGATTGAGAAAGCAGGCGCCACGAGAGGCGCATGTGAGGGAAGCAAGGAGCGAGAACGTGGACAAGAGGGTATTCGGAGACCGCTACAGGGTGACCGAGCGCATTGGGATGGGCGGCATGGCCGAGGTCTTCAAGGCCAATGACACCACCCTGGGGCGCACCGTGGCCGTGAAGGTCATGCTCCCGCAGTACGCAGCAGACCGCACCTTCGCCGCGCGCTTCCGCCAGGAGGCGCAGGCCGCTGCCAACCTCACCAGCCCCTTCATCGTCAACATCTACGATTGGGGCCGCGACGACGACATGTACTACATCGTCATGGAGTACGTCCGCGGCACGGACCTCAAGACCGCCGTCCAGCAGCGCGGCAGCATCCACCCGCGCAAGGTGGCCGAGATAGGCTCCCAGGTCTGCAGCGCCCTGAGCGTGGCGCACAGCTACGGCATCATCCACAGGGACATCAAGTCCGCCAACATCATGGTCCAGACGGACGGCAACGTTAAGGTCATGGACTTCGGCATCGCGCAGGCCGGCAACACGGACATGACCACGGACTCCAACGTCCTGGGCACCGCTCACTACGTCAGCCCGGAGCAGGCGCAGGGCAAGCCACTGGCGGGCACAAGCGACCTCTACTCGCTGGGCATCGTCATGTACGAGGCCTGCACCGGTCAGCTGCCCTTCGACGGACCAGACGCGGTGAGCGTGGCGATGAAGCAGGTCAACGAGGACCCCGTCCCGCCGCGTGCCATCAACGCCAACATCGACCCGGCGCTCGAGGCCATCATCCTGCGCGCCATGTCCAAGAACCCCTGGGAGCGCTTCTCCACCGCCAACGAGATGAAGCAGGCCCTCGACGACTACCTGGCCGGCCGCGGTGCCGCGGCGTCTGCCGCAGCCACCACCGTCATCGGCTCGCCCGCAGGGGCCGCAGCGGCAGCCGGCGTCACCCGCGTCATCGACCCGGTCGAGGCCGGCGAGCAGGCGGGCAGCGTCAAGAACAGCTACGAGCGCGGCGGCCGCGGCGGCGGCAGCGGCGAGCCCCCCAAGAAGAGCGCGCGCGTCAAAGTCGTCGCGGCGGTCGTGGCTGTGCTGGTCATCGCCGCCATCGCGGGCGTGGGCTTTGCGCTCAGCCAGGGCGGCAAGGCCGAGCAGGTCATCGTCCCAGACGTCACCAACCACACTCTCCAGGAGGCCACGGAGATACTCGAGGAGTACGGCCTCAACGTGGGTGTCGTGAAGTACGAGCCCAACGAGACCGTGGCCAAGGACCTTGTCTTCTACCAGGACCCCTCGTACAACGACAGCATCGCCAAGGAGGGCAAGGTCAACCTCATCATCTCCAGCGGCAAGGACGAGCCCGAGCAGGTGCCCGTCCCCAAGCTCTTGGGCCTCACGGATCTCGAGGCCCAGAAGGCGCTCTTTGACGCCGGCTTCACCGCCAGCAGCAACGAGGAGTACAGCGACGAGTACGAGCAGGGCAAGATCTGCCGCCAGGAGCCTGCAGACGGCTCCACGGCCGACAAGGGCTCCACCGTCAAGTACTGGGTCTCCAAGGGCAAGGCCAACACCAACGTGGTCGTGAGCGACTACTTCGGCTGGGCAGAGGCAGACGCCCTGGCCGACCTCCAGAAGCAGGGCCTCAAGGTCAAGACCCAGACCGGCTACTCCAACGACGTGAGCACTGGCGAGGTCATGGGCCAGGACGTGCCCGCCGGCACCAGCGTGGCCTCCGGCACCACCGTCACCCTCACCATCAGCCTGGGCGCGCAGAACGTGCCCGTCCCCAACGTGATCGGCATGGGCGAGGCCAAGGCCACCAGCACCCTCAAGAACGCCGGCTTCAAGGTCTCCAAGCACTACTCTGAAGGCGACAAGGGCAAGGTCGTCAACCAAGACCTCACCGGCAGCGCAGTGCCCGGCACCACCGTCACCATCACCATCGGCGAGGGCATCGACGAGTAGGGTCTCGGATAATCCAAGCTTGTCGGAGGGAGCGGCGCATTCGATGCTGCTCCCTCTGATTTATTTCTCATATAAAACCTGAATTGCAAGGCCTCTTTATCGCAATTCAATATAAAATGGGGACTGCGGCAACGAGGGATTGCCACACTCATCAAACCCCGGTTAAGGAGCAACAGCCTCATGGCAGACGAGAAGGACTTGCACGCGCAGGTAAAGCTGGTTGTCACCGCCTCGGCGGACCGCAAGGGTCCCAGTTTCGGCAAGGGCGCCGGCATCTTGCTTCACGGCATCGAGGAGTACGGGTCCCTCAACAAGACCGCCAAAGTCCTCCACATGGCCTACAGCAAGGCATGGAGCATGATCAAGAAGGTCGAGGAGGGCCTGGGCTTCCCGCTCATCGAGCGCTACGGTGCCCGCGGCTCGCGCCTCACGGAGGAAGGCAAGCGCTTCCTGGAGCTCTACGACAAGTTCGAGAAGGACGTCGAGGAGTACGCGGAGAAGTCGTTCAAGGAGATCTTCAAAGACTTCTAGGCCCCACCCGCCAGCGCCCATACGCACGCAACCAAGCGCCCGCACGGAGCACCCCGCTCCCGCGGGCGCCTGCTTTTGCGCGCCTGGCGGCTGCGAGCGGCGGCTTTTGCGCGCTCGAAACAGCTGGCAGCGGCAGGGGTGGTAGTATCTTCAGACTACTTGAGGACCGCTAAGCCCAGATGGAGGGTTTGCCCATGGACAGCATCCGCTATGTCGACACCCGCGGCGTCGTGACCGAGCCGCTCAAGTTCTCCGAAGCCGTCATCAAGGGCATCGCTCCCGGCGGCGGCCTCTTCGTCCCGCAGGAGATCCCCCACGTCACCCTCGACGAGATCGCCTCCCTGGCGCAGCTGCCCTACAAGCAGCAGGCCGCCTTCGTCTATGAGCGCTTCGGCATCGACTTCTCGCGCGAGGAGATCGACTCCCTCTTCGAGATCATCTACGGCAGCAACTTCGACACCCCCGCCATCGCGCCGGTGGTGCCCGTGGGAGAGGACGGCACCTACGTGCTCGAGCTGTGGCACGGCCCCACCAGCGCCTTCAAGGACATGGCGCTGCAGTGCCTGCCCGTGTTCTTCTCTGCCAGCATCGAAAAGCAGCGTGCTGCCGGCGGCCCCGGCCACGACTACCTCATCGCCGTGGCCACCTCCGGAGACACCGGCAAGGCCGCGCTGGCCGGCTTCAAGGACCGCGACCACATCTCCATCGTCGTCTTCTACCCGGACGGCGGTGTCTCTGACATCCAGTACAAGCAGATGGCCACCCAGGAGGGCGGCAACGTTTGCGTTTACGGCGTGCGCGGCAACTTCGACGACTGCCAGACCAGCGTCAAGCGCATGTTCAACGACAAGGAGTTCAACGAGGTCCTGGCCGCCAGCGACAACGTGGTCCTCTCCAGCGCCAACTCCATCAACTGGGGCCGCCTCATGCCCCAGATCGTCTACTACGTGAGCGCCTACGCCCAGATGGTGGCCCAGGGCGCCCTGCAGCTGGGCGAGCCCATGGACGTCACGGTGCCCACGGGCAACTTCGGCAACATCCTGGCCAGCTGGTATGCCAAGCAGATGGGTGTGCCCATCGGCACCATCGTCTGCGCCAGCAACGCCAACCGCGTGCTCACGGACTTCATCCAGGAGGGCACCTACACCATCGAGGACCGCGAGTTCGTGCTCACCAGCAGCCCCTCCATGGACATCCTCATCAGCAGCAACCTGGAGCGCCAGCTCTACGAGCTCACCGGGCGCGACAGCGCCAGGGTGGCCGGCTGGATGCAGGAGCTCAACAGCACGGGCCGCTTCACCGTCGATGACGAGACCTATGCCGCCTTCGCCAACCAGTACCGCGCCGGCTCCGTGAGCGACCAGGAGTCCCTCGACACGATCAAGCAGGTCATGGACGAGCACGGCTACCTGCTCGACCCCCACACCGCCGTGGCGTGGAAGGTCGCCCGCCGCAACAAGGGCGCCAACCCCATGCTCGTGGTGAGCACCGCCCGCTGGGCCAAGTTCGGCGGGGCCGTCTACCGCGCCCTCACCGGCATCCCCGCCGGCCAGGAGCTGCCCGCAGAGGTCCAGGAGCTCACCGGCGCACAGCTCAACCGCAAGGTGGCCGAGCTCGCCGGCGTCACCGGCACCTACGCCGTGCCGCCCTCCCTCGACCTGCTCGACGAGATGCCCATCCGCTTCAGCGAGGTAGTCGACGGCACCACTGCCGCCGTGGAAGCCGCTGTCAAAGCCACCCTCGCCTAAGCAAAAGCGCCAACTCGGCGGGTTGTGATGCGCTATAAGCTTTTTCTGATGGCCGGAAGGTACTATCATTTGTTGGCTTAAGAGAGCTTACTGAACACCCAGGACGCAGCGCACGCTGCCCGTTGGAAACGGAGCCCAACCATGGACCAGCTGCTCGAACTCCTCAAGGACATCAACGAGGACGTCGACTTCACCGCACAGACCGCCATCATCGACGACGAGGTCATCGACTCCCTCGACCTCACCGGCCTCATCGCCGACATGGAGGACGCCTTCGACATCGAGATCGGCATGAACGACATCGTCCCGGAGAACTTCAACACCGTGGACGCCATGTGGGCCATGATCCAGCGCCTCCAGGGCTAGCCGCCTCCAGCGCTAGGGTACTGCCAGCTCCATGATCTTCACCTCTGCCGAGTTCCTCGCTTTCCTGGTCATCTGCGTGGTGGCCTACTTCGCCGTGCCCGTGAAGGCCCGCGGCTACGTGCTGCTGGTGGCGAGCCTTGTCTTCTACGGCATCGCGGGGGTGGAGTTCTTCCCCTTCATCGTCAGCGCCATGCTCGTGAGCTTCCTGTGCGCGCGGGGCATCGGCCGCATCTACGATCAGCGCGACGCCCAGCTCGAGGGGCTCGAGCGCGCAGAGAAGGCCAAGGTCAAGGAGGGCGCCCGCACCCGCGCCAAGACGCTCATGCTGGTGGCGCTCGTGGTCTTGGTGGGCACGCTCTGCTACACCAAGTTCTTCGGCTACATCCTCGAGCTGCTCAGCAGCACTTTCGGGGCGGCCGGGCTCTCCGCCGTCACCATCATCATCCCGCTGGGCATCTCGTACTACACCTTCGCCACCGTGGGCTACGTGCTCGACATCTACTGGGAGCGCTACAAGCCCGAGCCCAACTTCCTCAAGTACGCCACCTACGTGTGCTACTTCCCGCACATCCTGCAGGGCCCCATCCCGCGCTACGACCGCCTGGGCGTGCAGCTGTTCCAGGAGCACCGCTTCGACTACAGGCGCGTGTGCTTCGGCGCGCAGCTGATCGTGTGGGGCTTCTTCGAGAAGCTCGTCATCGCAGACCGCCTGGGCGTGTTCGTCCGCAACACCTACGACTGCTACACGGACATCAACGGCGCCATCCTCATCGTGGCCACGCTCTTCTACGCCGTGCAGATCTACACGGACTTCCGCGGTTGCGTGGACATCGCGCGCGGTATCTCGCAGATCTTCGACATCACGCTCGAAGACAACTTCCGCCAGCCGTACTTCTCGCAGTCCGTGGCCGAGTACTGGCGCCGCTGGCACATCACCCTGGGCGCCTGGTTCAAGGACTACCTCTGCATGCCCGTTGCCGTGGCCGGCTGGACCAAGAAGGTCTCCAAGTTCTGCCGCTCCAAGTGGGGCCGCACCGCCGGCAAGAACGCCGTCACCATCTGCTCGCTCATCGCCGTGTGGCTGTGCACGGGCATCTGGCACGGCACCGGCGTCAACTACATCCTGTGGGCCGTGTGGCAGGGCGGCATCATCGCGCTGAGCACCGTGCTCGAGCCCAACTACCGCAAGTGGAAGGACGCCCTGCACATCACAGACACCGCCAACTACTGGCAGCTCTTCCGCATCTTGCGCACCTTCGTGCTCTGCGCCATCATCCCGCGCGTGATCACCCGCGCCCCAAGCCTGCTCGCGGCGGCCGTCATCTTCAAGCGCATGATCTTCAACGTGAACCCCGCGCTGTGGTTCGACGGCACGCTGTTCACCTATGGGTTGAGCGGCGCCAACTTCTGCTTTGCCCTGCTGTGCATCCTGATCCTCTTCATCGTGGGGGTGCTGAAGGAGCGCGGTGTGGAGATACGCCAGAGCGTGGCCAAGTGGCCGCTGCCGCTGCGCTGGGCCTTCTACTTGGCGGCGGTGTTCTCCGTGGTGATCTTCGGCGTCTACGGCGCAGGCTACGACGCAAGCAGCTTTGCCTACATGGGCTTCTAACCTGCGCCGCGCATGTCGGCGCTCGGACGAAAGGTCGTGACTCTCATGAACTCTATGGTCGAGGTGCTCGCTGGCCATGCCGCCGCACAGCCCCAGGCCCTCTTCTGCGCAGACCCGCAGGCCTCCTACACCTACGCGCAGGGTTGGAGCTGGGCGCGCCGCATCGCGTCTGCCCTGCTCGAGCGCGGGCTCAAGGCGGGCGACTACCTGGTGGTGGAGTGCACGCAGGACACGCGCTTCCTGCTGCTCGACATGGGTGCTGAGCTGGCGGGTGTGGTCTTCGTGCCCTTCGAGCGCCGCGCCGCCCAGGCCCGCGTTGACGACATCTGCGCGGAAGTCGAGCCCGCGCTGGTGGTGCTCGACTCCGAGTACAACACCAGCGCGCCGGCCGTTGGCTTCGACGAGCTGCTGGCCCAGGCGCAGGGCGCGCCCGAGGCCGAGCTGCCCTTCCCCGCGGCAGACGACCTGGCAGAGATCCTCTACACCACCGGCACCACCGGCAAGTCCAAGGGCATCGAGTGCACGCACCGCAACAACATCGCCCTGGCCGAGAACATCATGTACGCCGTGCAGATGCGCCCCGGCTCCGTGGAGCTGCTGCCGCTGCCCATCAACCACTCCCATGGCATCCGCTGCTGCTATGCCAACCTGCTCAACGGCGGCGCGGTGGTGATCGTGGACGGCGTCATGCGCGTGGCAGAGATCTTCCAGCTGCTGCAGGACTACACGGTCCGCGCCATGGACCTCTCGCCCACGGCGGCCCAGGTGCTCATGCGCCTCACCCGCGGCAAGCTGGCTGACTTCAACGAGCAGCTCGACTACATCCAGATCGGCTCGTCTGCCCTGCCGGAGGAAACCAAGGAGCTGTTGCAGGAGAGCTTCCCCGACGTGCGCCTCTACAACTTCTACGGCTCCACGGAGTCCGGCCGCACCTGCGCGCTCGACTTCAACGCCGAGCGCGGCCGCAAGAACTGCATCGGCAAGCCCACCAAGAACTCCACCTTCATCATCGTCGACCAGGACCGCAAGCCCATCGAGTCTTCCGCGGACAACACCGGCCTGGTGGCCACGGCCGGCCCCATGAACATGAGGGGCTACTTCAAGCAGCCGGAGCTCACCGCCGCCGCCATGGAGAACGGCTTCGTCTACACCAAGGACCTGGGCTACATCGACGAAGACGGCTACGTCTACGTCCTGGGCCGCGCGGACGACATCATCAACTTCAAGGGCATCAAGATCGCCCCGGAGGAGATCGAGGAGACCGCCCGCAGCTACCGCAAGGTGGTCGACTGCGCCTGCGTGCCCCTGGCAGACAAGGACGCCGGCCAGGTGCCCAAGCTGTTCATCAGCGTGAAGAACCCGGAGCGCTTCGACCGCAAGGAGTTCTACGCCTTCCTCGTGGAGAGCCTGGACAAGAACAAGGTCCCCAAGGAGATAGAGATCATCGACGAGATCCCCCGCTCCGCTAACGGCAAGCTCCAGCGAGCCAAGCTCCGCTAATTCAAAACCTATGGTTGACAGGGGCGGGTTATAAGCTGAAACTTATAGCTCCATCATCTTGAACTCTGCATGTGGAGGAACCCGCCCCTATGAGCAACACCAAGCGCCTGATCTACCTGGCGATGGGCCCCGTGCTCTTCGCCCTGTGCATCCTGCTGCTGCCCAGCAGCATCTTCGAGAGCGTCGGCTCGCGCGCCGCCATCGGCACCGTGGCCTGGATGGCCTTCTGGTGGGTCACCGGCCCGGTGGACTACGCGGTGACCGCCTTCCTGCCCATCGCCATCAACGCCGTGGTGCAGATGACGGACATGTCCTCCGTCATCGCCAACTACGCGTCAGAGACGATCCTGCTGCTGCTCGGCGCCTCGATCCTCACCGTCTCGTGGGAGGAGACCGGCCTCGACAAGCGCATCGCCGCCAAGTTCCTGGGCCTGGTGGGCGGCTCGTTGCGCAAGCAGCTCGTTTTCTGGATGCTGCTCTCTGCGCTGCTGTCCTCCGTGCTGCCCAACGCCGTGGTCTGCGCCACGGTGACGCCTATCGCCGTCTCCATGCTCAAGTACGTGGGCGAGGGCGACATCGCGCACTCCAAGATGGGCTCCAAGCTGCTGCTCTACATCGCCTACAGCGCGGGCGTGGGCGGCCTGGCCACGCCCCTCGGCGGCGCGATGAACCTGGTGACCGTGGACTACATCCAGCAGCTCACCGGCAGCGAGTACATGTACATCGACTGGGTGGTGCGCTTCCTGCCCCTCACGCTGCTGGTGCTGGCCATCACGGCCGTCTTCATGCTCTGGGGCGTCAAGAAGGACGAGAGCCTGGGCGGCACCAAGGAGTTCTTCGCCCAGGAGTACGCCAAGCTCCCCAAGATGAAGCGCGAGGAAGTTGTCTGCCTGTTGCTCTTCGGCATCGCCACCGTGCTGGCCTTCACGCGCCAGCTCTACGCGGCCTACCTGCCCGGCCTCAAGCCCGCCTACGTCTTCATCATCGCGGGCATCCTGACCTTCTTGGTCACCCGCCACGAGGACAGCTCGCGCCTCATGCTGTGGAAGAGCGTCGAGGGCAAGATCGTGTGGGAGCTCATCTACATCTTCGCCGGCGGCCTGGCGGCGGGCACGCTCATCAACGGCTCCGGTGCGGCACAGGCCATCGGCACCGCGGTCTCGCACATGGGGCTCACGGGCGGCCTGGTGACCATCTTCGTCATCATCACGCTCACGCTGCTGATGTCCGACGTCACCTCCAACACCGCCACCGCGGCCGTGGCCATGCCCATCGTCATCTCCATCGTGACGGGCATCGGCGAAAACCCGATCCCCTACATCTACGCGGCCAGCGTGGGCGTCAACCTCTCGTACATGCTGCCCACCTCCATCCGCGCCATCCCCGTGGGCTACGGCCTGCAGCCGCGCTACATGCTCAAGGAGGGTTGGAAGATCTCCATCGCCATCATCGTCTTGCTGAGCCTGGCCTGCTGGCTGCTCATGACCTACTGGCCCGCCTTCTCCGTCGCCTAACCCGCATTCTTGGACGAATGGGACAGTGGGGACTGTCCCCACTGTCCCATTTTTCGCGCCTAGGCTTGGTAGAGGGCGTCGTGGAGCTTAGTCCACATCTCGCCGTAGCCTGCAGAGGCGGGCGAGACGGGGCGCTCGATGGTGTTGCGCTCGTCCACCAGCACCTTGCCGCCCTTGCCGAAGAGCAGGATGCGGGTGCCCAGCACCAGCGCCTCCTGGATGTTGTGCGTGACGAAGATGAAGGTGCAGTCCGTCTGCTGCGAGATCTCGAGTACCTCGGCCTGCAGCTCGTTGCGGGTCATGGCGTCCAGCGCGGCGAAGGGCTCGTCCATGAGGATGATCTTAGGCCTGAGCGCCAGCGCCTTGGCGATGGCCACGCGCTGCTTCATGCCGCCGGAGAGCTGGCGCGGGTAGTAGCCGCCGCAGCCCTCCAGGCGCACCTTGGCCAGGGCCTCGTCGCTGATGGCTTTGAGCTGGGCCTTGTCCTTGATGCCCTGCAGCTTGAGCGCGGCCTGGATGTTGCCCTCCACCGTCATCCACGGGAAGAGCTGGTTGAAGTCCTGGAACACCATCATGCGGTCGATGCCGGGCTCGGTTGCAGGCTTGCCGTCCACGCGGACCTCGCCCTGGTAGTCCTCGAAGCCCGCCACGCAGCGCATGAGCGTGGTCTTGCCGCAGCCGCTGGGGCCCAGGATGCAGAGGAACTCGCGCTCCGCCACCTCCAGGCTCACGTCCTGCAGGATCACCTTCTCCTCGTCTGCGCTCTTGTAGACCTTGGTCAGGTTGCTGATGCTCAGCACGGTGTTGTTCTGGCTCATCAGTTGCTCATCCCCCATTTGACAACGGTGTTCTTCTCGATGGGCGCGAGGATGCCGTACTGCACGATCAGGCCGATGATGATGATCACGATGAGCGTGGCGTACATCTCGGCGTTGTAGAGGTTGGTGCGCATCTGGTTGATGTAGAGGCCGATGCCCGGGCAGCTCGCCAGGCCGAAGATCATCTCGGCGCTGATGAGGCCGCGCCATGCGCGCGCCCAGCAGACCTTGATGCCGCTCACGATGTAGGACATCGACGCCGGCAGGTAGACGCTGGCCAGCAGCCTGAAGCCCCTGAGCCCCATGTTGCGCCCGGCCTCGACGTAGATGGCGGGCACCGCCTGGAAGCCGTCGAGCAGGTTGCGAGAGAGCGGCCACAGCACGGCATGCACCACCAGGAAGACGATGACCTCCGGCCGCACGCCCACGATGACGATGACCACGGGCAGCAGTGCCACGCCGGGCAGCAGGTCGCAGACGGTGACGACCAGGTTGTAGATCGCGTAGAAGGTCTTGCTGATCATGGACAGCGCGCTGAACGCGAAGGCCAGCACGATGCCGAGCAGAAAGCCCTCCAGCAGCAGGAGCATCGAGTCTCCCACGTACACCCACAGCGGGGTGCCGGCGTAGCCGTAGGTGAAGTTGCGGACGAACGCCGCTCCCACCTGCTCGAGCGTGGGGAAGATCACCTCGGAGTTGGGGCCGAAGACATGTGCCTTGGCCACGAGCTCCCAGATGACGAGCAGGGCGGCGATGAAGACCACGTCTGTGATCACGGTGTGCAGGGTGCTCCCTGCCTTGAGCGTCTTGTGCTTCGTTGAAGCCATGGTTCTCCCGGTGTTCAGATGGTGCGTGCAGACAGAGAGCCCCGCTGGCGCGCAGGCACGCCGGCGGGGCGGTGGCGGGGTGCTAGTCGCCGGTGACGTTGCTGTAGACGAGGTCCTCGTAGGAGGCGATGGCCTTGTCGATGAAGGAGGTCTCGCTCATGAAGGTTGCCATCTCGAAGAGCTTGCTGGTCTGCGGGGTGTAGACGCCCTGCTCCAGGTACTCGAGCTCCTCCTCGGCGGTGTTGCCGTCGAACTCGCACAGCAGCGCGGCTGCGTCCTCGGCGTTGTCAGTGATGTAGTCCATGGCGCGCTCGAGGCCGGTGCACACGGCGTTGTAGAGGGTCTCGTCGTCATGAAGCGCGCTGGAGGCGACGCCCACGATGAAGGAGTCCTCCCTGGTCCAGGCCTCGTTGACCTCGGTGAGCTCGTGGAATGCGGAGTCCTTGCGCTCCGTGAAGATGTAGGGCGAGCTGGTGAGGTGGCAGGACACGTTGCCGCTCTGCAGGGCGGCCATGCCGTCCGGGTGAGCCATGGCCACGATGTTGGAGTCGAGCGCGTGGGGGTCGAGGCCCGCGTTGTCGAGCGCCTTGGCGAGCACCATGTGCTGGAAGGAGCCGATGTTCACCAGGGCGATCTGCTCCTTGCTGCCGACGAGGTCCTCGAGCTTGGTGATGGAGGCGTCGCTGGTCATCAGGCCGTGCTCCTGGCCGGAGATGTTGGTGAAGACGCGGTAGTCGAGCCCGGTGGCGATGCCGGTGATCGCGGGGCCGAGGCCCATGAAGCCCACCTGGAGGCTGCCGGAGGAGATGCCGGTGTTGATGTCTGCACCGGAGCTCATCTGGTTCCACTCGATGGTGAGCTCGCCGCCGCAGGCCTCCTTGTACGCGGCCTCGATGAGGCCCTGCTCCTTGGCAACGACCACCGGGGCATAGGAGAGGCCGTACTGGTAGGCAACGCCCAAGCTTGCCGCCTGGCCGCTGCCGGCAGAGCCGCTGTTGGAGCTGGTGCCGCAGCCCGCAAGGCCCAGTGCACCCGCCGCCGCAACCGCTGCGCCGCCTGCAAGAAGCTGCCTGCGAGAAATGGAGTTCATGGTTGGTATCCTTTCTATAAGTTAGGATTGATACAGATATAAACTATAACTTATATATTGAGAGTTGGTTAGGATAATCGCCCAAT